>DATERL010000082.1:0-60445 GCA_035271585.1 Prolixibacteraceae bacterium
GGTCCTATAAACGTTGAAATAATATAGTTGGCTTTAATGGTATTGGCAGTTTGTATCGCATCAATTGATGGTACAGCTTGTCCTAAATAGGTGCATAGGTATCCGGCTTTTCTGAAAAGGTACATGTGGTACAAAATGCCCAACTCGTGAAAATCCCACTCGGGTTGTGCAAACAAAACTACTGTTGATTTTGAATTGGATAAAGTGAGTTTTTCAACTTCAGCAAATAATTTCAATCTGCATAAATTGGTGAAGAAATGTTCGTGCCCCGGAGTTATTTTTCCGTTTACCCATAAATTTCCAACTACCTTTAAGTAGGGGAAAATTATTTTTTCGAAAGTATCTTCGAAACCGTGTCGTTTAAAGTACGATTTAAAAAGTGTGCTTATTTGAATTTGATCAAATTTTAAAGAAGCAACCATTAACTGTTCAACAGCAATGTCGATCGACTGCTCGCTAAGAGCTATTTCGCTGGCCTTATCAATCAGTTCTTGATCGTTTAATTGGGCAATGTGCGAAATTTTTATCCCATTTTTATTCAATAAGGCAACTTTAAGAAGCTTCATTAATTGTTCCTCTGTATAATAGCGGGTGTTCCCTTCCGATCTTACAGGTTCAAGTAGCCCATAACGCTGTTCCCAAACTCTGATAGTGTGTGATTTTATTCGCGATAAAACTTCAAGTTCTCCTATTGAATAGAGCTTCATGGTATTTTTTTGAATTTCATTTTATTATTAACCAGCAAACTGGTGTTTTTGTTTATAAAAACGATGGTGCTAATCTAAACAAATACAATGATTTTTTTTTATTGTTTGCCGGAATTATCTTTTATGTTACATTTATTCCGTTCTAATATATCCTAATTATGCACATTCATTTTATTGCTATTGGTGGCAGCGCCATGCACAATCTGGCCATTGCCCTTCATAAAAAAGGTTACCGAGTAAGCGGCTCCGACGACGAGGTTTTTGAACCTTCGAAATCGCGCTTACAAAAACATGGTTTGTTGCCTGATAAAATTGGTTGGAGCCCCGATTTTATCACTTCAAAAATTGATGTTATTATTTTGGGGATGCATGCACGTGTCGATAATCCGGAACTAATAAGAGCACAAGAGCTTGGTTTAAAAATTTATTCGTATCCCGAATATTTATACGAACAAACGAAAGATAAAAAACGGATTGTAATAGGGGGCAGTCATGGGAAAACGACCACCACATCGATGATAATGCATGTGCTTAAATTTCATGGGGTCGATTTCGATTACATGGTTGGGGCAAATATCGAAGGATTTGAAACCATGGTTGAGCTCAATTCAACATCGAAAGTAGCCGTTTTTGAAGGTGATGAGTATTTATCGTCACCCATCGATATGCGGCCCAAGTTTTTACATTATCGACCGCATGTAGCTTTGCTTACTGGAATTGCCTGGGATCATATCAACGTTTTTCCAACTTTTGAGCTGTATGTAAAGCAATTCAGCCTTTTTGCCAAAAGTATTGTCGATGGAGGGTGTTTGATCTATTTCGAAGGCGATGAACTATTACACGAAGTTGCACGTGATGTAGAACTCGGAGTTAAAACCCTGACTTATTCCGTGTTATCACATGTAATTCAAAACAATAATACTATCGTAAATACAATTTTGGGTGATATCAGGTTACAGATTTTTGGTGAACATAACCTACAAAATCTGGCTGGTGCAAAACTAGTTTGTGCCGAAATTGGGATATCCGAAAATCAGTTTTTTGAAGCCATTAAAACGTTTAAGGGATCGGCTAGGCGCTTAGAGCTCATTGCTCAGAACGATAATGCTACGGTTTTTTTCGATTTTGCCCATTCGCCTTCCAAACTTAAAGCAACCACTAAAGCCGTGAGCGAACAGTTTCCCGATCGTGAGTTGGTGGCCGTGATGGAGCTGCACACTTTTAGTAGTCTGAAAAAGGAATTTTTACCATTGTATGATCAATGTATGGATGCTGCCCAAAAAGCCATCGTATATTATAACCCCCATACCATTGAGCACAAAAAACTCGAAATGATTAGCCCCGAGCAGGTCAAAACTGCTTTCGGAAATAGAGTTGAGGTATATACCGATGCCGATCAATTATTTTCCGATCTCGAAGCTATGGACTGGAATGGTAAAAATTTGCTTATTATGTCGTCGGGTAATTTTTCGGGGAAAGATATTAAGCTTTTTGGTGAAAATTTATTGCTTGAAACAAAAATAGAGTAAGCGATTTTGAAAAGCTAATTTAATGTATATAACAGAAAGTAGGAATGAAGCCCATTAACTCAATTTTGCTTATTACCTTTATTGCTTATGAAATTTCATCTTATTAAATACAGAAAATATTTTTTGCTTGTTGGGCTTTTGGCTTTTTTCCTCGTTTCGAACGCTCAGTTGAAGCCTGGTCAAGCCTTGTTAAAACAGTTTAGTGCTGATTCGGCATTGCGACATGCTCCAGTTAGTATTTATGCCGTTAATTTGAATACTGGCGAAGTGTTGGCTGAAACTGTTCCACAGCTTTGTGTCACACCGGCTTCGGTGTTGAAATTGGTCACATCGGCTACTGCACTGGAGGTTTTTGGTAGCGATTATCGTTTTGAAACCACCGTTTGGACAGATGGGCCTGTGGTAGGTCGCACCCTAAGGGGTAATCTGATAATTTCGGGGGGCGGCGACCCCACGTTGGGTTCAGCCTATTTTAAGGCTGAAAGTCAAAAGCGCGATTTCTTAAAACATTGGGTAGAATTGGTAAAGCAAAAAGGAATTGATTCAATTAATGGTAACATCATTGTTGATCCCACTTTTTATGCCGATCAGGATGTGCCACAAACGTGGATTTGGGAAGACTTGGGCAATTATTTTGGTGCGGCTGCGCGTGGTATTGCCATTTATGATAATACGTTCAGAATTAATTTTGAAACCGAAAATACCGATGGCGGAGCAACGCGTGTTAGTGGTACTGTGCCTTTTATTCCAAACCTCGAAATCAGAAACGAGGTACTGGCCTCAAACGAACAACGCGATAGGGCTTATGTTTTTGGTAGCACTTTCGATAGTTTTAGGGTAATTAAAGGCACTTTGCCCCGTGGACGAAGCAACTTTAGCATTAAGGCTTCGATACCCGATCCTGCTTTGTTACTGGGCTATGAGTTATCCAAGATGTTAAGCGATTTGAACGTGGTTGTAAGCGGTACATATATTAGTCAAAAGCACCGCAGCTTCAATTATGGCAGTTTCGATTTGTTGATTAGTAAATGGTACTCGCCCCCATTGGCCGAAATTATTAAACAACTGAATTTCGAAAGTATTAACTTGTATGCCGAACATTTATGCAAACATTTGGGTAAAAAAATGAATGGTGAAGGCTCTACCTTATCTGGAGTTGAGTTCATTTCTTCATTTTGGCAAAAGCGGGGAGTCGATGTTGGAAACCTATTTCTAGCTGACGGTAGCGGACTTTCGCGCACCAATGCAATAACTGCTAAAACCTTGGTCGAAGTTCTTACTTATATGTACTCCCAAAGCGATTATTACGATGTTTTTCTTGAGTCTATTCCTGTAACTGGTGAAGACGGAACACAACAATATTATTTTCAAAATTCGTTTTTAAAAGGAAAAGTACATGCAAAAAGTGGATCAATGAATCGTGTACGTAGTTTTGCTGGTTATATGACCACTGCCAACGATACACCTGTTGCCTATGCCGTTATTGTTAATAATTATAAGGGGGGAAGTTTCGATATGATCCACAAATTAGAAAAATTAATGGAGCAGTTTTACGAGCAGTTTTAGCGGAACCCTATCAATCAGGTTTGTGTTTGCTAAAACAAAATTCCATCTATTTTATAATGTTTTTTCACCGCAGAGGCATCATGTCGCAAAGAGGGGAATCATAAAAGCTTGCTATTCTAATTCTTCGTTAAAAAAGGGAAACTCATTAGTTGGAGTTGTTTCGTTCTTAGTTGTAATTGGTTTCTTTTTTCTCATTACAAAGCTGAAATTAATACTTCCTCCAAAATTTTTGGTCGATGAAGGAGCCAAAATACCAATGAGGTTGTTGAGCATGACCGAAGCGTTGAAATAATTGCCATTAAACGAAATGCCTGCCGGAATGCTTACTGTTGAATGGTTTGTAAAGTTGATGCCGCTTACAGCTCCAAATTTTTTCCCCAGTGCAAAGGTACTTGCAAAACCAATGTTAAATAGCGAATGGTACAGATAGTGGGTATTTTGTAAAAAAGCAGCCAGTCTTATTTTTTCATTCATTTGATAATTGACACCGATGTTGAACCCAAGCGGACTTAAAGTGCTGTATGGTTCGTTGCTGGGAACAATGAGTTGATTAAGAAATGAATCCCTGAAACTTTCCAACGAATTGTTTTCCCTAAAACTTCTCAGTTGTTCCATGTCAATATTTTCCGATAGGTCAATGCCCTGCCATCGGTATTCGCTATTTGAAATGAACGATGTAGTGTTGCGATTCCAATAAATAAAGCCCAAATCAGCAAGGTTGGCCGAAAGCTCAATCTTGGGGTTTAATTGGTATGTTGCTCCAATATCAACCCCAAAGCCTGGGTTGTGTATGCCGAAAATATAGTTAAACAGGCTAAATAGACCTCGGCCCGAATGCAACAAGTCGTCAATTGTTACGGGGATCGATGCTTTTCCTTCGCCATTAATTCCCATGTCGATGTACTCCAGTTTTTTATCGGTGTATAAGTAAAGGTTAGTGCGACCTGCAATTAGCGAACGTCCGGAATAAAATTTACTGGTAATGCCCAAATTCAGTTTTTCGTTTATGGTTTGTGCCCAACTAAAATTAATACTGCGCAAGTGGAGTTCCCCCAACGATAATCCCATATAAAAATCTTTCCCTAAAAAATTAACATTGCCACTATTCATTAGGTACATAAAGTTGTTCTGGAATTTTGCGGTACCAACCAGCCTTTCTTCAATAGCAAAGCGCCAAACAGCGTTTCCTTTTTTACCTGAAAAATGAAGCCAATCGAATGATGAATGAAAAAGGAGATTTTTTTTACTGCCTGAGTTGCCGGCTATTTTTTTTATGTTGATTGACTGTATAGCCCCTTTGGCTGAGCGGGTAAAAACTTGGTTAACCGAGTAGGGGAGAAACAAATCAAAGCTGAAGTTTCCAAAAGGGGCAAACGAAAATTCATCGGCACCAGTTTTTACTAAGTTGGCTGGGTTAACAACCAAGCCACTTTGAAGCTCGGTTTGTTGCATGTCGTAAACATAGTTTTTTTGAGCTTGTGTGCTAATTCCTATTAGCAAGAGTAAAAAAACAACGATGATTTGGTTTGTATATCTCATTGGTGTGTGTGGTAAAACAATCGCGTAAAATTAATTTTTTGCTCCGGTTTAACTGCTTGTTAGTGTTCGATTCTATGATTTTTTACAAAAAAAATTAATATGCTATGTTATTAATCTTTTGTCAGAATGTTTATATTAGCCGACTTGAAAAAGAATAAAATGAAAAATGTTTAAATTAGTGAGAAAATTTCGTGACCTTATTGTATCGGTAATTGATTGGTTTTATCAGCCTTTTCAAAAATTAATTTCGATTGAAACCTTTCGTTATGGTGCAACAGGGGGGTTAAATACGATATTCGATATATTCCTCTATTTCGTTTTTTACAATTTTGTTTTTCAAAAACAGGTGGTCGACTTGGGTCTGTTTTCGATGAGTCCTCACATTGCCGCTTTCGTTTTTGTGTTCCCAATTACTTTCTCAACCGGTTTTTTATTGGCCAAATTCATCACTTTTACCGCTTCGATAATGCGGGGCAGGGTGCAGCTTTTTAGGTATGGCGTATCGGTTGGAGGTTCAATTTTGCTAAACTACTTTTTCTTGAAACTTTTTGTTGAATATTTTGGCTGTTATGCCACAGTGGCAAAAGTGTTTACAACAATAATTGTTGTTGCCTATAGTTATGTGGTGCAAAAACATTATACCTTTAAAACCAGTAGACGGCAATTGGCTAAGCAGGCGAGCCAGGTTGCTTAACACAATGTTTTTGGAATTAATAAAAAGATTTGAGGCAATTGAAAATTATCTAAAAATCAGTTTGTCTTCATGCTGATTTTTCCGAGACATTTTTCACATAACATAAGGCTATATTACACGAGCGATACATCAATCTGTCCATCAATCTGACAGTCCAGTAATCCAATAATCTAGCCGTCCAATAATCCCCTTACAACTCGCAATACTCGCCATCGTTGGCCAAGTTTTTACAGGGGTAGCGCCATCCGTTAATTTCGCTCGAAATGAGTTTGTCCGATTCGAGTGGCCCCCAAGTTCCGGCCGGATAGCCCAATAAGGGAAATTCGGGGTTGTTTTCCCATTCGTCAATTACCGGTTGAACAATTTCCCAGGCTTTTTCAACATTATCGCCACGCGCGTAAAGGGTAGCATCGCCCTGAATGCAGTCGAGCAATAAACGTTCGTAAGCAGAGGCAACATAGGCGTCCGAAAGGTCGGAATAGTGAAAGCGCATGTTCACACTTTGTACGTTAAATCCTGCCCCTGGCTCTTTAAGTCCCATTTTTAGCAGTATGCCTTCGTCGGGTTGAATGCGTATGATGAGCTGGTTGGGTTTACTCAGGTTATTGGCCAGCGTGTCGAAAAGGTGATGTGGTGTTGGCCTGAAATTGATGATGATTTCGGTGGCACGTGTGGGGAGTTTTTTGCCCGTACGAATGTAAAACGGGATACCGCTCCAGCGCCAGTTATCGATGTGAAGTTTCATGGCCACAAAAGTTTCTGTGCGCGAATCGGGTTTCACACCTTCTTCTTCGCGATAGCCATTAATGGCTTCATTTCCAATGTGTGAAGCCGTATATTGGCCTCTCATCACACTTTCAGTTAAATTGTTTTTGTCGAGCGGTCTTATCGATTGAAAAACTTTTAACATTTCGTTGCGGATGGCGTTGGCATCGATAACCGTGGGTGGTTCCATGGCCACCAAACCCACCAGTTGAAGCAAGTGGTTTTGGAGCATATCGCGCAAGGCACCCGAACTGTCGTAATAACCTCCGCGTTTTTCAACGCCCAGCTTTTCGGCCGAGGTAATTTGAACATGATCAATGTATTTGTGGTTCCAAAGTGGTTCCCATAAACTGTTCGAAAAGCGCAGCACCATTAGGTTCTGAACTGTTTCTTTTCCCAGATAGTGATCAATCCGGTACAATTGAGTTTCTTTAAAAAACTGGAGTAGCTCTTTATTTAAGCGTTTTGCACTTTCTAAATCGTTGCCAAAAGGTTTTTCAATAATTAAGCGTTTAAAACCATCGGCTTCGTTGTTTAATCCCACGCTGGCAAGGTATTCGGGAATTACCGAATAAAGTGATGGCGGCGTCGATAAGTAAAACACAATATTGCCCGGTGCACCCAGCTCGCTTTTTAACTTGTCGATACGGTTTTTCAGTTTTATGTAGTCCGATTTTTCGGTGGTTTGAATGGCTTCGTAGTGCAAGTGGCTTACAAAATCGTCGGTAGGTTTATCGGTGGGTAAAAACTCTTTCATTTTCTCCCTGAATTCAGTATCGCTCATTTCGGTGCGGCTAACGCCTAAAATAGCAAAGGGATGACCCAATAAATCTTGTTGGTGCAGGTTATATACAGCCGGTATGAGTTTTCGTTTGGTCAAATCGCCCGATGCACCAAAAATAACAATAATATGTGGTACCGTTTTTTTCATCTTATTTAAATGGTTTATTTTCTTTTGTATAAGAAGTAATTTGCATGATTTTAATTTTATCCAGAATGAGTCAATTTAGTTGTCATGCTCGTTTCATCTTAATTTAGTTGTAAAAATTCAAATACCAAAACAATGAAACTCAAAAGAAGTTTTTTGTGACATGTATTACTTACAAGAATCAGGTAGTCCAAACTACAAGGTGATTTTCTAATTCAATAAAGTTCATGTCGAGTTCAAATTGTTCTTTGCTTGAAATAAATTCTCCTTTCATGGTGCCGTTTTCCGAAACTTCGCTAATGAAAATTTGTTTTGAAAATTGAATGTTGCTTTCGTTTACCGATTTAAAGATAGCTTCTTTGGCACACCAATACAAAATGCGGCTATAATCGAACTTCGATTTTTCGATATCGGCCAGTTCTTGTTCCGATAAAAAACGTTTGGCTATTTTTTCGATATTGCGGTTGGTGGGTTCAATGTCGATGCCTGCATGGGGGTTTGTACTTAATAGTATTCCAACCATCGATTTGGCATGCGAAACGCTAAGGTGGCGCGAATGGTTTTGCAGAATTGGTTTGCCGGTTTCGGTATAGGTTATATGAGGCCAAAACCCTAAAATATCGTGGAGCAGCAATCGAACTGCCAGCCATTCGCGTTTTCGTGAGGTGTTGCTTATGTTTTGGTAATATTTTTTGTCGGATAGCGATAACTGTGTTCTTTCTTCAAAAAAGGATAAAGGTTCGCTTAACGACCACACCGCCAGTCGGAAGGTGTTTTCATATTCATTGTAGATAACGGGCATGTTATTTCCAGCTTAAAGTTTCTATAAAATGATAAATATCTTGATTGGCAAAGTCAATAATTGGCCGCAACGAATCGTAGTTGGGTATGGCACTGATGTAAAATGAGCCTCTGATAAAGTGATTTATACTGTCGGTGAGGTGAAATTGCAAGGGCGATGCGGTGTTTCCTTTTATTTCGTAGATGGTGCCAAAAACGTTTTCTTTTTCGTTGATGAAAATTTTTTCGTTGATCGAACTCGCTTTAATTGTGTGTTTGTAAGCCAGTTCGTGCGACTCATCAACGAGTTGTGCTAGGTTGTTGCTCAATGCCTTGTACGATAAGTGTATTTTGGCATTGAAAGCGTTAATGTTGATGTTGAGCCAGTAAGGTTCCGACAGTTCTGTTTGGTCGGGCACAAGCTCTGCGTAGCTTGGATATTCGAAATGGTAGGGATAATTGAGTGTCGAATGCTGATAGGTTTTTTCGGGAAATTCAATTCTGAAATAACCGCGAGGTTTAGGTGTGCTATTATGTTTGCACGAATTAGCAACGAATAAAACAACAAAGCAAATGACCAATAAAACTTGAAATTTTCTCTTCACAAGTATGTATTTAATAAGTTTCCAATATTTCACTCGGGGTTGTTGTTGAAAATAATTTTTATTTTTTTGATTCGTCTTTTGTCGACTGCTTCAACAATAAAATCGATATTTTTAAACGTTAATTTTTCGTGCATCTTGGGGAAATCGCCTTTCATTTCGAGCAGTAGTCCTGCCAGGGTGTCGGCTTCACCCTTAATTTTGTCTAAAAAGTGATTATCGAGTGAGTTAATCCTAAAAAAATCGTTGAGTTGGGTTTTGCCATCGAAAATGTAGGTTGTTTCGTTTATCTTGGTGAAAAGTTGGTCGTCTTCGTCAAACTCGTCGATAATATCGCCTACAATTTCTTCCAGTATATCTTCGAGTGTGATTAGCCCCGAAGTGCCACCATATTCGTCAACAACAATGGCCATGTGCACTTTTGATTTTTGAAACTCCTTTAGCAGATCGTCAATTTTTTTGTTTTCGGGAATAAAAAAAGAGGGCCTGATAAGCGATTGCCATTTGAATGTTTTGGGTTTATCGATGTGCGGTATGAGGTCTTTCACGTATAAAATGCCTTCAACGTTGTCGAAAGTTTCTTTATAAACCGGTATGCGTGAATAGCCCGATTCGGTAATGGCTTGGATGACTTTATCGAACGAAATTGAAAATTCAATCGAAACGACATCGGTTCGTGGGGTCATTATTTGATCAACGTCAGTGGATCCGAACTTGATAATACCTTCAAGTATATCCTTATCTTCCGAAATGTCTTCATCGGAGGTTAGCTCAAGGGCTTGCGATAGCTCGTCAATCGAAATATTCTTATTCCGTTTTGCCATTTGCTTGTTTACTATCGATGTTGAGCGAATAAGTATGCTCGAGATTGGGGTGAAAAATTTTGATAATAAATAGAGCGGGCGCGCCATTACCTCGGCAACAGATAAGGTGTAGTTACTGGCATATATTTTAGGTAATATTTCACCAAAAAGCAGCAAGGTGAAGGTAATTAATACGACTTGGATTAGAAACCCCAGTAACGGAATGTTTTCAAAATTAACTGTTTGGTGGAATAGGTAGGTCGAAAGAATAATTATTCCCACGTTGATAAAGTTGTTTGCAATTAATATGGTTGCTAAAAGCTTGTCGGGTATAAGCAGTAAATCTTTAATGACGTCATGGCTTTTCGATTTCGATTCTTTCATCAAGTCTTTTTCGCCGGGCGACATCGAAAAGAAAGCAACTTCGGAACCCGATATCAATGCCGAACATATTAGTAGAATGATTATTACTAAAAATCCAACAATAATACCCAAGCTAATCGGGTAAAAGGTGATGTCCCATCCAAGGGTAAAAATAAGTGGAATACTATCGGTGTCCAAAGTTGCTTAATTTAAGTTAAAATGGTAAATCGTCGGTCGAATCAGATGCACTAAAGTCACTTACTTCGTTAGGACTTTGAGCCTCTGGTTTTTGAGAGTTGCCCGGAGTAGCGTCGTTTGTTGTTCCTCCTCCGTCTTCTTTGCGTCCCAATAACTGAATGCTATCGGCAACAATTTCGGTAGCGTATTTTTTCACGCCGTCCTTGTCGTCATAGGAGCGAGTGCGCAGGCGACCTTCAATATAGAGTTGGCGCCCTTTGGTGATGTATTTGCCGGCAAATTCGGCTAGCCCTCGCCAAACTACAATATTGTGCCATTCGGTATTGGTCACTTTTTCGCCACTCTTAGCGACATAGGTTTCACTGGTTGCTAAGGAGAACGAAGCAACTGCAACTCCACTTTCAATGTAACGGACATCGGCATCTTTACCAACGTTCCCTACTAAAATTACTTTGTTAACTGACATACGTTTAGAGGTTTTAAGGTTAAACATCTATATAAAACTACAAAATGCTTAAAATGCTTATGGTAATTAGTGTAAAAAAATACCTAAATAATTGACCAAGTAGCCATTTTTGCAAATGAAGTTGCTTTTTATTAATAAATTACTTTAATCGCACATTTCTTCAAATCGAATTTTAATCAAAGAACAAACTGGGTTGTCAGATAATTTTCAATTATTTTAGGAACAGCAAGCTCAAAAATATTCCTTTTATCTATTCTTATGAAATGTGTAGGCAAAAAGTTTTCATTTTTTATTGAAATATGAATAAAACGAGCCGTAATATGTTGGTGAGTGAGTATATGTTTGAAATTATTTGATAGCTGCGTAATAATTACGTCCTGCTTTTTAAAAACCGTGTTCCAATGATCGGTTTGTGTTAAAGTGTCGATATTTATATACTTACTGGTTTCGATGAGGGGGAAATCAAACATGTTTTTCCAAATATCATTGTCGGAGCGCTTGTTCATAAACACGTGTTGTTCGGTTTCGATAATTAAGTAGTTGAAAAAACGTTCCCGCGTTTTTACTTTTTTTGATTTAATAGGTAGTTGTTCAATTTTACCATTTTTCAAAGCATAACATTGACTTTCGAAAGGACATGTTTCGCAGCGCGGACTTTTGGGTTTGCACAGTAAGGCGCCAAATTCCATCACCGCCTGGTTGTAATCACTGGGGCGGTTTCTATCAATCAGTTGCAACGACAATTCTTTAAACGTGCGTTTCCCTGTTGCCGTGTCGATGGGTTCAAAAACTCCAAACACGCGCGATAGAACCCTGAATACGTTGCCATCGATTGCAGGCGTTGGAAGGTTAAATACAATTGACGAAATGGCGGCGGCGGTATAATCGCCGATACCCTTTATGCTTTTTATTTGTTCAAATGTTGAAGGGAATAGGCCATTCATTTCGCGAACTACCTGTTTGGCACCTTTGTGTAGATTTCGGGCACGTGTATAGTAGCCTAATCCCTGCCACATTTTTAAAACATCGTCTTCCGACGCTTTGGCTAATGAGACAATATCGGGAAAACGTTCAATAAAACGAATGTAATAGGCTGATCCCTGATCGACCCTCGTTTGTTGAAGGATAATTTCCGATACCCAAACCAGATAAGCACTTTTTGTTTCGCGCCAAGGCAGTTTCCGTTTATTAATGTTGTACCATTGTATTATATTATTACTGAAAAACAGGCTATTCATAGGCGATTTATGTGTTTTATATTAAAACGCAAAAAAAATAGTTTTGTTTTGTGTTAATTCTGGGAAAAAAATTATCTTTGCCAACCGCTTTATGAATAAATAGTTGATAATTAAATAATTTAAGCAATGACAAAAGCAGATATTGTAAACGAAATTTCAAAAAACACAGGTATTGAAAAAACAACTGTTCAAAGAACTGTTGAGGCCTTTATGGAAACAGTAAAAGATTCATTAGTCGATGGGAAAAACGTTTACCTTAGAGGATTTGGTAGTTTCATAGTGAAATCGAGAGCAGAAAAAACTGCCCGTAACATTTCTAAAAATACGACCATCATTATTCCGGCACACAACATTCCGGCTTTTAAGCCTGCGAAAACATTCGTAACCCAAGTTAAAGAAGAAGTAAAATAGAGTATTATGCCTAGCGGAAAGAAAAGAAAGAGACATAAAATGTCTACGCACAAGCGTAAAAAGAGATTAAGAAAAAATCGTCATAAGAATAAGAAGTAAACATCTCTTAATTGAGTCAGCTTATTCTTAAAAAAGCAAACTGATTAAACCTAAGTTGCACTGCTTCTTAGGTTTAATCCTTTATACTAAATTAAGTTCTTATACATTATATTATTAATTCTCCCTAAAATTATTAGATGTGAGTACCGAGTTATTTATTAACGTAAGTCCGTCTGAGATAGTAATAGCACTAGTCGAAGACAAACGTTTAGTAGAGTTAACCAGGGAGAGAAGTGGTACTAAGTATGCAGTGGGCGATATTTTCCTCGGAAAGGTAAAAAAAATAATGCCTGGTCTTAATGCCACATTTGTTGATGTGGGCCACGAGAAAGATGCTTTTTTGCACTATCTCGATATGGGGCCACAGTTCGCAACTTTGAACAAGTTTGTTCAAAACGCTTTATCACGTAAAGGGAAATTAACACCCATTTCGAAAATCAATTCTGATCCTGATATTGATAAAAACGGGAAAATTACACAACTGCTCCGGTCGGGGCAAAATATTATGGTTCAAATAGCAAAAGAACCGATCTCGACCAAAGGGCCCCGTTTAACATCCGAATTATCAATAGCAGGTCGTTTTATGGTCTTAGTGCCTTTTGGTGATAAAGTTTCTGTTTCGCAAAAAATAAAATCAATTGAGGAACGGGATCGTTTAAAAAGACTTATTCAAAGCATCAAACCACAGAATTTTGGCGTAATTGTCAGAACAGCTTCCGAAAGTAAAATGGTAGCTGAACTCGACCAAGAATTAAAACGCCTAGTTAATAAGTGGGAATCGATATTGCCAAAATTAAAGAATGTTATACCGCCAGGCCTTGTGCTTAGCGAGTTAAGTCGCACAACAGTTATGTTACGCGACATTTATACTCCTGAATTTAGCAATATCTATATCGATGATTATGCTGTTTACGAAGAAGTGGCCGATTATATTGCTAATATCGCGCCCGAAAAAAAGAAAACAGTTAAGCATTACGACAAAAGTGCTCCACTTTACGATGCTTTTGGAATTGATAAACAAATAAAAGCGCTATTTGGTAAAACCGTTACTTTTAAAAGCGGTGCTTATATCATTATTGAGCATACCGAAGCTTTTCATGTTATTGATGTCAATAGTGGAAATAGAGCACGAATTGCGAACGACCAAGAGACAAACGCTCTGGAGGTTAACCTGGCTGCATGTGATGAAATTGCACGCCAACTACGTTTGAGGGACATGGGTGGAATTATTGTTATCGATTTTATTGATATGCAAGATAACGATAACCGCCAAAAAGTTTATTTGAAAATGAAGGAGTGTATGGCTGCCGACCGTACCAAGCATCATATCCTTCCACTTAGTAAGTTTTGTTTGATGCAAATTACAAGGCAGCGTGTTCGTCCTGAACAAAATATTGACACAGCCGAGGTGTGTCCTGTTTGTAAAGGGACAGGTAAAGTTACTCCAACCATTTTATTTGCCGACGAAATTGGAAGCAAAGTGGACTACATTTTTTCTGACTTAAACCAAAAGAAAATTGTAATACATGTTCACCCCTTCGTCGAAGCATTTTTGAGAAAAGGGTTCCGGTCGATTTTATTTAAATGGCGCTGGAAGTACAAGAAAAAAATTGAAATTGTAGCAGTCGAAAAAATGCTTCTACTCGAAGTTAGGTTCTTCGATGCCGCAATGGAAGAAATTATTTTCTAATAAAAAAGGTTGTCTTTTCAAAGGACAACCTTTTTTGTTGTTATGAAAATGATCTTGTTTGTGTGATTATAGTCACAGCTTAAAACTTAGCAGAACCTATTTTTGTTATCTTTATTTGCTATTATTAATCATTACTAATATAATAATATGAAACGTTTATTGGGAATTCTGTTTTTTCTGACTATTGCCTCCTTTTCTTCGATGGCTCAGGTCTCGAATCCGGTTAATTGGTCGTTCCAACAAAAACAAATCGAAACGGATGTTTACGAACTTCATTTTAATGCGAGCATAAAAAGTGGATATCATCTTTATTCCGATGTTTTGCCCGAGGGAGGGCCTATTGCAACTTCGTTTCATTTCGAACAAATCGAAGGTGTTGAGCTTATTGATAAGCCAATTGCCAATTCGGTGTCCGAAAAGGTTTTAGATAAGGCTTTTGACATGGAGCTTGAGTATTTTAGCAACTCAGTAACTTTTATTCAAAAAGTTAAAGTTTTATCTCAAGAGAGTGCTGTAATTGAAGGTTTTATTGAGTTTATGAGTTGCGATGATGAAACTTGTACCCCGCCTGCCGAAGCCGCTTTTAGTTTTAACTTGAGCGAATCGGGTTCAACTAATATTATTGAACAAAATTCGATTGTTCCCCTCAATTCAAGTAAAGATAACAACATGAACCGTGGGCTGCTTGTCTTTTTATTGGTTGCGTTTTTGGCAGGTTTGGCTGCCATATTAACTCCTTGTGTTTTTCCCATGATTCCAATGACTGTGTCGTTCTTTATGCGAGGAAGCGAAAATCGGGGTAAGGCCATTAAATCTGCTCTGTTTTTTGGAATTTCAATAGTACTGATTTACACCTTACTGGGGGCTTTGTTCTCTATTGGGATATTTGGCCCCAATGTGGGGTCTGTTTTAAGCACACACTGGCTTCCTAATGCTTTGTTCTTTATTCTATTTCTTGTTTTTGCCCTTTCGTTTTTCGGGCTTTTTGAATTGGTGCTTCCAAGTAGCTTGGTTAATAAAACCGATGCAAAAGCCGATAAAGGCGGGTTGATTGGTGCTTTCTTTATGGCACTTACCACCGTTATCGTTTCTTTTTCGTGTACCGGGCCATTCATTGGCTACCTTATTATTGAGGCTGTTCAGGGTGGCGGTGTTCGTCCAATGCTTGGTATGTTTTTCTTCGGATTGGCTTTCGCAACACCATTTACATTGTTGGCAGTCTTCCCTTCGGCATTAAAAAAGCTACCCAAATCGGGTGGATGGCTTAACGCCGTGAAAGTGGTATTCGCATTTATTTTATTAGCATTTGGACTGAAGTTTTTAAGCAATATCGATCAAGTGTACGGCTTTAATTTGTTGAACCGTGATATCTATCTATCCATTTGGATTGTTATTTTCTTTATGTTAGGACTTTACTTATTGGGAAAAATAAAATTTGCACACGATAGCGATTTAAAACACCTTGGTGTTGGGCGTTTGCTATTGTCAATGACCGTTTTTGTATTTACCGTATATTTATTTACCGGTTTACTGGGCGCTCCATTAAAAGGCGTTTCATCATTGCTGCCGCCGCAATTAGCTTCACATTATTCAATGCATACTTCTCCTGAAGTAAGTTTTGGAGGTATTAAAAGTGAAATTTGTAGCGAAGCTAAATATGCCGATAAATTACACTTGCCACATGGACTCAATGGATATTTTGATCTTGAACAAGGCCTAGCCTGTGCTAAAGAGCAAAATAAACCGGCTTTCGTCGTTTTTAAAGGCCATGCGTGCTCTAATTGTAAGAAAATGGAAAACACGGTATGGATCAATCCCGAAACACTTAGTCTCTTGTCGGAAAATTACGTAGTAATTGCGCTTTATACCGACGATCGCACATCGTTGCCCCAAAATGAGTGGGCCGTTTCTGATATCGATGGGCGAGCGCTTAAAACAATGGGGCGCAAAAATCTCGATATATTAATGTCTGATTATAATAAAAATAGCATTCCATTTCATGTTATTATCAAACCCGATGGCACTAAACAAACATTGGATGTGACTTATGACAATGATGTATTCCGGGGATTTATAAAAAACGGATTGAAATAAATATCGAAAGAACTATTGATTTTCAATATTATTACTGATGCATATTGAATTTTGCGTGAATTGTTTTTCAAACAACTGAGCAAAATGCCTTGTATCAATTTACATTGTTTTTTCTTCAATATTTAGATTCATTGTGGTCTATTCATTAAAAAAACCACATAATTTGGGTTAAGGCTTGTGGCTATGTTGAGTTTCATTAATTTTACAACACTATTATAAAACAATTCAAATGGCAGAAAAACCTTCAATTCCTAAAGGAACCCGTGATTTTTTTCCGGCGCTAATGGCCCGTAGAAACTATATTTTCGATACCATAAAGACAGTGTTTCAATTGTATGGATTTCAGCAAATTGAAACCCCTGCAATGGAAAATCTTTCCACCTTAATGGGGAAGTATGGCGAAGAAGGTGATAAGCTTTTGTTTAAAGTCCTTAATTCGGGCGATTTTGCTGCAAAAGTTCCCGATGACTTGCTGGCTGATAAAGATTCAGCTAAAATTACGAACCTTATTTCGGAAAAAGGTTTGCGATACGATCTCACTGTTCCCTTTGCACGTTTTGTGGTTCAAAACCGTAACGAGTTGGTCTTTCCATTTAAGCGTTACCAAATACAACCGGTTTGGCGTGCCGATCGTCCTCAAAAAGGCCGTTATCGTGAGTTTTACCAGTGCGATGTTGATGTGATTGGTAGTAACTCTTTGCTTAACGAAGTTGAATTGATTCAAATAGTTGACGAAGTGTACCGCCGCTTGAATATTAGCGTAACATTGAAAATCAATAATCGAAAAATACTATCGGGAATTGCCGAAATCATTGGCGAAGCCGACCGTATTGTAGATATTACGGTAGCTATTGATAAGCTCGATAAAATAGGACTCGAAAAAGTAAATGCCGAATTATTGCAAAAAGGTATTTCGGTTGAAGCCATTGGTAAATTACAACCCATTTTAGCACTATCGGGAAGCAATAACGAAAAAATAGAACAAATTGAAACTGTAATTGCCCGTTCCGAAATCGGAATGAAGGGTATTGACGAGATGCGTACTATTTTTGCTTATCTCGAAAAGCTAAATATGCAGCTGCCTGTTGAGCTTGATCTCACATTAGCTCGCGGCCTTAATTATTATACGGGAGCTATTTTCGAAGTAAAAGCTAACGATATGTCCATTGGAAGCATCACAGGAGGTGGACGCTACGACGATTTAACCGGAATTTTTGGATTGCCCGATGTGTCGGGGGTTGGTATATCGTTTGGCGCCGACCGTATTTTCGACGTTATGGATCAATTAAACCTTTTTCCCGAAGAAACAACGGCTGCATCAAAAGTGTTCTTTGTTAATTTTGGCGAAAAGGAGGAAGTTTACTTGTTGCCAATTTTAGCCCAACTTCGAAACATTGGAGTTTCGTGCGAAATTTATCCCGAAGCCGATAAAATGAAAAAGCAAATGAACTATGCCAATCGTAAAGGAATTCCTTACGTGGTATTGGCCGGTGAATCCGAAATTGAATCGGGCAAGTTAACCTTGAAAGAAATGATAAGCGGAAACCAGCAATTGCTTAATATAGAAGAGCTGCTTGACGTTGTTTCAAAACATTAGAAACTAACTTTTTATGCGCAATGTTGAGGGGTTGGGTGCAATAGTGCGGCCACAAAATAAGCAAGATGAAAATAGATGTAAATAATCGTAATTTTCGAACACAGTCAAATTCTGGTAATGGAGAAGTATCAGAAGATACAACTTTTCAATACAAACAATCAAATGACATAATATCAGCAGACTATTATGGCGGTGATATTATAAAAGGAAACTTGATTGGGAAAGTAATCGACAATAAGTATCTTGATTTTGCATATCATCATATAGATATAAATGGCGAAATAATGACAGGTTTATGTCAATCATACCCCGATATCTTGGATACAGGAAAAATGGTTCTAAGGGAGTATTGGCAATGGACTTGTAAGGATAAAAGTAAAGGGGAATCAATATTAATTGAAATATAAATGAATGTTTTAATTGTATATTGCCATCCGAGTAAAAAGTCATTTACTTTTCAGATTTTTGATAATTTAGTTAACGGATTAAAAGCTTCTAATCATAATATAATTGTATCCGACTTGTATGATATGGATTTTAAAACCGATATGAGCGAGTTGGAGTATGAAAGAGAAGGATTTGCATTGATTGAAAGGCCGTTGTCAGATGATGTTGTAATTGAACAAGAAAAAATTCAGAAGTCAGATTGTGTTATCTTTGTTTATCCCGTTTGGTGGAGTGATTGCCCTGCTAAGCTAAAGGGTTGGTTTGATAGGGTATATTCAGTTGGATACGCATACGGCTATAATCAATCAGGAAAAAAGCAGGTTAAATTGAAAAAGCAAAAACTAGGTTTGGCTTTATGTACGGCAGGTCATCCAAATGAGTTTTTAGACGAGATTGGTATAGCCGAAAGTATGCGCAAAGTAATGATTGAGGATCGATTAGGGCAAAGATTTGCAAATAAACAAATGGTGATTTTTGGTGGAACATTAGATATTGAAAAGGTAAAAGATAAACATCTAATGAAAGCATATGAGATTGGTGAAAATATTGAAAATTACCTTGCTTTGCACTTGGTGTAATATATTGAGGGTTTTTTATATTTGCGCTATTCGAATAACCACAAGTGATGTAAAACCGTTTTATGAGACAAACAAAAACCAGTTTGCTAATCCTTATCTTCGTAATTCTGTTTGCCAGCAAAACCGTATTTGCCCAACATGAACTGGGAGTTTACTTCTGCGGTGTGACCATGCATTTATTGGGCGATAAAAATGCGGCACTTATGCCTCTTAAACTGGATGAAAAAGCGTTGTTTGTTGTAAATGTTGGCGGTGCAATACAATACCGAAAGTACTTTTATAAACGATTATCGGTTGATGTTGAACAAACTTTTCAGGCCGATTGCGCTTTCAAAGCATCGTTGGGAACAGGCATTAGCATTGGTTACGATTTTATCAAAAGCCCAAAACATCAACTCATCTTTGCCCTCGGCCCGGGAATCTTTTTCCGTAAATCGTGGTTTGTACTCGATGGATATATACCCGTGGAAGAATTAAAAGTTTCGGCCAATAAGAAATGGGAGTATCTGTTTGTGCCTGTGGTTCCTCATTTTGAATATGCTATTGTTCCCGAAAATAATAAATTTGGAATTTCTTGTTATTGTGTTTTTGACCCCATTAATGTACTGGCTAATGTTGGATTTGGCCTTACCTACAAAATAGACTGAGAGGAGAAAATCCAATGCCAATTTTCTGATGTTTAAAGATTAGTAGGCACTTCAATCAGGATTTTGATTTGTTCGATAATCAAATTTGATAATGTCTATCATAAGGATTGACTATCTATGGAGCATCATAGAAATCTCAACAGATGATATTTGTATTATAAATAAAGCTAATAATAGGTTTTTGAGTCCTAACCTACAAAGAATATGATATGAAAAAAGCCCCAGTATTGAGCTAGGGCTATATTTTATATGGTAAACTTGAGTGTTGACAGCTTAATTCTTAGTAGAGCTTTTTTCTCTTTAAATATACTCTCGTATATTATGATTGTTTTTTGTAAAAACCACCAATTATTTTGAGCTCATTGCCAAAAAAATGTTATTCTTTGATTCAAAAGTCCTTCGTAAATTGATGACGAATTGCTACTTCAAACTGTTTACTCTGAGCTTGCATGTTACAATTATTGTCACATCGAATTATCTTTCCGAACGAGGCCGTTATTTGTTCGGTTTGTCATCGCCGCGATACTTACGAAGCAAATGGTTCCTGAAATTTAGTTCGGCAGCATAAAGAAGTACGACTTTTTTTGGAGGCAGTATTTTGAGGTATTTCTCGTTGTATTCATCGATTAGTTTTCCATCGTCGATAAATGATTGTGCTATTTTACGCGAAAGTTTGGTGTATTCTTCGTCGCTCATTTCCTTCACTCCGTCTTTGAGCGAATTGTCGATATTGCGGCGCTCTTGTAATAACTCCCATTTCTTGCCTTCAAATTCGTTGTAAACAGGCCAAAAAACCTCTGCTTCTTTGGGTGTAAGGCTCAGTGCATTTGTAATATAAGCAATTTTCTCGGCTTTGAATTTCTCAAAATCGAATTTGCCATCGGGCTTTTCATTTGCAAAGGTCGAAAAAGCCATAAGCATTAGTATAATACAGCTTGTTAATTTATTTTTCATGTTTTTATTCATTAAGGTGAAGCAAATCATATTCTGTTATTGATGCCATCAAAATGTTTTCAAGAAATTGTTGGTCGTATTGTTCTTCGGCAGGTTCTTCAAAAGCCTCTATAATTGCCAAGTCATTAATGTGATATAAGCCAAGAAAATCGAACAATTCGCTTGAATTGACATTGTTATCAGCTGTTGTTTTTGGTCTAAATGTTTTAACTGGTAGGTAAATCATTACAAATAGAATGGCAAAGCTTGCAGCTATTAATAATGCAGGGCGTAATAAGTTGATTATCTTAAAAGTGGGACGTTTCTTCTCCTGCACTTCCAATTCAATTCTTCCCATTAAACGTTCCGAAAAGTTGTCAAAGTATCCTTCGGGAACAACAAATGGGTTGCTTTTATCGGCTTTTTTTGAAAAGTTATATTTATTTTTTTTGCTCATTTTCGTTTCTAATTCCTATTATTCGACTAATCAACTTTTTAAAGGTTTAATCTTCGTCTTTAAATTCTTCTTCAATTTTTTTAACGGCATAGTGGAAGGATGCTTTAAGCGCGCCTACCGAGGTGTCGAGTATTTCCGACATATCTTTGTATTTCATTCCTTCAAAATATTTCATATTAAAAACTATTCTTTGTTTATCGGGAAGTTTCAGAATAGCCTTTTGTAGTTTTCTCTGGATTTCGGGGCCATCAAAATAGCGGTTGCTTTCGAGGTTATTAATTAAATAATCGTTTTCGGTTGAAGATGAAAAAATATTTCGACGTTTTTTTTGTGCAATAAAAGTGAGCGATTCATTGGTCGCTATTCGGAAAAGCCAGGTGTAAAGTGTCGATTCTTCACGAAATGTATCGAGGTTGTTCCATACTTTGATAAGCGTGTTTTGCATTACATCGTCGGCATCGTCGTGATCGACAACCATCCTTCTGATATGCCAATAGAGTTTTTCCTGATATGTTTTTACCAGTTCATGAAAAGCAGCCCGTTTAGTATTGGGATTTTTTAGTTTTTCAATGAATTCCTCGTTCGGCATTTAATTATTTTAAAATCAAAAAAAACACTGATGCTTAGTTCGAATATTTAGGATTACAGCGTGTAAAAGTAAGAATATTAGGCAACCAAATTATTATTTTATAAAAAGAGATGATGATTTATCATTTTTTAATCATTAATCCGTTAATAATTACATCAGGTTAAGTCTTAAATAGAGAACATTTTTTAATTTCGTCAGTTCAACCATTATAAAAAAACCGTTACAGATGAGAATTTTTTTGGTGCTATTGTTTCTCCTTGGAATTCAGCTAAATAACTTTACAATTGCGCAAAGCATTAATGCTTCCCAAATAGTAAAAGTTGAAGGCAAAACGTACATTCTTCATCAAGTTGAAAAGGGTGAAACTATTTTTTCACTTTGCAAGCATTATCAAGTTGAACAAAAGGAGTTGATAGCTGCAAATTCGCAATTAATTTTTGGATTGAAGGAGGGTGACACCCTGAAAATACCTTACATTACTCCCGAAAGTAGCGAGTACAAAAGCGGTAAATCCATTTCCGAAAATCAAGCGCTCGATCAAAAATTTAATTATCACTTAGTCAAAAGTGGTGACACAGTGTATGCAATTTCGAAATTGTACAATGTTTCAATAGAGGCCATTTACCGCTATAATCCCGAAGCTAAAAATGAATTACTCATCAACGAAATAATTCGAATTCCTAATGTTGACGGTCCTCAAAAGGTTGATGGCCTCATGCGCGAAGATCAAAACTTCTATTACCATACCGTACAACCTGGCGATACGCCCTATTCATTGTCGAAACGCTATGGAACAACCATTAACGGAATTTATAGCTTGAATCCTAGTGCTGCTGAACGCCTCGATTTGGGTATGATTATTAAAATCCCCAAGGAAATAGAGGTGCTTGTTACGGCTGCAGAACTAAAACAGTCGGGTAATTTTTTCTCACACCGTGTTGAAAAAGGTGATACTTTTTATTCGTACAAACGTCGGTTTGGAGTTAGTCGTGAGCAACTGCTTGAGTTGAATCCGGCACTTAACGAAGGCCTTTTAACAGGCTTGACCATTAAAATTCCTTCGTCGCAAATGCAGCATGTTGAGGTTACGCCCGCCGATGATGCTGATTTCATTAAACACAAGGTGGCTGCAGGTGAAACCTTATACAGCTTGTCGAAAGTATACAATATTGGAGTTATTGATATTCAGGAATTTAATCCAGAGCTTAAATCAAGGGGTTTAATCTTAGGTGAAATTATTTTATTGCCAAAAATATCGATGATTAAAAAGCGCGCAGCTGATTTATTAAATACCGAAGGATCAGTTTTGCCCGAAGTGACTTATGAAGTTGAAAAGCGGCCAACTCCTTTTTTTAACAGAAATTTTGAGCATGCTAAAGGCGACACTTTTCGTATTGCGCTGTTCTTGCCTTTGTATTTCGAAGCCAATCAACAACATAACGTTGAGATGAGAAGCCAAAGAGAACGTGCAGTACTCGATTCTCTAAAGACGTTTGATCGATCTGTTTTGGAAGAAAAATTTAAAATTGTTTTTAATAAAAAAGGAATGCCCATCGATACCGTTTTAATCGACTCGATGTCCATGAAACATGAACGGTCTTTATATCAGCACTCGCGTAATTTTGTCGACTTTTATCAGGGCTTTTTATTGGCTTTAGATTCCCTTACCAAGGCTGGGGTAAATGTGAAACTCGATTTGTTCGACGATGAGTACAATGCTCAAACAATTGATTTAATTTTGAAACACCACAATTTAATAAATACTCATTTAATTGTAGGACCTGTTGATGTGCGCTTACAAAAACACCTCTCCGCTTTCTCTTATAAAAACCAAATTCCCATGGTTTCGCCTTTTTCTCCAAGTGATGAAGAGATGTTGAAAAATCCATTCTATTTTCAGGTTAATCCTACAAAGCAGTACGTATTGAAAAAAACGTCCGATTTTATAGGCGATGCTTTTTACGACAAAAACTTCATTATAATGACCCTTGGAAAAAATGAAGAACTGAGTGAAATGAATTTGGCCAATTTGGTGCGCGATAAGTTTTTCTCGTCGGGTACGTATAAAAACATCAACGAAATATTGTTTACCGAAGTCGATTTTGCCGAAGGAGGAAATTTGGGCTACTGGCAAGTTAAACGCACATTAAAGCCCAATATCGAAAATGTTATATTTGTACCCACTACCGAAAACCGAAGCGAGCGCGAAGCTTTATTGAGCCGTGCCATCAATAGTTTGTATGTTTTGTCGGAAGAATTCAATATCACGCTGGTTGGCCTAAGCGATTATCCGCAATTTAAGAGTATAAATACCGAATATTTTCACCGTTTGAACCTTCATTATCTTACCCCCAACTATGTCGATTATACATCAAAAAATACCCAACGATTTATTCAATTGTATCGTGAGCATTTTTATAGTGAACCAAATCAATACAGTTACCGGGGGTATGATATCGCTTGCTATTTTATTGGTGCTTACCAACAGTTTGGTCGCTATTTTTATGATAGCGTTGGAAGTTATTCGCCACAATTAACACAAAATATTTTCAACTTTCAAAAGGTTGAAGTCTTATCGGGCTACATGAACCATACGCTGTTTATTATGAACTTTACGCCCGATTATCAGGTGAAAGTTATTTCAAAAGTTTCGGAAGGAAAGGTCGTTTTTTAATGTTTTTTTCAAGTTGAAGTTTGTATAAATGTGGAAAATGTTTTCTACAACATGTTTTTGATCTTGTATTTTATAAAAGTTATTCTGACTTTTGTGTCCTCATAGAAAGAATCATGACTTATAGCAACAAAGAACTATTTTATTTAGCAGTCGATTGTGTTATTTTTGGATTCGATAGCGACTGTTTAAAGTTATTGCTTTATAAGCGCGATTTCGAACCCGAAAAGGGTAAGTGGTCGTTGATGGGAGGTTTTTTGCATAACGACGAAACCCTCGATAATGCAGCTCAGCGTGTATTGGCTCGAATTACGGGTTTGCGTAACATCTATCTTGAACAGTTAGGGGCTTTTTCAGAAATTAATCGTGATCCGGCTTCGCGCGTTGTTAGTATTGGTTATTACGCACTTATTAATATCCACGATTATGATACTCAAATGCTCAAAAATTATGGAGCTGAGTGGTTTGGAATCAATGAGCTTCCCCGGCTAATTTTTGACCATTCAGAAATTGTAGAGAAATCGTTAAAGCGTTTGCGCCGCAAAGCCAAAAATCAACCCATTGGTTTTGAGTTGTTGCCTGAGCATTTTACCATTACCCAATTGCGTAACCTGTATGAAGCCATTTATCAGCTTAAACTCGATCCCGCTAATTTTCGCAGGAAAATATTGTCGATGGATTCGCTTGATAGGTTGCCAATTAAAGACATGAATAGTTCTCGGAAGGGCTCATTTTTATATGCTTTTAACCAGTCGAAATACGATAAACTCACTGCAATGGGGTATTCGTTTGATATAACCGGATTATAAAATTTATAAAAGTCAATAAGACATTAACTGAAACAACTAAAATTATAAATTAAAATTATGGCTTTACTTGATTGGATTGTAATAGGAATTTTTTCCTTAGCACTCATTGGAATAATTGTTTGGGTTTTCAAACAAAAACAAAACAGTTCTGGCGATTATTTTCTTGCCGGACGCGATGCAACATGGATTGCAATTGGTGCATCAATTTTTGCATCAAATATCGGTTCTGAACACTTGATTGGTTTGGCTGGAGCCGGAGCTTCAAGCGGTATGGCTATGGCACACTGGGAAATTCAAGGTTGGATGATCTTGATTTTGGGCTGGGTGTTTGTGCCATTTTATTCCCGTAGTATGGTTTATACCATGCCCGAGTTCCTTGAAAAAAGGTATAATCCCGAATCAAGAACTATTCTGTCGTTAATATCGTTGGTTAGTTATGTGTTAACCAAAGTTGCGGTAACCGTTTACGCCGGAGGTTTGGTGTTTAAAGAAGTGTTTGGAATAGATACACTTTGGGGCATTGACTTCTTCTGGATATCGGCCATTGGTTTAGTCCTTTTAACGGCCGTTTACACGGTGGTGGGTGGAATGAAATCGGTGCTTTATACATCGGTACTTCAAACACCAATTTTATTACTTGGTTCTGTAATTATTTTAGTTTTAGGTTTGAGGGCTGTTGGTGGCTGGGACGAAGTGCTGCGTATAACCAGTGCTGTTCAAGTGAACGACTATGGCGATACAATGACAAACCTGATACGTAGCAACCGTGATGCTGATTTCCCATGGTTAGGGGTGTTTTTGGGGTCTTCAATTATTGGTTTTTGGTACTGGTGTACCGATCAGTTTATTGTACAGCGTGTACTTTCAGGTAGAGACGAAAAACAAGCACGTCGTGGTACAATTTTCGGAGCTTACTTGAAATTAACCCCTGTGTTTTTATTCATGATTCCTGGTATGATTGCCTTTGCAATGGCTCAAAAAGGAGTGCTTATTAACGGTCAAGTGTTTACATTAACATCGCCCGATGCTGCTTTTCCCACTTTGGTGGCACAGCTTTTACCCGCTGGTGTTAAAGGTTTGGTGGTATGCGGTATTTTGGCTGCCTTAATGAGTTCGTTGGCATCGTTGTTTAACTCATCGGCAATGTTGTTTACCATCGACTTCTATAAAAAATATAAGCCACAGGCAACCGAGAAGAAACTTTTAAACGTTGGACGTATGGCTACTATTGTTGTGGTAGTTTTAGGTATTCTTTGGATTCCTGTAATGCGTAGTATTGGTAGTGTGCTTTATACTTATTTGCAAGACGTTCAGTCGGTGTTGGCTCCTGGTATCGCAGCTGCATTCTTGTTGGGTGTTATTTCAACAAGGCCAACCCCCAAAGGTGGTATGTGGGGTATGATAGTAGGTTTCATTATTGGCGTATTCCGTTTGGGTGCTAAAGTTTTATATACGCAGTTGGCTAAGGCCGATGGTTTTGTGGATGTTAAACTTTGGGCTGCCGAACATGGCGTAACCAACTCTTTTTATACTTTATTCTACGATGTGAACTGGCTGTTCTTTAGTGGCGGTATGTTGTTAGTTTGTATTCTGGTGATTGTAGTTGTGAGTCGTTTTACCAAAGCTGCTCCAGCCGCGCAATTGGTGGGCTTAACTTATGGTTCGGCAACTGCCGAGCAAAAACTGGCTACCCGCAAAAGTTGGGACAAATGGGATGTTATACACTCTTCCATAATTGTTGGAATTACCGTTGTGTTCTATATTTATTTTTGGTAAAAGAGTTTTAAGTTGCAATGAAAGAAGTTGTATTTTATTATTTAAAAAAAATAGAAAATGAATAAATTAGATAAAAAAACAGTTTGGTTTGTTACGGGTAGTCAACATTTATATGGCCCCGAAACCCTACAACAAGTTGATAAAGATTCCGAAATTATTGTAAAAGGCTTAAATGCGTCGGGTAAAATTCCTGTTGAAGTAATTTTTAAACCGGTAGTTAAATCACCCGATGAGATCTTAGATGTATGCGTAGCTGCAAACTCAGATAAATCGTGCGTTGGTATTATTACTTGGATGCACACTTTCTCGCCTTCCAAAATGTGGATTGCTGGACTGAAAGCCATTCAAAAACCATACATGCACTTGCATACTCAATTTAATCGCGATTTGCCTTGGGCTGAAATCGACATGGATTACATGAACTTGCATCAAAGTGCACACGGTGGACGCGAATATGGTTTCATCAATGCACGTATGCGCAAAAACCGTAAAGTGGTTGTTGGTCATTGGCAAGATGTTAAAGTTCAACAACAAGTTGGCGACTGGTGTCGCGTAGCCAGTGCATTTGCCGAATGCCAAGGAATGAAAGTGGCCCGTTTTGGCGACAATATGCGCAACGTGGCAGTTACCGAAGGCGATAAAGTTGAAGCTCAAATTAAATTTGGATGGGAAATTCATGCTTATGGTGTGGGCGATTTGGTACAATATGTTGATAAAGTAAGCAATGCCGAAGTTGATGCCTTGTACAAAGAATACGAAAAACTTTACGATGTGGCCGATAATTGCAAGCCTGGTAAACAATATCACGAAAATGTATTGGTGCAGGCTCGCTACGAAATTGCCATGAAACGTTTTATGGAAGATGGCGCTTTTGGCGCATATACCACCAATTTCGAAAATCTTACCGGTTTGGCGCAGTTGCCTGGTTTAGCTTCGCAACGTTTAATGGCTGCAGGTTATGGTTTTGGTGCCGAAGGCGACTGGAAACAAGCTGCTATGCTTCGTGTATTGAAAAAAATGTCGGAAGGTTTAAAAGGTGGAAGCTCATTTATGGAAGACTACACCTACCATTTAGACCCCGCCAACGAAGGTGTTTTGGGTTCGCACATGTTGGAAATTTGTCCATCAATTGCAGCTAAAAAACCACGTTTGGAAGTACACCCCTTAGGAATTGGCGGTAAAGATGCTCCTGCACGTTTGGTATTCGAAAGTGCTACAGGCGATGCTATGAACGTTACTTTAATTGATATGGGCAACCGTTTTCGTATTATTGTTAATACTTTGGAGGTAATCAAGCCGCTTGCAGCGCTTCCAAAACTTCCGGTTGCTTCAGCATTCTGGAAAACTATGCCTAACTTGGCCGATGGTGCTGCTGCATGGATTTATGCAGGTGGTACACACCACTCGGCATTTACCTTGGCTTTGACCCCCAGTTTTATTGAGACTTTTGCCGAATTAGTTGATGTTGAATTTATTGTAATCGATAAAGACACAAAAGTTACTGAATTGAAAAAAGAATTGCGCTGGAACGATATTTATTATCTACTTAACGGTAGTTTAAAATCATAATTACACAAAAAGCTATGGTCTCTTTAATTAGAGATTATAGCTTTTTTAATTCCAATATCAATGCTAGAAAAGTTAAAAGAAGAAGTCTATAAAGCTAACCTCGACCTTGTTAAGCATGGTTTGGTAATTTTTACTTGGGGTAATGCCAGTGGAATTGACCGCGAGAAAGGATTATTCGTGATTAAGCCCAGTGGTGTTGATTACGACTTGATGCAACCTGCCGATATGGTAGTTTGCGACATGGCCGGGAATGTTGTTGAAGGTCATTTGAAACCTTCATCCGATATGCCTACACACTTGTATCTTTATCAAAAATTTACCGAAATTGGAGGCGTTGTACACACGCACTCATGCAATGCAACTGCTTGGGCGCAGGCTGGTCGTGGAATTCCAAACATTGGAACAACTCATGCCGATTATTTTGCCAATGAAATTCCTTGTACCCGTCAAATGACTGAAGAAGAGGTTTTTGGTGCGTATGAAAAAGATACAGGAAAAGTAATTGTTGAATGCTTCGATGGTATTAATCCTGTTGAAGTACCTGGTGTTTTGGTACACAATCATGGTCCTTTTTCATGGGGAAAAGATGTTCACGATGCGGTTCATAATGCGGTGGTAATGGAACAAGTAGCTAAAATGGCCACAATTTCATTCTCCGTAAATCCCGATTTGAAAATGAATCCCCATTTAATTAAAAAGCATTTCGAGCGCAAGCACGGTAAAAATGCTTATTACGGCCAATAATAATGAATAAGCGAGAATTGAAGTTCACTTCTCAATTCTATTTTAGTAAATGTTAAAAGAATTCAGACTTTTTTTAACGTATCATTTTAAATTTTGAAAATATATAGATATGAGCAAATACGTTATAGGATTAGATTATGGCAGTGATTCGGCCCGTGCGTTGATTGTTGATGCTGAGAATGGTAAGGAATTGGCTACCAGCGTGAAGTATTATCCGCGTTGGGTGGAAGGCAAGTATTGCGATCCGGCAAAAAATCAATATCGTCAGCACCCGCTCGATTACCTCGAAGTAATGGAAGCTTCAATTAAGGAAGCACTTTCGAAATGCGATATTTCGGTGGCTGCCAATGTTGTGGGTATTGCTTTCGATACTACCGGCAGTACACCGGCATTGACCGATGCTAAAGGAACACCACTGGCACTTTTGCCCGAGTTTGCCGAGAATCCTAATGCGATGTTCATTCTTTGGAAAGATCACACGGCCGTTAAAGAAGCCGATGAAATAAACGAACTGGCACGTAAGTGGGAAGTTGATTATACAAAATACGAAGGTGGAATTTACTCCTCGGAATGGGTGTGGGCAAAAGTACTGCACGTGTTGCGTAACGATGCTTCGTTGAAAAACAAAGCCATTTCGTGGATTGAATATTGCGATTGGTTGCCGGCTGTTTTAACCGGAAACACGGCCATCGATAAAGTAAAACGTAGCCGTTGTGCCGCTGGACATAAAGCATTGTGGCATACCGATTGGAATGGACTTCCCCCCGAGGAATTTCTTGTCAAATTAGGTCCTGAGTTAAAGGGAATGCGCAAAAATCTCTTCAGCGAAACCTATACCAGCGATGAAGCCTTTGGTACATTAACACCTGAGTGGGCTGCAAAACTTGGCCTTTCAACTAATGTGATAGTTGGGGTTGGCGCTTTCGATTGTCACATGGGAGCTGTTGGCGCCCAAATTGAGCCCAATACCTTGGTGCGTGTAATTGGTACATCAACCTGCGATATTCTTGTGGCGCCCTACACCGAGATGGAGGGAAAACTTATTCCTGGAATTTGTGGTCAGGTCGATGGCTCGGTAATCCCCGGCATGGTTGGCTTGGAAGCTGGGCAATCGGCTTTTGGCGATGTTTATGCTTGGTTTAAAGGTGTGTTAAGTTGGCCGCTGCAATTTATCGACGATAAAGATTTGGTTGCTTCTATCGAAAATAAAATTATTCCTGCATTGGAAAAAGAAGCCATGCAAATACCTATCGAAGAATCAACCATTGTGGCTACCGATTGGCTTAACGGTCGCCGTACGCCCGATGCTGACCAAAACCTTAAAGCAACAATAAGCGGTTTAAATCTTGGCTCATCGGCTCCACGTATTATGCGTGCACTGGTCGAAGCAACCGCTTTTGGTTCAAGGGCAATTGTTGATCGCTTTGCCGAAAATGGCATCGAAATAAAATCGGTTGTTGGTATTGGCGGCGTGGCCAAAAAATCGGCCTTCGTTATGCAAACCATGGCCGACGTGTTGAACATGCCAATTAAAGTAGCCCGTGCCGAGCAATGTGTAGCCTTAGGTGCTGCCATGTTTGCTGCCGTAGCTGCAGGTGTTTATGCTAGTGTTGAAGATGCACAAAAAGCAATGGGGCAGGGCTTCGAAAAAACCTATCAGCCCAATGCTGTAAATGCAGCAAAATATTCAGAAATATATAAGCAATACCAGAAAATTGGTGCTTTATAAATTAATAACATTATGAAGAAAAACTTGAATTATGTTTTGGTGGTATTGGCATTCTTGACCTTCGTAGGTTGTGTCAAAACGGAACAAAAATATTCCGATTACCCCATTAAGGCAGTAAAAGTTACTGATGTAGAAGTGAGCGACAATTTTTGGTTGCCAAAAATCAACGAGATTCAATCGGTAACTATTCCTTATTCATTCAATAAATGTGATGTTGAAGGCCGTATGAATAATTTTTTGGTGGCCGGGGGTAAAAAAGAAGGTGTTTATCAAGGCAAAATGCCCTTTGATGATACCGACCTTTACAAAATTATCGAAGGTGCTTCTTTGTCACTTACAAGCCATCCCAATCCTGCGCTCGAAGCTTATATCGATTCAATAATTGGTATTATTGCAGTAGGTCAGGAACCCGATGGCTACCTTACTACTTGGTTTACCATCGATAGGCAAAATCCGCCCGCGTGGTGGGTTAATCCTTCAACAAAACGTTGGGAAAACGAACAATCGAGTCACGAACATTACAATAGTGGACACATGTTCGAAGCCGCTGCAGCTCATTACCGGGCAACTGGCAAAAGAACCTTTTTAGATATTGCCATTAAAAATGCCGATTTGCTTGTTCAGGAATTTGGCCCGGGTAAGTTATTTACTCCACCTGGTCATCAAATTATCGAAACAGGCTTAATTCAACTCTACCATATCACGGGCAACGAAAAATACCTCGAATTGTCGAAATTCTTTCTCGACGAAAGAGGGGATTCATCAAAACGTGAAATTTGGGGTCCCTACAGTCAGGATCATCTTCCGGTTGTTGAACAAACCGAAGTGGTTGGACACGCCGTAAGAGCAGTATATCAATATGCTGGAATGACCGATATTGCGGTGATGTATAACGATGCCGATTATTTAAATGCGGTAAATGCATTATGGGAAAACATGGTGAATAAAAAAATGTACATCACTGGAGGGCTGGGAGCAAGGCACGATGGCGAATCGTTTGGCGATAATTACGAATTGCCCAATAAAACAGCTTACAGCGAAACATGTGCTGCCATTGGAAGTGTTGATTGGTGTCATCGTTTGTTTTTACTTACTGGCCAATCGAAATATTTCGATGTCATTGAACGCACGCTTTACAATGGGCTCATTGCTGGCATTTCGCTCGATGGTAGTAAATTCTTTTATCCTAATCCTTTAGAGGCCGATGGCGAATATAGGTTTAATTATGGCGCAGCAACACGCCAGCCTTGGTTCGATTGTTCTTGTTGTCCAACTAACCTCATTCGTTTTATTCCTTCTATTCCCGAGTTAATTTATGCCGAAGGTGATAATGAAATATTTATCAACTTATTTGTTTCAAGTAATGCACTGCTTGAAATTGGGAAACAGAATGTTGTGTTGGAACAAGAAACCAATTATCCTTACTCGGGAAGTGTTAAAATTATTGTTAATCCTGAAAAAACAAGCAGTTTTAAATTGAAAGTCAGGATACCCGGATGGGCTCACAACGAAGTGGCTCCTGGCGATCTTTATCATTATAGCGACAATAATAAAGGTGATTTTACACTTTTTGTTAATGGCGAAGCTCAGCCCATTGAATTGGTCGAAGGTTATGCGCAAATCAATCGCAAATGGAAAAAAGGCGATGTGGTTTCATTGGAATTGCCCATGATGGTTCGGCTGGTGGTTACAAATCCTTTGGTTGAAGAAAACCGAGGGAAAGTGGCATTTGAATATGGACCCTTGGTTTATTGTGCCGAGCAAGTCGATAATGGTGAATTAACCGATGTGAAAATACCTGCAAATATCGATTTCTCAATACTCGATTTCAATGTGCAGGATGAAGAAACCAAAGCACTTGTAGCCGTTGTTAATGGCAATGAATTGACCCTTATTCCTTATTTCGCATGGTCGAACAGAGGAGTGGGCGAAATGAAAGTATGGTTTCAAACAGAATAATTAAACAAATAGAAACACTTACTTATAAACATAATAACTTATTAACTATGAAGAATTTGTTTTTAATTTTAATGACATTTTTGGTCACTTTTGGGCTAAACGCCCAAAATACGGTCGTGCTTCAACCCGATAAGGCCGAAACAGTAATCAATAAAAACATTTACGGTCATTTTTCCGAACACTTGGGTACCTGTATTTATGAAGGGATTTACGTGGGCGAAAATTCCGAAATACCCAATATCAACGGATACCGTATCGATGTAATTGAGGCTTTTAAAGAATTGAAAGTTCCTGTATTGCGATGGCCTGGTGGCTGCTTTGCCGACACTTACCATTGGAAAGATGGCATTGGACCTAAAGAAAGTCGCCCTTCGATGGTTAATGTACACTGGGGGGGCGTTACCGAAGATAACAGTTTTGGAACACACGAATTTCTCGATTTTTGCGAATTAATTGGTACCGAACCTTACTTGAGTATTAATGTTGGTTCGGGAACTGTACAAGAAGCTGCCGAGTGGGTTGAGTATGTTACTTCAAGTAACGAAAGCCCAATGACCGAACTTCGAAAACAGAATGGTCGTGAAGATCCTTGGAACGTAAAATTTTGGGGAATTGGAAACGAAACTTGGGGTTGTGGAGGCGACATGCGCCCAGAGTATTATGCCGATATTTACCGTCATTTCGCAGGTTATGTTCGTGGAAATGATTTTCAACGTCTTGCCGTTGGACCATCGGCGGATGACTATAACTGGACCGAAAAGTTGATGGACGTATTGAAAGACAAACAACAATTGGTGCAGGCTATTTCGTTGCACTATTATACTTTGCCAACAGGCAATTGGGGTGATAAAGGTCCATCTATCAATTTTAAAGAAGACCAGTGGTTTAGTACTTTCAAAAATACCTTAAAAATTGAAGAGTTTATTCAAAAACACTTGGCCATTATGGATAAATACGATCCAAGAGGGCGGGTGAAATTAGCTGTTGATGAGTGGGGTACATGGTATGATCCGCTGCCCGGAACCAATCCTGGTTTCTTGCAACAGCAAAACTCTGTTCGCGACGCTTTGGTTGCCGGAGTTAATCTTAACATTTTTAACAATTACGCCGGCCGCATTTCAATGGCCAATATTGCTCAAATTGTTAACGTGTTGCAAGCTGTGATTTTAACCAATGGTGCCGAAATGGTGAAAACACCTACTTATTACGTTTTCAAAATGTTTAACGTACACCAAGATGCTACACTTGTACCTACCCTGCTATCGAGCGAAATGTATGAATATAATGGTCAAAAGTTGCCAGCAATCACTTCGTCGGCTTCGGTTAAAAATGGCGTTACCAGCATTACCCTTACCAATATTAATCCCAATAAAGCCATATCGATTGATTGTATTGTTGATGGTGTTGATTTTAAAAATGTAAGTGCTCAAATTGTTACTGCGCCAAACATGACCGATTTAAACGATTTTGGGAAAAATGAAAAGGTAAACATTGCCGATTTTAAAATTGCTAAACCAAAAAATGGCCGACTTACATTGGAAATTCCTGCACATTCAGTAATTTTGGTTCAATTAAAATAAAACATAAATGAATAAAATAACTAATTTTCTATTTGTTGCATTGTTGGTTTGTATTGCATTGATTTCGTGCAATAATCAACCAAAAATCTTCACCAAAACGGTTGAAGGTATCGATGCAAAACAGTTCAGTCAAGTGGTTGATGGTAAGCAAGTGGGCTTATATACCCTTACCAACGAAAGTGGTATTGGCATTAAAGTAACTAACTTCGGTGCCCGCGTGGTGGCACTTTGTGTACCCGATAACGAAGGCAATCCTGTTGATGTTGTGTTGGGCTATGATAAACTCAACGATTACATAAACGAAAAATCCGAAAGCTTTTATGGAGCAGTTGTTGGCCGTTCGGGCAATCGAATTGCCAATGGAAGCTTTGAAATCGACGGTACAGTTTATCAATTGGCGCAAAATAACGGTCCAAATCACTTGCACGGTGGCCCAAAAGGTTATTACGATGTAGTTTGGGATGCTAATCAAATTGGTGAAAATAAAATTATTTTTACTTATTTGTCTGTCGATGGAGAAGAAGGATATCCTGGGAATCTTCAAATTACAATGGCTTATGAATTGACCGACGATCGGGGTTTCAAAATCGAATATACCGCAACTACCGACAAGCCAACTGTGTGTAATCTAACCCATCACTCATTTTTTAACTTAACGGGCGAAGGCAGCGAAACCATTAATGATCACTTGTTAACCATTAATGCTAAGGGGTTTACGCCAGTTGATGAGACACTTATTCCTTTTGGCGAAGTGGCACCTGTTCACAATACTCCTTTTGATTTTACCCAAGCTACGGCAATAGGCGAAAAGGTTAATGTAGTTGATGAACAGTTGCTTGTGGGCGGTGGTTACGACCATAACTGGGCACTTAATCGCGACGACGAAGGTGTCGTTTTGGCAGCCACTGTTTATTCGCCAATGAGCGGCATTCAAATGGAAGTATTGACCAACCAACCTGGACTGCAGTTTTATGGTGGTAATTTTCTGGATGGATCAACCATTGGAAAATCGGGTATAGCGTATCAATACCAAAGCGCTTTGTGTCTCGAAACACAACACTTCCCCGATGCACCCAACCAGGCCAATTTCAAATCAACATTACTTTTGCCTGGTGAAAATTATAAACATGTTTGTATTTATAGTTTTTCAGCAATAAAGTGAAATTGTTTGATTTTTTAAAATCGATAAAAGCCAGGTGGTAATTTTACCACTTGGCTTTTATTAATTTAATAATTGGAACTATTTATTGTTGTGATATCTTATTGTTTAATAATATTTTCATCCTATTAAAACTTGATATTCAGTTTTTGTATAGAATGTGTTGATTTTGATTTTTTTTCAACTTTTACTAGACAATAATGTTTCTAATACTGACTTTTTCTTTTTAAAATATTCCAATGGCATGTTTATTGTTAAGTGAAAGCAGCTAAAAATCCAAAATTAAAAATGAAGCATAGTTTTAAGATTTTTCTTATTATATTGTTAGGTATATCGTTTTTCTCTTGTTCCAATAACAACGACAAGCAGATGAACTTTTTTACTCTGCAAACGACTTCATTTGTTGATCAAATTACCATTGAAGGAAGCGTCGAAGCTAAAAATTCATCGTCGGTTGTTTGTCCGAGTCGGATCGATGGTATTGTACTCTTTATTATTGAGGATGGAACACAGGTTAAAGAAGGAGATACTGTTTGTATTGTCGAAAATCGTGAAATTATCAACTACTACGAATTGTTAGTCGATAAAGTTGAACAATCGACTGCGCAATACAGCAAAGGGAAGGCCGATCTTGATATGGCTTATGCTTTGCTAATGGCGCAGGTCGAAAGCAACGAAGCACAAACCGCCATTGCTAATCTCGATTCGCTTCAACTACAATACTTGCCTGAATATCAACGAAAAATTAAATCGCTGCAACTGGAAATTGCTAATGTTGAAAAGCAAAAATTCAAAAAAAAACTGGAGTTTTTGGAGCTTATAAACGAGTCGGAATTAAAGAAACTTGAACTCCAGATAAAACAAGATCAAAATCAAGCCAATGACATCAAAGAAACTCTTGACGGTATGACCATGCTGGCGCCACGCAGCGGCATGGCATTGAGGTCACAATTGCCACATACTGGTGAAAAAGTAATGGAGGGCGATGAAATATGGGAGGGTGTTAAGGTTGTCGATATTCCAGATATGTCGAAGGTAAATGTGAAAATTATGGCTACCGAAACCCAGTATAAACGTATTGCTGAAAATAACGATGTGGTTTTTATATTTGATGCCATGCCGGGAAACAGGGCATGGGGTAAAATTATTAAAAAAGCGACTATGGGGCAGCCCATTAGTCGCAACTCAAAAATTAGGCATTTCGAAATTACCGCTTCAATTGATAGTTTTATGTCACTACCCGAAATAGGTATTTCGGCGCAATGCAACATTATTTCAACCAATATTCCCGATACCATAGTCGTTCCTCAATTGGCTATTTTCGATGAAGATTCTTCCAAAGTGGTTTATGTGAAAATGAGCCGAAACTCCTTCGAGAAAAGACAGGTGGTGTTAGGGAATTATTCGCCACGCAGCGCAATAATTGCTGCCGGTTTGCAAGGCAACGAAACAGTCTCGTTTGTAAAACCCAAAGCTTCTAAAGTTATTTCGCATGTAAATTTGCCCGACTCTATTTTACAGAAACACCGCCAAACGTATAAAAATTTTGAAATGAACAATGTTCCTTCTGATTTTAATTCCCAATCTGATGATTACGATGAAGGACCTAGTTTTGTAATATTCTTTTGATAAAATATATAGATATGCCAAAAATATCAATGTCGATGAAAAGGTTACGACTGATAATAATACTGTTTGTTTCTGTATCGTGTAACCAAAAAAGTGAGCAGGAAATTCCTGTTGCTCCGGTTAGGCAAGGTACATTTTACCTCGATATTTTCGAAGGGGGTGAAGTAAACGCTATTCGCTCAACCAATATTATTTCGCCCAGTATATCGTGGCGGTATGGAATGCTTAAAATTATTGATATTGTTGACGATGGCGCAGAAGTGCAAACCGGTGATACTTTAATTGTTTTCGACCCTTCCGAAGTGCGGAAAGCAATTGTTGATTCGGAGGCCAGCCTCGAAATGAAAAGAGCGGAACTGAAAAAACTTAAAGCCGAACAAGAATCGACAATTGTTGAACTAGAAGCCGATTTGGAAGTAACCCAGTTATCACAGCAAATTTCCAAAATTCAATTTGAGTCGGCCAACTACGAAGCCGATGTTAGAAAGCAAGAAATACAGCTCAACATGGAGAAAGCAAATATTGCTTACAACAGGGCCATTGAGCAAATACAAAACAGAAAAAAAATTCAGCACGAAGAACTCAAGCAAAAATTACTCGAAATAAGTCAATCGGAAAAAGAGCTTCGCGAGGCCAACTTAACCTTAGCACAATTGTTTGTGATATCTCCTTCACCTGGAATTGCCATTGTTACTAAAAACTGGAGTAGCGATGCTAAATTTCAAATTGGAGATCAGTGCTGGAGCGGATATACTTTAATTGAACTTCCCGACTTGAGCCAATTAAAAGCCAGTGTGCAGGTCAACGAAGTGGACATCTCAAAAATAATTAGGGGCTTAAGAGTTGAAGTAAAACCCGATGCTTTCTCCGATAGTGTTTACGAGGCCGAAGTAATGACTGTTGCCAATCTAGCAATTAACAAAGACCGTAACTCAAAAATTAAAGTTTTCCCTGTCGATATTCTGATTAAATCGAAAACACAAAACTTACTTCCCGGACTAACAGTGAGTTGCCGTATAATTATTAGTCAAATCGATAACGTGATGTTTATTCCTATTGAAGCAGTACATTCTACTCCCGATGTCGATTATGTATACGTAGAAACTAATCGTGGATTCGAAAAACGTGATATCAAACTTGGACAAACCAATACCGATTTTGTGATTGTTGAGGATGGACTTACAGTGAAAAATAAAGTGGCCTTGATCGATCCGTTTGCTTCCGACGAAGAACCTAAAAAACAGTAGTATTATGAGAACGTGTAAACAATCAATCCATAATATTATCGCCACGGTGTTGCTTTTATCCGTTTGTGCCTGTAGCCATGTTAAAACCGACGAATATTCGGTCAAAAAAGGAGATTTCACACAAACCATTACCGAAACGGGCGAATTGGCTGCTGTGAATACTCGTGCTTTTGTAATGCAACGTTTTGGACGATATTGGTACAGTATGAAGATTATTGGCTTGCTCGAACATGGCACTGTTGTTAATGTGGGCGATTCAATTATTCAGTTTGATCCCTCGACAGTACAACGTTTTATCATTGATCGCGAAAACGTACTAGAGACCCAAAAAGCTAATCTCGAAAAAATATTAGTAGAAATTGATAACCGTTTTAGTGAATTGCAGTCGCAATTAAAAAACGAAGAAGCCGCTTTCGAATTGAAAAAACTCGAAATTGAACAGTTCAAGTTTGAATCGGAACGCGCCAAACAAATCAAAGATCTCGAGTTTAAACAAGCTCAAATAAGGCTCGATAAAGTGAAGAAAAGCCACGATTATTATCGTATAATTTCCGAAAACCAATTACACATTCAACAAATAAGGGTACAGCAAATTAACGAGCAAGTCCAAAGTGCTTACGAAGTGCTCGATAAATTGACCCTCAGGACAACTATTCCAGGTATTTTTCAGGTTGCTCAAAAGCAGCGCTCACGCGATCAGATAATGATTGGCGATGAAGTGTATGTTGGTAATGCACTGGGCAATGTGCCCGATTTGTCGTGGATGAAAGTGAATACCGTGGTTAATGAATCCGATTTCATGAAAATTATTAAGGGGCAAGCGGTTAAAGTGCGTCTCGATGCACTTCCCAATGTTGTTTTTGATGGCGAAGTAGCTAGTATAAGTCGTTTATGCAGGCCCATAGAACGCAATTCAAAATTAAAAGTTTTCGATGTCGGAGTGAAATTAATCATTTCAGACGGACGCTTAAAACCTGGCATGACTGTTAGTTGTGAATTTATCTGTGCTAATCTCAAAAATGTACTGTATGTACCTTTACAGTGTGTCGATAAAATTGACAAAAAATATTATGCTTATGTAAAAACCGGCGACCGATTTAATAAAACTGAAGTTAAAATCGGGCCTAATAATAGCCGGTCGGTAGTCATTGAATCGGGACTCGAAAGTGGTCAAAAACTAGTGCCGGTAAGTCAAATTTATGAACCTCAAAATAACTGATATTTATGCAATTCGAAGAAAACATAAAAGTAGCCATCCGAGGACTTATCGAACACAAATTCAGGTCGTTCTTAACCATGTTGGGAATTATTTTCGGTGTGGCTTCGGTTATTGCCATGCTTTCGATTGGCGAGGGAGCCAAACGCCAAGCCATTGCTAAATACCAGGATTTAGGGGTCAATAATATTATTGTTCGTGAAAAAGACCTGAGCAATTCAGAATTGGAAGAGGTAAGGGCGAAATTTTCACAAGGATTGTCGTTGGCCGATGCCAGTGTAATTAAGGATATTATACCCGGCGTTGTTGATGTGGCGCCTCAAGCTGAAAAAAGTAGCGAGATAAGGTTTGCCGATAAATCGTCAAAATCAACCGTAATTGGTATTACCCCTTCATTTATCGAAATTCTGAATTATGATGCCGATCAAGGCACTTTTATCAACGAAGATCACTATAATCGAGGCCTTAAAGTATGCGTTTTGGGTGCCGGCTTGGTGAAAACACTTTTTCAAAATCAAAATCCAATTGGTCAAATGGTTAAAATTGACGACCAATGGCTCGAAGTGGTTGGGGTAATGAAAACGAAAGCGCTGTTTACCGAAACTGTTGGCGAATTGGCTTCGCGCGATTTGAATAACGATGTGTACATACCCCTTTCAACTTTTAATAAACGCTTCGAACACCAAAACAAGTTAAGCAGCGAAGTAAAACAAATTACCATTAAAACTGAAAAATCGGAATTACTGGTCGAAGCTGCCGCCCTTATCGAGGGAATATTAAAGCGTCACCACTACAATAACAACGATTTTAGCATTGTAATTCCTTACGAATTGCTCAAACAAGAAGAAAAAGAACGCCGTATTTATAATATTTTATTGGGTGCCATTGCTGCCATATCACTAGTTGTGGGCGGTATTGGTATTATGAATATCATGCTGGCCACGGTAATGGAACGTACCCGCGAAATTGGTATCCGCAGGGCAATTGGTGCTCGCAAATCCGATATTATGAGCCAGTTTGTTACCGAAGCAGTGGCCATGAGTATTACCGGCGGAATTATTGGTGTAATTTTGGGGATATCTTTATCGTTGGGTATTACACTCATAACCGATGTGGAAACCTATATTCGGCTTTATTCGGTGGTAATTGCATTCGGATTTTCGGTAATTGTGGGAATTAGTTTTGGTTACCTGCCGGCAAAAAGTGCCGCTAATCTTAAGCCAATTGAATCAATCAGGTACGAGTAAAAATTGAAATTTATGTTGATTGAAATTAAAAATTTAAAGAAAGACTATTTAATGGGCGAAATTCAGGTTCCTGCTTTAAAAGGGATCAATTTGCAAATTAAAAAGAACGAATATGTCGCCATTATGGGACCCTCGGGATCAGGTAAGTCAACGCTGATGAATATTCTGGGATGCCTCGACACACCCACTTCGGGCGAATACCTTTTTAACCAGGTAAATGTTAGTACGCTAAGCGACGATCAGCTTTCGGCCATGCGCAATCGTGAAATCGGTTTCATTTTTCAGTCGTTTAATCTTTTACCGCGAATGAGCTCTTTACACAATGTTGAACTGCCTTTAATGTATGCCGGTATTAATAAAGTTGAACGCAGGGAACGCTCAATAAAAGCGCTCGAAAGGGTAGGGCTGGCCGATAGAATGAAGCACAAACCTGTGGAGTTAAGCGGTGGTCAGCGTCAGCGCGTGGCCATAGCAAGGGCACTGGTAACCAATCCTGGTATTCTTTTAGCCGATGAACCAACTGGTGCATTAGACTCGAAAACCGGCGAAGAAATAATGGAGCTTTTCGATCAACTGCAAGCCGAAGGCAACACCATTATTTTAATTACCCACGAGAAAGAAATTGCCGAATATGCCCATCGAACAATTTATTTAAAAGATGGTCTTATTTTTTCTGATACCACGAACCAAAAGCAAAATTCAAAATAGTCATGAAGTATTTTAGTTTCCTTTTTTCATTTTTTTTGTTTTTCGTTTTAATAAACAAAACGAAAGCCGAAACCTATATTTTGAATCTCGATCAAAGTATTGACATAGCTAAAATGAAAAGCTTTGATATGCTGAGCCTTAAACAGGATCTCAAAATTGCTGAGTATAATCTACATTCGGCAACAAGCCGTTTCAAAACGCACATCGACCTTAATTTGACTACACCAAATTATACCGAAACCATTCGCCAGTTTGAAGACAGTAGCGGAATTACCTTTTACTCGGTGCGACAATCCTTAGTAGGGAGCAACCTAACCATTAACCAGCCCCTGCCCACCGATGGTAGCATTTATGTGAGTTCGGGACTAAATAGCACCGACGATTATAACGAGCTGAGCCGCTGGATGCGCATGAATACGCGTTTGGGTTTGTCTCAACCCATCGATGCGCTTTATGGTTACAATAATATTCGATCGGCATTTAAAACAGCCGAACTGGCTTACCAACAATCACAAAAACGATTGAAGCGCGAAGAGCTTAATCTTGTTTATTACGTGAGTAATGCTTTTTATCGTTTGCTTTCGGTTCAAAAACGAGAATCGATTGCACGCCTTAACCTCGAACGGCAGGAAGAGGCTTTCAAAATTGCCAAAAATAAATTCGATGCTGGATTAATTCGCGAAGTGGATGCTCTGCAAATGGAAGTTGACCTGGCCGAAGCACAAAATAATTATGGTTTGGCCCTGGTTAATCAAAGCTCGGCTCAAAACGACTTTATTCAACTTATAGGTATTGGACTGCGCGATAGCGTGATTATTTCGAGTGAAATGGATTACAAAATCATTGAAATTGATGCTGTAAATGCGATTGATTTAGCCCTGCAAAATCGCCTCGAATTGCAGGAGTCTGATATTCAAATTGAGCTGAACCGCATGAATATTAAGCGACAAAAATCAGAAGGAATGATTAGTGGCGATTTGAATGCCTATTACGAAAAAATTGGGGTTTATAATTCTCCCATCAATAATGAAATTGGCAATTCAATCAATCAATCGTTTAACGATTTTCAAGATCGGCCCGGTAATTTTGGAATTGGCCTAACCATTAATATCCCAATAGTTGATTGGGGGCAAAATAAAGCCCTTGTGCGTGCCGCCGAAGCCCGATTACAAAAAAATATTTACGAGAAAGAAGCCACAATACGTAACATCGAAACAGAGGTACGCAACCTTGTGGCCGAGCTTAATAGTAGCTTAAAAAGGCTGCAACTACTTGAGCGAAATGTTTTGGTGGCTGAGAAAAGCTTCGAAATAACACGTGCCCGCTATTCCGATGGCGACATCGACAGCCAGTCATTGGCACTCGAAAGAGTAAGGCTGAACAATGCCTACACTTCGCACCTCGATGCCTATATTAATTATGAAATGAATTTGGCCAATTTAATGCGAAAAACTTTTTATGATTTTAAAAACCAGCAGCCAATTTTATAAACTCGGTTCGGTTGGATCTATAGAATGAGCCGCTAATAGCGCTAGTTTGCAACTCGTGCCAATATTAGCAGTTGCAATGTTTGTTGAACACGAAGAAGATTATCTTTACAGCAGTGCCGTAGATTATGCCGGACAAAAAGGGCTGGCCCAAATCGTTAAATTGGATTAAGCACAAGTTACAAACTCGTGCTAGCTATTGCATAAAGAGTTAGAGAAATATTATTTACAAAACAAAAGTATTATTAATTTTCCCATAAAATATAATTATTTTTGTGTGTTTAATAACGAAAAGCTGCTTGTGCTATTTTTAATAATGACATATGGCCTTTATTACGATAAAGCAGTTCGACTTTTTGATTACTTTTGTTTTTATGAAAGAAGGGTTTTAATTCTTCAGTTTTTTAATTTTTAAATGATAATTTTTTAATTGCATTATTATGAAACAAAAAATCATGCGAGCATTTATTTTTGGTGTACTTCTATTTGGGTTTTCTCAATTTGGGTTTTCACAAGTTGAATTAATTGGCGATGGAAGTTTTGAATCGGGAACTCCCAATTCATCATGGAATGAGTATTCGTCAAACTTTGGCACTCCGCTATGTACCATAGGCGATTGTGGAACAGGCAATGGAACTGGTCCAAGAACCGGTGATTGGTGGGTGTGGTTTGGAGGTATTTCAGCTGCTGAAATTGGCTCAGTTGACCAAACGCTTATTATCCCTGTTGGTTTTAATGAATTGCATTTTTGGCTTGAAAACAGTGCGTTCAGTGGGTCGGGGAGTGATTTTTTACAAGTGCAAATTGATGATGTTGTGATTGCTACAATTTATGAAGGCAACCCTGCTTATGCTAATTATGCCGAGGTTGTTTTAGATATAAGTGCTTACGCCAATGGAAATTCACATAAAATTGAATTTTATGCCGTTTGTCACGGAGCTGGAACTACAAACTTTTTTGTTGATGATGTTTCCATAATTAAATCGCCTGTAACTCCAGTAAGTTGGATAAGTGTTATCTCGGTATTTTTAATTCTAGCTGCTTTTGTGGTTTATCGATTCATAAAAAGTAAATCATTAATTCTAAATAAATAAGACGATGAAAAAATATATAATAATGGCTTTAAGCTTGCTTCTTGTGACTTTTGTAATGGCACAAAGCAGTTACACTGCACCCCAAACCGAAAAGGCCAATAAGCTAACCCAACAAATGAAAGTTAGCTTAAACTTGGCTCAGTCACAAACAACGCAAATACAAGTTGTTAATTTAGAAGTTGTAAAACGAATTGATGCGGCAATTAGTAACAATAACGATAAGGAATTATTGAAAACTACAATTAAAGCGATAAATACTTATCGTGATAAAGAGTTTAAAAAAGTATTAACTACGCAACAATATGACTTATTAAAGTCGAATGTTAACGGTCGAAGTTGTGGCCTTCAAGAATAGCTACAAATAACAAAGCCACTTTAAAAAAGTGGCTTTGTTATTCTCAATAGTTTGTTGTGTTTTTATAAATTCTGGTTGTATAATGTCTTGCAATCTATTTGTATTTTTCGCTAAATAATTGAATATTAGTGTTTTTCACAAAACTCAATTTTAGTCTTTTTGTAGGCCAATTTTTCCAACAGTACTGTGTTTTTCGCCGGGTGCAAGCTGAACAAAATCGTTATAACTGTTGGCAGGCTCAATGCAAACAAAGGTTTGATATCCATCGTCAGGAATATCGTCCATCATTTTAACAGTTTCACTCCATGGATTCCATACCACTGTAACTTTGCTGCCTTCTTTTGAGGTCACAACTTTACGCTGGAAGGCAGAATCGTGCAGAATAATATCTGCATCGGTATTTACATACCGCCGATTTTCTTCTTGTTTGATTTCAATCAACTCATCTTCTTGAGTTATAATTTTGTTGCCAAACCCGCTATAATAACTCACTCCCTGTAATCCTTCAATACTAACATTTCCAATTTCGGAAACATTAAAATAAGTATGAATGGCCGAAGTATAATTAAAATCGGAATTGCCGGTGTTGGTCACACGCAATTCTACCCTTAAGCTTGCACCAATTAAAAAATCAATCTCCATTTTGAAATCGTGAGGCCAGTATTTCTTCGTCTCATCCGAAGAATTCAATTGAAGCGTTAACATGGTTTCGCCCTTAAGTGTCGATTCGGTTTTAACAACTTTCCAATACATTAAACGGGCAAAACCGTGAGCGGGTAAGGTTTTATCGGTGACATGTGGGCCAAACCATGGGAAACAAATGGGAATTCCTCCACGAATGGCTTTTCCCACTTCAAAATTACTGTTGGGGCTCATCCATAAAACATTAAAGGTTTCGAGTGGACGGTAATGGGTAACTTGTGCTCCATACAAACAGATGCTTGTTTCGGCAAATTTATTGGTTATATCCGCAAAAATAATGTCGCCATCCATGTCTGTAAAATTGAGTTTTCCCTCTATGCTAAACTGCTCATTCAATTGGTCTAAATCTTCCATAATCTATTTTTATCGCCTTTGTTTTAGACGAAATTAAATTTATTGCCGCCCAATGGCATTTCAATTACAGAGTAAAAAAAATAGCTAAACTAATAAGGTGCAATTCAAAATTTTGATATTAATTAATTGCTGTTATAATTTCACCAATGGCTCGAGTTTGCAACTCGCAACAATTTTCTGCCATTAAACAATGAGCCGTAAATAATTGATGTTGTGGATATTTGTAATAGCTGGCCCAAATCGTTAAATTGGATTAAGCACAAGTTACAAACTCGTGCTAGGTGGGGGGCTTTAAAGTTCAGTGTGTTAATGTAGGTGGTCTGTTTTTTTTGTTCCTGTCCAAATCATATTATTCGAAAAGTTTTTCAGCAAAAAATATTATCAGTATTTTTATCAAAAGAAAAATCAAAGGCAATAAGGATTCTGTGGTTTGTTGCTGTGTGTAAAAAGCTAAATAAAAGAAGAATGATAAAGGATATTGAAGTAAGTTATTTCGACCGAATAAACCAATAATTATTTAAAAATGAAACAGGTTAAAATTATAGGTTATCCGCAACCAATTGCAAAGCTTTCCAAAAATGAGCGCATAATTGGTGGGCCGGTTCCTGATGGTTTTAAAAACCATCAACTCGAAAAGGAGATTAGAGAGATTATTAAATCCAAAAAAAATAAAAAATGATTTTTTTGAAATATTGGATTTACCTGCATCGATTTTCATTAAACTTGTTTTATAACGAATTTCTATGCTTTAAGTGAATTGCTTGGTTGTTTTATAAAAAAAACCCTGCAAAAAATGCAAGGTTCTGATTTGTAGCGGAGAGCGAGGGATTCGAACCCCCGGTCCAGTTGCCCGGACAACAGTTTTCGAGACTGCCACAATCGACCGCTCTGCCAGCTCTCCTTTGAGGCTGCAAATATAAAAAAAAATTACAACTGTGAATTGTTTTACAACTAGAAAACATTGACTAATCAATGTTTGTTATTAAATAAAATTTAAACATAATGGAAAACCTAAATTACTGTGAACATTTTGGCTCACTTGAAAAGTTAGAAGAGTTCACCACTCTTACTCAAAATATTGTTCCCGGATCGCTTGTATTTGAGTCGTTATCGCCTTTCTGGAGGTATTATAACGAGGATCCAAAGGATTATTCTCAGCTTTACATCTACTTAATTGTAAATCAAACGTACGAGGTTTTTGAAGTGATCAGGGCTTCTCAAAAAGTGAAGGAGGAATTGAATTTTAAAATTGATGTAGCAAAAGCATTCGTTAAATTTAACGATAGGTTTTATAATGCGTTACGAATTAGACACCTAAAGGATTACGAACATATAGCTGAAATTCAGGAAGCTTTTTCGCGCCATGGAATCAGTCCCCTTATGTCGAGCTATAATCAAAAACGATTTACTACACTGGTTACTTTAAAGAAAATGTTTTGCTTGAGTGAACTTAGCGAAGGTATTTATTTAGACGCTTATGAAGAGAATCATGCTTACCTCGAAATACCCCAAGCACTAACTTTTGATCAGTTTGCCGATTTAACCTTAAAAGTAAAATACAATTGGCTCGATAGTAAGTTTGATGCTGCGCTTGGTTGTTTTATTCATAAGCAAAAAGTAATTGATGTGGTGAGGGTGTATTCCGATAACCTCAAAATTGAATTCCTTAACGACATCCGAAAACTATATTTACAAAGAATAAAATAATTAGCCCTTAAATGAAAAACCGCGCTAGCTATTCAAATTGCGAATAGTTAACGCGGTTTTTTTTATTTCACTAATATGAGAATGTTGGTTATGCTTTTTCTGTATTTATAAACTTTCATCGATAGGGATAAACCGAATGGCAGCACCTCCGCTGGTTGCAAGTTGAATTTTTAAATGGTCGGTCGACTTAACTGTTTTTTTCTCAATTACAATTGATGTTGGATTGTTTTTCCAATCGGCATCGGTGCCGTCGCAATAAATTTCGGCAGTATAGCTGAGGTTTTTATCGAGGAAACTTAACTCGATATCAACTGCACGGCGGTTTTCGTCGGTAATGGTTCCCAAAAACCACTCGTTCGAGTCGCGGTCTTTTCTAACAGTGGTGATGTAGTCGCCTATTTTAGCTTCCAAAATTTTGGTTATATCCCAATTTACCGGAACATCTTCTATGAATTGAAGAGCCGGTTGGCCTTCGTAATTCTCGGGTAAATCGGCAGCCATTTGTAGAGGGCTGTAAATTACCACGTACAATGCCAATTGTTTGGCTATTGTAGTTTGCGGTCTTGTGTTTGGATAAACTGGGTTTTCGAAATTGAATATACCCGGTGTAAAATCAATGGGGCCAGCTAATCCGCGAGTAAAAGGAATAATGGTAAGATGATCGGGACGGTTGCCGCCATCGGTGCTCCAAGCGTTGTACTCCTGACCACGAACGCCCTCTTGTGCCATCAGGTTGGGATAAGTTCGGCGTAACCCAGTTTGAACAACTGGTTCATGTACATCGAGCATTATTTGATATTTGGCTGCTGTTTCGATAACTTTTCGGTTGTGGCGCACGCCGTATTGGCTGCTGTGCCTTTCTTTCCCGTCGAGGAGGCTGCTCACGTAACCTGTTTTTACTCCACGAACGCCCAACTTATTGTATAATTTAAAAGCATCTTCCATTTGTGCTTCGTAGTTTATGGTTGCGCCTCCGGTTTCGTGGTGACCAATTAACCTAACACCTTTCGATTGTGCGTAATTCGTAATTTTTTCAATATCGAAATCGGGGTAGGGGCTTATGAAATTGAATTTATCCCCTTCTTCGGTCCAGTTGTTTTCCCAGCCGTAGTTCCAGCCTTCAACCAAAACACCACCAAAACCATGTTTTGCAGCAAAATCGATGTACTTAATTGTGTTTTCGGTGGTTGCGCCATGCTTAGGTCCCATGTTCCAAGTGTATTTTTCCATGTGCATTCCCCACCAAATACCAATATAGCGCTGGGGTTCAATCCACGATAGGTCTTCAATTTTGCATGGTTCGTTAAGGTTTAAAATTAGGTATGATGTAATTAAATCGCCAGGTTTATCGGCAATAATAAGCGTACGCCAGGGGCTTACAAATGGAACTTTGGTGAATACTTTTTCGCCGGTGCTCCATGGAGTCAAATCGCAATTTAAGCTCGATTTGCCTTGGCAATATAGGTTCATGGCGGCATAGTCGGTTAGGTTAGCTTCATGTATGGCCAGGTATTTACCCGAAATAGTTTCGATGGTTAAGGGCAAGCTTACCGTGTCAATTTGATTAATGGGCGTATGCCTGTAAATACTTTCGTAGAAAGTTTCAGAATAAGCAGGAATCCACCAGGCCATGTCAACAGTTGGTAGGTTAAACTGGGTAATCTCATCGCTTATAATCATTTCGTTGATACCTTGTTGCTCTGGAACCTCGTACCTAAAGCCAATTCCATCGTTGAAAACCCTCAGTCTGATAATCATTTGCTTGTTTTCACCACCTTGTTCGGCAAGCGTTAATGCCAATTCTTCGTAACGGTTTTCGATAAGGCGTTTTTCACCCCATGGCTGTTCCCATGTTTCGTTAAATGAACTGGTTTTTGCCTCTTTGATGCTTACTGCTTCGCCAAGTGCTGTGTTGTTTTTGAATCGTAATCCTAGTTTTGAATCGTTTATAATTGGATCCCCATTTTCTTCAACACGATAGGTTAATTGACCTTGATTGGTAAAAAGTGTAACTGTAATTTTTCCATCAGGTGAGTTCACCTTGTAGTTTTTTTCTGTTGTTGAAGTACAGCCTTGGTTGATTACAACCATGGCTATTAGTAAGTAGAAAATGCTTCGTAGATTTCTCATCGTATATAATGTGTAATTTGTCAATGGTTTATTGATTAATTAAGTATAGAAAATTATCAGTTGTTTTGTTCCCTATTCTGATAACTTTCGGCTAAAAACAACATATTCAAATGCTTTTAATTCAATTTTGCTTCCATCTAAAATGGATGCTTCGCCTAAAATGCCCGACCAGTTGGTATTACTTGTTGTTGGTAAATTAAAATCAATATTTTTATTACGGGTATTGACCACCACTAAAAGCTGGTCCGAGGGCCCGGTTTTGGTAAATGCGATTACATCGTTATCATTTAGCGCCTGGGTTGAGCCACTAATTGTTGTGTGGTAAGTTTGACGCACTTTTATAATATTGGTATAAGCCGAATAAATTTCGGTATTAATATTCCAGTTTATGGGATTCAAATTAAAAAACGAGATTTTGTCGGGCCATCCAATTTCTTGTCCGTTATAAATCAACGGCACACCACCCATAAAAGCTGTAACTACAAATGCCGCAGTTGCGCCGTTGGCATTCACAAAGGCGTCCGATGGCGATTCGTCCCAAGCACATAAATCGTGATTGGTAATGTAACGCAGTCTTTGATTTCCATTTTTAAGTGAGGCATATTCATTGGCATGTGTTTGATGAATGTTTTTTGCGTTACTTCCTTGGTGGAAAATGTCGCGTAATTTCGATTGAAAATCCCAAGCATATAACATCTGAAAACCGGTTTTCATCACGTTGGTATTGCCACTTTCGGCCAACAAAATTAAGTTCCTGTTTTCATAGCTTTTTAATGAATCGAGTGCTTGTGCCCAAAAATTATCGGGTACAAAGTCAACCGCATCGAACCTAAACCCGTCGATGTTGTAATTATCGACCCAGAATTTCATGGCAGCAATCATTTCGGCCCTCATTTCCATGTTTTTAAAATTGAGTTCGGCTACATCTTGCCAATTGGTGCCCGGCGGATTAATGATGTTGCCATCGGAATCGCAGGTGTACCAATCGTCGTTATCGATCCAACTGATATCCCAAGCCGTGTGGTTGGCTACCCAGTCGATAATAACCGCCATGTTTAATTGGTGCGCTTTATTGACCAGTGTTTTGAAATCGCTTAATTTACCATAGTCGGGATTTACGTCGGTATAGTTTTGAACAGCATAAGGTGAGCCCACTCCATTTTCGATTCCTTTGGGGAAAATGGGCATTAGCCAAATTACATTCACTCCAAGCTTTTGAATGTGATCGAGTTTCGATACAATATTGTCAAAAGTGCCTTTGGGGCCAAAAGCCAAAGGGTTTATTTCGTAAACAATCATCTCCGACAAATTGGGGATATTCTCGAAAGGAATTAGCACTTCGGGATCGGGTTTTGGCTTATCGTTGGGGAGTGGATCTTCTTTTCCTGAGCACCCAATATAAGCAAGTGTAAGCAGCATTGGTATTATAATTGAAAAAATAATGCTGGTTCTCGCTAGTAAGTATCTTTTTATTTTCATTTTCATTGTTTTGATATTAAGCTGTCAATCAGTTGAATCGCTTTTTCGTGCTGTGCCGAAACAAAGTAATAAAATGTTTGGTCGAGTATTTTTTGCTCTTCGGTACCTGTAATGGTTTTGCGAAGTAAGTAAAAATTAAAAATTTTTTCGAGTTCATTTTGATTGAATGAAACACCTGCGAATTTTTGTACCATTTTTAAATAGGTGAACTCAAATTCTTGGGTTGGTTCAATCATGGTTCCTTCTCCGTAATCGTTCCATGTTATTAATTGCAAATAATCAACTTGTTCGCTTTTTGCCAAGTCGAGGTTTTGTTGAAACGTTTTACCATTGTTATGGTCTATTGTGAAATATCCTTCACCCCAGCCGCCTTCCTTATAAAAGTCGTAAAAGCCAGGGTAGCTGCCTCCAATAAAAACATCGAATTTGTTTTTGGTGGCATACTTATTTGCAAGGGCTCCCTTATCCACCCAAATGTATTCGCCCGACGAACTGGGCGCCGTTTTCGACGAAGTCCAGTTTAATGTAACAAAGGTGGGCGGGTTTTTGAATACCTCAAAAATCTTTTCCCATTCCGATGGTTTATGAAAGGTTTCGGGTCCGAAAACCAGTAATAAAGGTGCGCCGTTCACGTGGACATAAGCTTCGTTTTCGAAATAATTTTCTTCAATATAAAGCATGTCGTTTTGTGCTGCCTCAATGGCGTTGGTTCCCTTTTCTGCTTCAACTGCTGGGATGGTTCGGTCTTCGTAAACAATGGCAAAACTAAGCCCTACTTTGTTAAGTGCTTCGATTAATGCTTCGCTATTTTTGAGGTTCGATCCATAATCGTTCACTTGGGTTGATCCGTACCAATCAATTAAAACCCCATCGATACCGCTGTACTTCATTAATAGTAAATGGTATTCAATAATGAATGGGTCGCTTGAGGCATAAGGGCCGGTAAGTGGGTAGTAATGAGATGCAATTTGACGTTTGCCGTTTGAGTTTGTGATTTCAGGGTTCTGGGTGTTCATTGTCCAGTGCATTCCCCATTTTTTGTTATTACTGGTTTCGGGCGTTTCGTACCAAGGCATGTAATGAGCAAATACCTTTGTTGTATTGGCTTTGCTAATTTGCACCGGCGCGAATTGCTCGACCGTGAATGTTTTTGGAATATCGGGGATGTCTTTCCCACAAGCCAAAAAGCTTGTGAGAAAGATAATTACAGCCCCTTTAAAAACTAAACTCTCTAAAAAACTAATCATTCACTTTTATTTTTTAATTCTATTAGTAACCAGGGTTTTGAACAAGTTTACTATTTAGGTCTATTTCGTATTGTGGAATTGGGAAAATACTACGATATTGTGAAGTAGCGTCTTTATTCCACCAAGGGTTAAACCAGTCGCCCATGCGTATGTTAACCGAACGGCGCAAACCCTCGAAAGCAAATTCGAACATCCATTCCTTGTCAATCAATTCGATATTAATGGAGGCAGGAGTTTCAATTTTAGCTCTGGTTCTGATTTGTTCAAGCAATGGGCGGGCAAGGTCGGGATTTCCACGGCGCACAAGGCATTCGGCTTTCATTAAAAGTATTTCGGCATAACGCATGAGCACAAAATCGTGATCGCGTTCCCAAGTTTCGCCTTCTTTAACTTCGTATTTTTTAATACGCACACCTTCGTTTTGGCGGGCATTGGTGTAATCAATAATGTTTTCGGTATACGAAAGTGGTGTACCATCGTCCATTAAAATTACCGAGCCGTTTGCCATTGAAATTTGGTCGCCTTCGAGGTAGCCTTGTTTGCGAATATCGTTGTCGCTGTATGCCGAATAAAGGCCGGGTTGGGCCGATATGCCGTTTACACAGTCGGTGTAATTACTGGTTGCCGAAAAAGCTTGTTTTTGTTTGTAGTGGAACGATAAGGACGCAAAAAAGTTACCCACGGTGCCTTCTTTGCTGTCATAAGGAATAACCCAAATGTTTTCGTTCGATCCTTCGTTTTCAGTCAGGAAATTGGCAAAAAAGTTGGCTTCGAGCGAGTAGCCTTTTACGCGGTCGCAAGCATCGATACAGTCTTGCCAGCGTGCTTTGCCTATAAATACTTCCGAGTTGATGTATAGCCTTGCCAACAACGTATTGGCCACGTTTTGGGTAAAGCGGCCATAAAGTTTTGCGCTGGGAAGTAGGTCGAGAATTTCGTTCAACTCCGTTTCAACAAATTCATAAACTTCGGCTTTGGGTGCGTTGGTTTTTCCCTCGTCGGTTGTTTTAGTGTTAATGGGTACGTTTCCGTACAAGTCGAGCAACATGTAATAAAAATAGGCACGCACACCGCGCAGTTCAGCTTTAACTACGTTTTGTTCTTCTTTTGATAATTCTGATTTTTCAACCTGATCTATAATTAGGTTGATTTTATTGATGCCACCGTAGCAGTAACGCCATGAGCTTAAGATCAGTAAGTTACTGGGTGTCCAAGTGTGAAATTGTGCTTCTTGGTAACGACCTCCATCGTACCAGTCGGCGCCCCGTGTAGGAATACAAGCTTCGTCGGAAGTTGCTTCGCTAAGAAACAGCACAAACTCGCAGGTTGGGAAGGCGTTGCAAATTTCGTCGCTAAAACCGCGCAACGAAGCATAAGCCCTGCCCACAATGGTTTCGATCTCCGATGGGGTTTTCCCGTAATCGGCCGATGAAACTTTATCGTATAATTTTTCATCTAAATTGGTACATGCACTAAAAAACACGACCATTGTAAGTATGATGATTGATTTGTATATTTTCATCTTATTCATTTTTATAAGTTTAGAATGAAACATTTACACCGAATGAAAATGTTCGTGGTTTAGGATACACGTTAAACCAGTCGAATCCTGGATTGTCGAGTCCGTTGATACTCACTTCGGGATCGGTACCACTGTAATTGGTGAAAACAAAAAGGTTGTCGCCGGTAAGGTAAAGCCTTATTTTGCTGATTCCGATTTTTTCAATATTCAAGGTATATCCCAATGTTAACGACTGGATGCGCAAAAACGAAGCGTCTTCAACAAAATAACTTGAATAGGTAACTTTATCGGTAATTCCGGTTTCGAGAAAGGCATCGGAAACATTAAGTGCCGGTAGCCTTTTGGGATTGTTTAATACCATGGCTGTTGCGTTAAGCACTTTTTGGCCATACATTCCGTACATCGATATTTCGGCATCGAAATTTTTGTATTGTAAGCTGGTACCAAAGCCAAAGCTCAGTTTGGGTTGTACATTACCCAAATCTTGCGAAATGCCCTCGTCGGCTAAAACGAATTTGCCGGTTGAGTCAACCCCTGTGCAAACAGGACCCCAGAATGTTCCAACAGGATATCCTTCGGCAATTATTTGTGAGAATTGCCCCGACATCCCATCTATTCCGTGAAGCGAACCGCTAGGAACATCTTCGGTTTGGAATGTATTGTCGGATAATTTTTCAACTACTTGAACGTTTTTTGCTAACGATAAATTGGCATCCCACGATAGGTTTTTCGTGTTTATAATATTTCCGTTTAATGTCAATTCAATACCTTTATTGTTGAGGTTTCCCACGTTGGCCATAATGGTTGGAAATGCATAATCGGAAGATGCTACACGGTAAGTGTATAATAAATCGTAGGTGTTTTTCTGATACACTTCAATGGTTCCTGATATTCTACCAATTAGCGAAAAATCGAGGCCAATGTTGGTCTGTGCGGTGGATTCCCACTTCAGATTGGGATTTGGGTTTTGTATTGGGCCGTACGACTGTTTCCAGGTTTTGGTAATTGCATCGTAATAGGTTTCGGAACCGGCGCCCAACAGCGATAGCGATTTGTATTCGCCAATGCCATCCTGGTTACCTGTAATACCGTATCCTGCGCGCAGTTTAAGGTTATCGAGCCATCCCGAAGTGCCTTGCATGAACGATTCGTCGGAAATGCGCCATGCTATTGATGCTGAAGGGAATACTCCCCATTTATGATTGGCTCCAAAACGCGAAGAACCGTCGCGCCTAACAGTGGCAGTTAACATGTAACGACCTTTGTAATTATAGTTGGCGCGGGCAAAAAACGAAATTAATTTAGCCTGTCCTTTATACGAATAAACATCGCCGGCTCTGTAGTCTTGACCTGCTCCCAGGTTGTTGTATACGAACAAGTCGGTATCGAAACCGCGACGTAATGCACCAAATCCTTCATAAGAATTATCGAGGTAGGAATACCCACCCAATAAATTGATTTTGTGGTCGTTGGTGATTTGCTTGTCGTAGGTAAGGTAGGTTTCCATTTGCATGGTGGTGTAATCGCCCAAAGTACGTTGTCCGAATCCTTTATCCGAAACGCCTTCCATTACGGCGTAACTTGGTTTATATAAGCGTGCTTGCTGCGAGTTATATTCATACGAAAGGTTGGCAATTGCTTTAAGTCCTTCAATAATTTCGAGCTCGGCTTTTCCATATCCCAATAAACGGTGGCGAGAATTGTCGGCAAAGCGGTTGGTATGCAACTCAACGGGATTGTCGTATTTTGTTCCGCCAATACGGGTAAAACTACCATCGGGATTGTAAACCGGAATGGTTGGGCTTAGGTTGAGCGTGCGTTCGAAAATACGTCCGTCGTAAGGGTTCCATTTATCGAAGTTGGTATTTATACCCGCTTCAAGTTTCAGTTTGTCGTTTAATCCATATTGAAAGGCCGAAATACTTGCACCTATCCGTTCGAGTTTTGTGTTTTTAATAACCCCTTGATTGTTGAGGTAGTTGATTGAAGCACGATAACCGCTTTTTTCGCCTCCGCTATTAAAAGTAACCACGTGCGATTGTGTGATGGCGGTTTGTTCGAGTTCCTTTTGCCAATCGGTATTGCCGCCATAGTCGATGGCACTGGTCGATTCGTTTTCGCGAACCCAAGCACGCCATTGGTTGGCCGAAAGCATGTCGATGTGGTTCGAAACAGTTCCTAGGGCTACATAGCCTTGATATTGCATGCTTTTGCCTTTGGTTGCCCTATTGGTAGTTACAATAATAACACCGTTGGCACCGCGTGAACCGTAAATGGCCGAAGCCGAAGCATCTTTCAATACATCAATTGAAATAATTTCGGATGGGTGAACGGTATTAAAATCGACTCCCGGAATTCCGTCAACCACAATAAGTGGTCCGTTGCTTGCCGAAAGTGATGTGCCACCGCGTAAGCGCAACGAAGCTCCACTTGCGGGGTCGCCACTGCCTTGAATCACGGTTAGTCCGGCAACTTTACCTTGCAGTAGTTGCTCTGTTGATGAGATAATTCCTTTTTTCAGTTCGTCGGAATTGACTGATGTGATGGCACCGGTTAAATCCGATTTTCGCATGGTGCCGTATCCTACACCAACCACTACTGCTTCGTTTAAAGTAACGAAATCTTCCATGAGTACAATTGTACCAAGGTTGGATGTATTGACTGTTATTACTTCGTTTTTGTAACCTACAAACGATATGCTTAAGGTGCTTCCTGTATTACAAGGAAGTTCGAATTTTCCGTCTATGTCAGTAATTACTCCGCTGGTTGTGCCTCTAATTACTATGGTTGCACCCGGAAGTGGTGAGTTCGATTGGTCAACCACAATACCTTTTACAGTAATTGTGGTGCTTTCTTGTGCAAAACTATTAATATTCAGTCCTATTAAGCCGATAGCGAGTATCAACGTATAAATGGCGAATATTTTTGCTGTTATATTTATATTCTTCATAATTTGTTAGATTTCTTAGTCGTTTAATTGAACAAGTGGAATATCGCTGTTGAATACTTTACGACCGGTATTGTCGGTTACCACTACATTTATACTTTCGATATTGTTGTTTCCTGCCAATTCATCGACTAAGTTAATGTAAGCCGAAAATTCTTTGTTGTTCCCTTCGAATGACCCCGAAATGGTTTTGGTACCGGCAGTAATCGTGTATTTTAGTGCACTTACGTTGGTCTCGTTGTTCTTTCTCACAATTACGAAAATATCGTTTGCGCTAAATTTTGAAGGAAATAACGAAAGTGCGGGAACTGGTGCATTGGGAATTTCGGGTGCTTCGATAAAAAAGTCGGTACAATTTTCGCCTTTCCCTTGGTAAACCCAAGTTTGATCGGCAAAAACCATATTAATACCTGTAACCATGTAGTTATCTGCAAGCCCAAAATAATCGTTTAGGATAATATCTTTTCGATATATTCCGCCACCTAAATGAGTTAGTGCTGTTTTGCTCTTGTTTTCGGCATTGTTCATTACTTGAATATCCCAGTCGTTAACTCCACCATGCATTCTAACATCGGGTGCACCGGCCAGTTGGCCTTGTGCCGCAGTTTTTTCACAATCGGACCAAGTGTGGTTCGCATTGATGAGTATTGAAAGCGGGCGGTCTTGTGTAAATTGTTTTGGATAAAAATCGAGAATGGCACCGTCGCCTTTTATGGTCTGAAGGCTGTAAAGTGCAATGTGGTTTGCAGGGTCCGAATCGGGTGCAAATGCATCGGTTTGCTTGCTGAAGTTTTTGGTTTTGAGCAGGCCATAAATCTCACTAATATTGCCGGTTTCAAGGCCAAAATACTTGGTAGGTATCATGGTTATTTTCCAAATATTGTCTTTAACTTGCGTTAACTTGGCAAAATCAGACGAGTTGGCACCATTTCCAGCATCGGGTTCCGATGGAAACCATGCCCATAAGTAAATATCTTCGTTTATATCGGCCAGGTCGGTACCCGAAACGTCAAAAAATAAAGTTACTTCTTCGTCGGCAACAAATACGGCCGGCTGGCTCCAAATATCAGCAATTCGTCCTGCAGCCATTGTTAAAAATGGAGCAAAGACAAAGAGTAGCAATATGTTTAGTATTTTCTTATTCATAATGATTTCTTATTGAAGTTTAAGTGAATATTGGTACGTTACGTAAGGGATATTGTTGGATTGGCGTGTTAGCGCAATATCCATAACCGCTCTGCTCCCAGGTAAAGCTTTGATTTCGAGAAAATCAATCAGCTTAGTTTTTGAAGCATCGGAATATAGTTGAAGTTTTACCGCTGTACCATCAGTATTTGGGAAAGGGTTGCTTAAATCCCAATAGCCACTTTTCAAGAATAGTTCGGGCGAACTACCTTTTACTTCAAAGGTGGTTGGTGCAAACAATTCGTCAAGGTTGAGTACAAAGTTGAAGGTTTTGAAGTTTAAGTTATTGGTTAAAATCATTGCATCGGGCTTGCTTGCACTTGCCGCTGCAATTTCGTCGGTAAGGGTTAGCTTTGTAAGCACCCAGGTGCCTCCCACTTTTTCGTAAATGGTTATGGGCTCGGTAAATGTTCCGTCGTTGGTTTCCAAACAGCCAATAGCTATCTGCATCAACACGATACTGAACAATATAAGCACTGTTTTTTTCATAAAATAGATTTGTTAAAGTTTAATGAAATTTGATATTTGTTTCAATTATTAGCATTTCGATTTGTTTGCTTTTTGCAGAACAATTGAACAAAAACAAAGCTACCTTGAGTTATAACGAAACAGAATTTATTCAGTTAAAATATAGAATAATATAGGAGCCATACTTACTTAAAGTTAAGTAGTATAGTAACTTGGACGTTTGAAGAGGTTTTTAAAATATGGACAGGATATTGAGTTGTATTGATGAAATAATCTATAAAAAGATTAGATAGAGCGAATTTCCATGATTTTTTTATCGAACTCGTCGCGATCGACAATGGTTTTGTTCTTGATTTTTGTTTTGTAGGTATAAATTGTGTTGACCGAATAATTGAGGAATTTGGCAATTTTATCGTTATCGTTAATGCCAAGTCTTATTAGTGCGAAAATGCGCAGGTCGGTATTTAAAAGTTCTTCTTTTGCAGGGAAAATTTGATCGTTGGGGTGAAATAGTTTGTTGAATTCGTCAATAAAATAGGGGAATATTTTCAGAAAAATGCGATCGAAATTATCAAACAGCATTTGTCTTTCTTTTTTCAAATCGGTATTGTTAATAATTGAGTCGAGATCGTTGAATTGTTTTGAAATAATTTTGCGGTGCAATTTTTTATAAAATGCCTCAATTTTATCGAGGTATTCTGAGTTTACACTAAAAAAATAACCAATGTATTCTTGTTTAATTTTGTTGGCTTCGCGCAACGAATGGTTAATTTCGCTTAGGCTTTGGTTAGTGGCTTGTAAGGCCAATTTAACCTTGTTTAAACGTTTGTTCTGATAATAAATAATGGTAAAAAAAGATATGACCATAACCGATAACATCGAAAGAATAAAAGTGAAAGTTAGCAGTTGTTTTTGTTGCTTTTCAACAGTCGACAGTCTTTCGCCTTCGATAATTGGCAATACGGCACCAACTTCAACTTTACGGTGACGGGCATTGTACACGGTAGCATCGTCGAGGGCTATTTTTATATAGCGGTAAGCCCTTTTTATATCACCTTTATTAAAGAGATGAACGGCAAGGTTGCGTAAAGCCACGGTTTCTTTGGTTGAAGTTTGAATATCGGCAATGGCCGCTTTGATCAGAATATCGATGGCTTCGTTTTCGCGCCCCAACAATGAATATAAATAGCCAAGGCTCGATGTGGCAATAGCGTAGGGATGCTCTGGTAATTCAAATTGGGTAATCAAAAAATTAAACGCATCGGCAGCACCTTCGTAATCGTCGGCTTTCATTCGGCGCAGTCCCATTGCTGTCCAGTAATTCCAAGTGTTTTGGGGTATAAGTGCTAAAGCACTGTCGAGATATTGAGTTCCTTTTTTTCGATATATGTCCGAATAGAAATCATCGGCGTTGTAGTCGGCTAAATCGTAAAGTGTGCGGGCAATCACATTATAAAACTCGGGCTTTAATTGGTTATTAAGTTTATTGCTTTTAATGCTGTTGAGGGTGTCGAGTGCTTCTTTGAATAAACCAGACGAAAGTAGGGTAAAGCCAAATTTAATTTTAGAACTACTAATAAGGTCGGCATTGCCAGACCGATGAGCCGTTTGGCTCAGGATATTTACATATTTGAAGGCCGAGTCGTACGAAAATGATTCGTACTCATTTAATAAAATAAGACAGTTTTCAAACTGGTTGATAAGGGATTCTGTTTTTCTCGATAGATTATAAGTTGTGGTAAGTTGAAATATTCGTTCGGTTTTTATTGTAATATAAGCTTCTCGGTTTAAAATTTCGTTCTCAAGTGTGTTTAAAAGCTTTTCGGTTTCGTTGCTCGAAAATGCAAACTGAAATATTGATGTGAAAAATAACAATAAAAGCATTTTTCGAAACATAGCTTAGAATTTTTTAAATGATTCCATTCAAAAGTAATATTAAAAATCCATTTCAAAAAGCGGATTTTTTTAGATTATTCCCTATATTTCAATTTAATTCCTTTTATAC
>DATERL010000083.1:0-9849 GCA_035271585.1 Prolixibacteraceae bacterium
CCACTGGATAGACTCTATATCGAGGTGATTGGTAGGCTCATCAAGCAAAAAAACATCGGGTTGCTGCAACAACAATTTGGCCAGCTCAACCCGCATACGCCACCCACCGCTAAACTCCTTAGTTTGACGTTCAAAATCGGAACGTTTAAAGCCCAAACCAATTAATGTTTGTTCAATATTAGCTTGAAAACTATGACCACCCATCAAATTAAAATGATCGGTAAGGTCTGTGGTTTTTTGAATTAAATCGTGGTATTCATCCGATTCGTAATCGGTTCGCCTAGCCATTTCGGCGTTAAGTTTTTCGAGTTTCCTTTCCATGCTAAGCAACTCGTCAAAAGCGGTTTGCGCTTCGTCGAAAACTGTACGCGTATCGTTTAAAACCATGGTTTGTGGCAAGTACCCAACCACATAGTCTTTTGGCACAACTACGTTTCCTTCGGAAGGCATTTGCAAGCCGGCCATCATTTTAAGCATGGTCGATTTTCCAGCACCGTTTTTACCCACCAGACCAATTCTGTCGCGGGGATTCACGATAAAAGAAACCTCTTTGAAAAGCTCAAAACCTCCAAAATTCAAACGTACTTGTTCAACGGAAACCATTTCGATATAATTTTTGAGCTGCAAAGATAACAGAATTGAAGAAAGCTGGTTCAATTGAGCAATTTTTGACGCTGCTTACCGATAAATTTCACACGCTTACCACACATAAAATCCCACTCACGGGTTAGCCACTCAACTACTGTAACATTCATTGGTTTAAGGTGTCATATAGTGTGTTATCAGATTAGTAGATATTAGATTGCTAGATTTTAGATAATGAGACAAAAAATATTGATAACTAAAATGCGACGTACTCAATTTACTAATAATCAACTGGTAATTAAAACATAACAAACTATTGTAATAATGAACATGATACACAAATTGAAATGCAACAAATAATTAATGAATAACACAAACATTCGAAACAATATCAAACAACATTAAAACTTAGAGTTATGAAAACAATAACATTTTTAGCCATCGCAATCGCCGCATTAATAATGCCCATCGTGGTCGGTGCAAAAACCAACGAAACAAAAAACGTCGATTCAAACCACTTTAACATGAACGTGAATGATAATTACATTGAAGAAAATTTAGAAATTCAAGCCTGGATGACCAGCGATTCGGTTTGGCAGTTAAACCAAAAACCATCGAACATTTTTTCTGAAAACACGATCGAAGGCCAACTAAATATAGAAAGCTGGATGACCGATGACAAGCTTTGGTTTGGCCACAACGAAGAGGTTGCCAACAGCCAAAATCTCAAAATAGAAAGCTGGATGACGGACAGCAAATACTGGAGGCTTTAACCAAGCGGTAGCCTTCATTCAATCAAAAAATATATTTTGCCTCCCGTTGAAATTGAACAAACACGATAAAATATGTACTTTTGAAACTGAACTAAAAACACTATAATGAATAGTAAAGATTTGAGAATTGTATTTATGGGAACTCCAGGTTTTGCAGTTGCCAGTTTAGCCGCACTGCTCGAAGGAGGTTACAATGTTGTTGGCATTGTTACGGCTCCCGACAAACCTGCCGGACGAGGCCAAAAAGTATCACAATCGGCCGTTAAAATATATGCCGAAGAAAAAGGCTTGAACATTTTACAACCCGAAAAACTCAAATCAGCCGATTTCATTAGCGAACTTGAAAAATTGAAAGCCGATCTGCAAATTGTAGTTGCTTTCAGAATGCTACCCGAAGTAGTTTGGGACATGCCATCACTGGGAACTTTCAACCTGCATGCCTCGCTTTTACCACTTTACCGTGGTGCCGCTCCGCTTAACTGGGCCATTATTAATGGTGAAACCGAATCGGGTGTAACAACATTCAAACTGCAACACGAAATTGATACCGGCAATATTATTTTTCAAGAAAAAGTGGCCATTGGCTCCGACGATAATGTTGAAAAACTGCACGATAAACTGATGAAAATTGGTGCTAGATTGGTTAGCAAAACTGTGGATGCACTGGCAAAAGGTAATATCACAATGATAAACCAAGATGAGCTTTTGGCCAAAGGAATTGTTGCAAAACACGCTCCTAAAATATTTAAAGACGATTGCCAAATTGATTGGACAAAACCCGCACTATCGATTAAAAACCTAATTAGAGGATTAAGCCCCTACCCCGCTGCCTGGACTAATCTGAAGTCGTTGTTGGACAAAGAAACTTCAATGAAAATATTCAGGGTCGAAACCGAAAAGGCCGGTAACCAAATTGAACCCGGGACGATTTATTCCGACCGAAAAACATTTATAAAAATTGGTACAGCCGACGGATTGATTTCGGTTAAAGAATTACAACTATCGGGTAAAAAACGAATGGCGGTTGATGAATTTCTGCGTGGTTTTCAACAAATTGAAGATTACAAAGCAGTATAATCACTATTGATCTTTTTTCGGCTTCATTTTTCGCAAATACAAACGCTGCCCAACCGCTGGCGCATCGTTGCTTTTCATCCTGTTTATCCGATAAAGCCTGTTTACCCTTAAACCATATTGTTGCGAAATGCTCCACATCGATTCACCACTTTTAACAACATGAAAATCGAACTCCTTGGGCGCCGAAAACCGTTTACGCTGAAGGTAAACCCGATCACGCGATTGTGGATTTACCGCCTCGCGGGGTAAATCGTTGTACAAATGAACTTCCCAAAGCTTCATATTAAATTCACGAGCAATGCTTTCGTACGTATCGCCCGAAACGGCATCAATGGCTTCGAGTCCGTTAACGGTATAAATTTCGCGTTCACGAAAGGGGTTAAGTGTAAGGTTCCCGAAAGCATCAATTACTTTGTTTTTGGCCTTTGACAAATTTTCGCGGGCAGGGTTTCCGCTATCTTTTCGATCGGCAGCAATTTCCTTTTTATATGCCGTAAGTTCTTCTGAAGTTAGCTTATCGAGCAAAAAAAGATTTTCTTCTTCAATTATTTTAATTAAAAGCGAGGCATATTTGGGATTGGTAGCATAGCCTGCCGCCTTCAAGCCGTGTGACCAAGCTTTATAGTCGGTTTTTTCCAAACTAAATAAATTAGAATATCGACTATTGGCCTTCAAAAAATTCGAATGGTCGATGTACGATTCTTCAACAGTTTGGTATTTTCTGAAACACTCATTGATATTATCATCGTTATGATAAACCCTCGCACCCGACCAATCGCTTCGGCATTTTATACCAAAATGATTGTTCGACTTACGGGCTAAGGAGCTGTTTCCATTTTCCGATTCGAGACAACCCTGGGCCATGGTAATACTTGCTGGAATTCCGCTCCGAACCATCTCACTAACAGCCAACACCTTATAAGCTTCAATATACTCTTTACGCGACAATCTTGTTTGCGAATTGGCAATTAAGGAAACAAACAACAAAACCGATACGCTTATAAATAATACTTGTTTCATAGTAAACACTGAATAATATAAACCAACGACTAAAAAGTTAAAAACGCTATAAAAACGTTTTCAATATAAGCATCAAATTATTTTTTTGCATTAACCAATTCAGCCGATGCTATTTTAGCAAAAATAAAAAAATTAGTGCTGTTTGCATTACGATGTTAATAACTATAAAAAAGATTGTATTTTTGAAACAAAGATGTTCAGAAAATGAAACTACACAAGATTGAAATTAGCTATACCGAAATTGAATCGATTGATGAATTATCAAACGAAGACGCCTATTTGGTAGCCAAATCACGCGAGGTGGCCAACAATGCGTGGGCGCCCTATTCAAATTTTCTGGTGGGAGCTGCCGTTGAACTTTCAAACGGAAAAATAATTACCGGAAACAATCAGGAAAACGCGGCTTATCCCTCGGGGCTATGTGCCGAACGGGTGGCCTTGTTTGCGGCCAATGCCAATTATCCGAATTCAAAAGTGAAAACCATCGCCATTTCGGCATTCAATAAAAACGGGCATGTAGCCGAACCGGTTAAACCATGCGGATCGTGCAGGCAAGCGCTACTCGAAGCCGAAATCCGTTTCGATCATCCAATCCGCCTCATCCTCGACGGAAAAAACCGAATTATTATTGTTGACGGCATTAAAAACCTACTGCCTTTAAGTTTTGGTAAAGACGATCTTTAACAACATGAACAAAAAAGAACAATTAACCATTGCGATTATCCAGTTTGAACCAAAATGGAAAGATCACGAATTTAACCTGAAAAAAATTTCGGCCTTATTGCTCGAACTTGAAATTCCAGTTGATATTATTATGCTGCCCGAATCGTTCACCACCGGTTTTTCGATGAAGAGCAAAAAGATATCGGTACCCATGAACCACAGCTCTATTAAATGGATGCAAGAAATTTCGGAACAATATAATGCGGCAGTTTGCGGCAGTTTATTTGTGAGTGAAAACAATAAATTTTACAATCGATTTATTTGGGCCAGTCCAAATAATAGCATAAAATATTACGACAAACGTCACCTATTCAGCATTGCAGATGAGGACAAAACCTACACCAAAGGCAACAAACAATTGACCATCGAATACATGGGCTGGCGTATTTTTCCTCAAATTTGTTATGACCTAAGATTTCCGGTATGGAGCCGAAACACTTCGGATTACGACCTGCTTATTAATGTTGCCAACTGGCCTGCAGCACGCGAAAGAGCTTGGAGAACACTGCTTAAAGCGAGGGCCATCGAAAACCAATGCTACGCAATAGGCGTCAACCGCTTGGGCACCGATGGCAACGATATTATTTACGATGGCAACTCAATGATTGTTGATTACAAAGGAAAAGTAATTATGAATGCTGAAAATATAGAAAATGTTTTCACCTTTCAGATTGACCAAACAGAACTGTTGAATTACCGTAAAAAGTTCAACACCTTAGACGATGCCGACCAATTTAAAATCACCTTTGATTAACTGATTTTTTCAGACGAAACAATTTCGCCACTATACACATCAACAGTTACCGACCAGCCTTTGGGATAGAGCACCCAACAAACTCTGAGCTCCATTTTGCGGGCGTGCATTTTTGGAACCACCATCTTTTTCGAGGCATACCAAAATGTATTTTCATTGATAAGTATTGAGGAAGAGCCACTTTTAAGTTTCACATTTAAAAGCAAATCTTTGGCTGCTTGTTCGTCAAATTTCTCATTGGCGAGTACCAAAAAATCGTTAAACCAATTTCCACCAACAGCAACTACATCGCTTGGCGAGAGCAAAACCTGCAAAATTGCCGATCTGATGCTTAATTCATTTTTAACCTGGGGAGCCGAAGTAACCAGCCACATTGTTGGAGCCGAATCGGGATAAAGTTCAGAAAACTGTTCGTAGCTGATATTATTAATGGTGCTTATTCGTGCTATTTTAACATCGGCCGGCTTTTCGATATTCAAAAAATAAGCGTAATCAGAAAAAGCCTGCATCGCCCTGTTGTTAATGGTTTCGAAATCGTCGCTGATCCGCCAAAGGGAATCGACGTTGCATAATTCATTTTTTAAATCGAAAAGGGGGAAACCAAAACGACTCACTGCCACACAACCAGAAACCGGCATTTGTTCCAATTGCCCTAAAACACGCAGCTGTTCTTCGTCCGACAATTCTTTAATATAGGAAGGATAATTGGGATCGATTTTTAAATCGGAACCATTGCACCCCCATAAAAGGAACAACAAGATAAAATACAGGCAATATTTAAAAGATGTTATCATGTAAGTAATTTTTGGCTAAAATAGCGAATTTGGAACATTGTTACCCGATAAAGTTTGAAAAATCAATTCGATATTTTGCCCCTTGACTTCAAATCATTACGGTTTCGCTTCACTACATTTCCACTTCTTCTGCTAAGTAGAAAACACTAAATCGAAAATTAACCTCAGGTAATTATTTTTCAGTAATTAAAATCCAATATCATTTAAATAAGCCCAGAACGGGCAAAAGCATCAGCGTTGGACGTTGCCCCGTGCTAATGCTCAAAGGCCTTTGGCCTTAACTAAACGACATTGAATTAAAAAAATAAGAAAACTACACTTTTAGTTGTATAACTAAACTATTAGTTATAGATTTGCTTCATCATGCATGAATGATTTTGTGGAATATAAATTGTGACAATAATTTTTAATTATGAAGGAATTAACCAAAGCTGAAGAACAAGTGATGCAAATTCTCTGGAAACTGGAAGAAGCATTTGTAAACGATTTAGTTGAGCAAATGCCCGACCCAAAACCAGCGTACAATACGGTATCGACCATTATCCGTATTTTAGAGAAAAAAGGGTTTGTCGATCATAAAGCATTCGGAAAAACTCACCAGTATTTCCCCTTGGTTACGAAAAAGGAATACACCCGAAAATTCATGAAAAACTTTTTGGGCAACTATTTCGAAAACTCGTTCAAAGAAATGGTTTCCTTTTTTGCAAAAGAGGATAACATGTCGGTAAACGAAATTGAAGAACTGATGCAAGAGGTTAAAGACGAAATGAAAAAAGAAGAACAATGAAGCCATTTATTAATTACATTGTCGAGGCCGGTTTAAGCCTGGGTGTTTTCACCCTTATTTATTGGTTTATACTGCGTGGCGAAACCCGTTTCAAAGCCACCCGTTTCTACCTGCTGTTTGCATTGTTGTTTTCAACATTGCTCCCCTTTCTCTCTATCAAAGTAATTGGTTTTGGAAGTGGTGCAATTGGCAAACTGCAAACCGAAGGTATTGAAACGCTTGGCCGAACCAATTTGCTGGAAGCGGTAACGGTTTATGCCTCGGGTTTACCATCGAAAATGGGCAGTGCACTGCTCTCGTTCGATTATTCGGTAATGGTTTATCGCTTAGGTGCTTTTGCTGCTTTTTTTGTAATTGCAATAGGCATTTTTCAACTCATCAACATGGCTTCAAAAAACCGCGTTTTCAAATTAAAAGGGGCACGTTTGGTTGTTTCGTCCAAAGTTATCTCACCTTATTCCTTCTTTAATTACATATTTATTGCCCGTGAACTAACGGAACACGAAAACTGGAAAACCATGGTACACCACGAGATTGCCCACGCTAAACAAGGCCACTCGTTCGATGTGCTCTTTATCGATTTTATGATGGTATTTCAGTGGTTCAATCCGTTTTACTGGATATTGCGCCGATTGGTACGCGAAAATCACGAATTTTTGGCAGATACTGCGGTGCTGTCGAAAGGAATGATTTCGAACGGACAATACAAAGAATTACTCCTTAGCCAAGCCATTGGCGGCCGGCCAGTAATTACCAGTAATTTTATCAATGTTAAAACTGTAAAAAAACGATTTAAAATGATGACCAATAAAAACAATAAGAAATACGGCTTTTTGAAATATTCATTAGGCGTAGTAATAGCAATTGCACTCACACTTACGTTTGCGTGCGAAAAAACCGACACTTTGCTTTCAGCTGAAAACGATGTGCAATATGTTTATGACGGGCAACTCGTTAGTCTCGACGAAGTAAATACTCTGAATATCAATTACTATACTTCGGACGAAATCGACAAGCTGGAAGTAATTACCGCTTACCCCAATTTATCGACAAAGCTAAAAGAAGGCCGCTACAAATTACTGTTCGACCAACAAAACAAAGACCACCAACAAACAATGGCCAAACTCGAAATCGAAATAATTGATTTCAAAGTTAACAACGAGGCTTTACTTCCAAAAATACAAAACGTCACCAACGAAGATGTTTTCATTATGGTTGAAGAGAAGCCACAATACCCCGGTGGCGAGGAAGCATTACGCAAATTCATTGCCGATAAAGTGAAATATCCTGTGGCAGCAGCCGATAGTTCAATTCAAGGAAAGGTTTTCGTTGCTTTTGTGGTTGAAAAAGATGGCAGCATTGGCCACGCCAGAATTGCAAGAGGCGTTGAACCCAGCCTCGACGAAGAAGCATTACGCGTAGTTAACTCGCTGCCAACTTGGATACCGGGAAAACAACGCGGTCAAAATGTTGCCGTATCATTTACCATTCCCATTAACTTTCAGTTGCAATAAAATATTTCAAGGCTGAGGTTGAGGTTGAGGCTGAGGCTAAGGCTGAGATTAAGACAGAGTAAGACTAAGACAGAACAATCAAATAACATAATCATTCAGTGCTTAATGTTCGTTTATTAAAAAGTTATAAGTAAAGAGAAACGGGGTTAAAGGTGGTACATAACCTGACTCTATTTTAATAATGAACGCATTTAGAAAGTAATATTTAATGACAAATAATGAGTCTGAAAGACTTACAGATTTTAGCCCAGGGCAAAGTAGAGCGAAGCGATACGTCGCCCTGGGTATAATGTAAAGAAAGACGATCGGCCAAGGTAAAATGTTCAAAAGAGAGTGAACCTTGTATGGCCGAAACATTTGCTTAAGTTTCATGTGTATTAAAAATAAGACATATCCCTAATATTCAATGGAATGTGAAAAACGGTCATTGGCATTCGTTGGCTGACGAATCAGAATGACTTCAAATACGCAAACCATTCATTTTCAGTTGAATGAAGAACAAGCAATATGTTTAATTATTTTACCGAACAATAGTGATTTTTATTATTTATAACTGATTATTTACGAGCATCATGTTTAAACAAATTATTGCAACAGCTATTTTAGTGGTTGGCTTTTTAATGAATTTACTAGCGCAAAGCGAAATAGAACAGGCCATATACAATAATCAGTTCGAAACGGCCCTACACCTCGTTGATCAAAAAAGCGCCACCATACCACTTGACCAAAACGATTACATTATGGCGGCCCGATGCCATGTTGCTTTGTTTAATTTTGAAATGGCAATCAACAGCTACCAAATTGCTTTAGCGCTTAATCAGCAAAACCTAATGGCGCTTGAGGGTTTAGCCGATGCTTCGATTAACCTTGGTTTGAAAGAAAATGCATTGATTAATTACAATGATATGCTGGCCATCGACTCGCTTAACATTCGAGTACTGGGCAAAAAAGCAGCACTACTAAGCGACTTAAATCAATACTCGGAAGCCGAAACAATTTACCGATTTCTACTGGGCAAAAACAACCAAAATCCCTACTTTTATCGTCGCATGTTAATGGCCATGTACAAACAGAAAAAAACACTCGAAATTATTAGCGAACACGAGAACCGACCCAACTATACAGCCAACGACAAAGAAGTGAATATGATGTATGCCGATTCTTATTACAAAGTTGGCGATTATAAACTGACCCTTCAAATAACGGCTGAAATACTGCAAATCGATTCGCTTTACACTCCGGCTTTAAGCAAGGCCGGGTACATTCATTTTACTATTTATCGAAATTACGAAGATGCCGTGGTTTTTTATCGCACACTTATGCGTACAAACAAATACAGCGATCCGGTTTACCTGAAAAACCTGGCGATATGTGAATACTTTACCGGAAACCAGGAATTTGCCGCACCTGTTCTCGATTCGCTAATTACCGAATTGGCCGACGACCCCATAGTCCCTTTCTACGCCGGTTTATCGTACCGCAAACTGGGCAATATCGACAGGGCACTCGAACTACTTGAGTATGCCACCGAAATGCTGAGCATGCCACCCTACACTTCCGATTTTTACCATCATCTTGGACGCGCCTACAATGCAAAACGCATGTACACCGAGGCGTTGGAAGCCTACCAAATGGTACTTAAATACGATGATAAAAACGTACAAATACTTTACGACATGGCCATTATCCATGAAGAATACAATAGAAATTCATCAGTAGCACTGGTCTTCTATCAACAATTTTTAAACGCAAATAATGGCAGAAGCACACCTGATGTTAAATATGCCGAAAACCGTGTAAAAAGAATAAAAGAAGAGTTGTT
>DATERL010000084.1:0-43963 GCA_035271585.1 Prolixibacteraceae bacterium
AATTTAAACACAAGGGGTGTAATTCATTTTGAAAGGTGTTTACATATAGTTCAGTTTTACATCATTTATCTAATTATTGATAATACAGTAAACAAAAAAAACAGATGATTCTGTTATCTTTGTAAACTTGTTTAAAAATGAAAAATAATACTTTAACATGAATATTGCATTAATTGGATATGGAAGAATGGGGCAGGAGATTGAAAGAATTGCCCTTGAGCGTGGTCATAAAATTGGTTTAATAATCGATATTAATAATAGTGGCGATCTAAATGCCAAAAATTTAAGAGGTGTCGATGTGGCGATAGAATTTACTATTCCCAATTCGGCCATCAACAATTATAAAACATGTTTCGATGCCGGTGTTCCAGTTGTTAGCGGCACCACGGGTTGGCTAAAATATTACGACGAAATTGTTCAGTATTGTAATGCGAAAAAATCGGCGTTCTTTTATGCTTCAAACTTTAGTTTAGGCGTAAATTTGTTTTTTGAGCTCAATCAAAAGTTAGCTAAACTGATGAAACCTTTCGATAACTATAATGTTGAAATGACAGAAGTACATCACACCAAAAAACTCGATGCTCCTAGTGGTACGGCCATTACACTGGCCGAGGGTATTATTAAAGAGAACCCTGGTTTTGGTGAGTGGATTAATGAAAAATCGAAACGGACTGACCAACTTGGAATAATTTCATTACGCGAAGGTGATGTGCCTGGTGTCCATACTGTTAAATATGAATCGGAAGCCGATTATATTGAAATCACGCACAGTGCTAAATCACGCCAAGGATTTGCATTTGGTGCGGTATTGGCTGCTGAATATACTGCAGGAAAAATAGGCGTTTTGAACATGAAAGGCCTCTTGAATATTGACTAAAACATTAAGTAATAAAATAGCAGATGAAAAATATAAAGATTAACAAATGGATCAAATTTGCCTTTTGGGGTTTATTATACCTTTTATGGGTTATTTGGTTAGGTAATTATTGGTTACTGCTTGGGTTACCCGTAATATTTGATATTTATGTTACCAAAAAAGTACATTGGGCATTTTGGAAAAAGAAAAACCCACCAAACGGGAAACAAACCAAAACCGTGGAGTGGATTGATGCCATTATTTTTGCAGTTATTGCCGCATCGTTTATCCGCCTTTTCTTTTTCGAAGCTTATGTAATTCCTACTTCATCAATGGAAAAGTCGATGATGGTTGGCGATTATCTTTTTGTAAGCAAAGTGGCTTATGGTCCCAAATTACCAAATACACCACTGTCTTTTCCCTTTGTGCACCAATCGATGCCCATGACCAACCATAAGGTAAAGTCGTATGTTGAATGGATCAAAAATCCTTATGACCGTCTCAAAGGTTTAACTACAGTTAAAAACAACGATATTGTAGTGTTCAACTTTCCCGAGGGCGATACGGTGGCCATTAATTTTCCGAGTCAAAATTATCACGACTTGATTCGAATGTATGGTCATGAAAGAGTTTTGAACGACCATCGCACTTTTGGTAAAATTTATTCGCGTCCGGTTGATAAAAAAGAGAACTACATTAAGCGCTGCATTGGCATACCAGGCGATACCATTTTAATTGTTGATGGCGAAGTATTGGTAAATGGCCAAGCACAACCTGAACATGCAGGCCGCCAATATAATTATATTGTCACAACCGATGGTTCATTGTTCAATCCGCGTGTTTTAGACAAGCTGAGCGTTGCACATGATGATCGGGAAATGTTTTCAGGTGGACGTTATATGTTCCCTTTGACCGAAGAACAGGTGAAAGGCTTTTCAGAATTAAAAAATGTGGTATCGGTCAAGAAGTTTATCATGCCAAAAGGTAACTTCGATGTGAATATTTTTCCACATCACCAATCTTTTAGCTGGAACGTCGATAATTTTGGACCGCTGTACATTCCTAAAAAAGGCGAAACCATTGATATTACACTCGATAATTTGCCTTTATACCGAAGAGCCATTGAAGTTTACGACGGAAATCAACTCGATGTAAAGGATAGTATGATTTATATTAATGGTCAACAGGCTGGTAAGTATACTTTTAAACTCGACTATTATTGGATGATGGGTGATAACCGCCACAAATCGGCCGACTCTAGGTTTTGGGGATTTGTTCCCGAAGACCACGTGGTTGGCAAAGCTTCAATTATATGGATGTCGGTTGACAAAGACAAAAGCTTTCCCAAAAGCATTCGTTATAAACGGATATTTAATCGGATTAATAAAAAATAATTATAAGGGTATCGAAAACGGTACCCTTTTTTAGTTTATTACCATGACCGCAATATTCTCGACAGCCTATTTAGCCCCGGTTGAGTACTATGCTATGATGCTCAGGTATCGAAAGGTTCAATTGGAACAATACGACAGTTACCAAAAACAAACCTACCGTAACCGATGTGTTATTTTGGGTGCCAACGGACCACTTAGCTTAACAATTCCAATTGTGAAGCAAAGTGGGCTAAAAACATTGGTGAAAGATGTACAAATTGATTATGCTACTCCTTGGCAAAAAAATCATTGGCGCTCAATTATTTCATCGTATAATTCATCGCCTTTTTTCGAATTTTACAAAACGGAACTTGTTCCTTTTTATGAAAATAAGTGGAAGTTTTTGATGGATTATAATATTGAATTGCACCATCTTATTGCTTCGTGGCTCGAATTTGATGTTGAAATTGAACGAACGGGTTCTTTCCAAGTCCATTTAGAGGGCGATGATTTACGAGCAGCTATTACTCCCAAAAATCACAAGATAGTTGAAGTTGATGCTAAATTTGTGCCCTTCAATTACACACAAACTTATTTCGAAAAGTTTGATTTTATCCCCAATTTGAGTATTATTGATTTGCTTTTTAACTCAGGACCTGAATCCGAGTTAATACTACAACGCAGTGTAATAAGCTAAGTTTAGATCTCCTTTTGTATTGGATTTATTCAGATAATTCATTCTCAATTTCGATATTGGGCAAATTTTTGATCGAATCGGGTTGCATGTAATCAATCAGGTTTTGATCCCATTCAACGTCGATATTCTTTTTCGATTCGTATATGTCGGGCAGAATAATCATTAATTCAGAATTTTGTAATTCAGAAACTGATTTTGATTCAGAAACAACTCCAAAAATTTCGTAACGACTGTTAGGCCTTTGTTCAAATTGCCAATTAAAGCTTTCGAGCTTTGTGTCGGCAGGTACTACCTCAAGTAAAGGATTTAAAACACCCGTAGGTGAACCCACAAAAGTAATTCGGCTTATTGCATTTTCGCTTAGGTAAATAACAATATTACTGCTTTCGGCTTTGTTAACACCTATGTAATCGTCATCGTCAGACGGATAATATATTGATTGACCGTTGCCATTAACATCAATACGGTATAAAAGCTCGTCTCTGATATAGCCAATCATGTTTTTGCCTTTTATCTGATTAAATTTTGTGCTATCGACTTGTTGAATAATAAACGCGTTTTTGTTAAGATGAATTTCGTTTGGTGGCGCCGATTTATTAATGTACTCGATATAGTCGGCGGTCATTTGGTTCTCCATTGACCAAAGTACCGGGTCGTTGTACATTTGAATGATTGAATCTTTGGTGAAATAAATCAGCGAATCACAAAGACCTTGTATGTCGGTTCTATAAAAACGGGCTTTGTTATAAGCAATAAGCATTTTTGCATCGGTGGCCGAGGTGTCGGGCATGGTGTATAAGGTGTCGGCATGTAAAAAGAGGGTGTCGCCTTGGTAGTACTGCATCCATACTGCCGAGTCGGTTACTAGGGCGTATTGGTCAAAATCGTCGTAGTTTGCTTTTTGACCCATAATAATCATGTTATTGTCGAAATCGTTGATTATTACGTTTCCACTTGCATTCCCATTGCCGTTTTGGTCGTTATAAAACAGATAATTGGCTTGAATTTGCGTGTTTTTACGCTTAATTGTTGCACTTTTATTCATCTCAGTTTCGTTGGTTTTGGTATTGAACCAACCACTTGTTCCATAAATGTGGGTTTGGTCGCCTACAATGTTTGTAGGGCCAAAAAAAGTTGCAATTTCGGTTTCTGTATTGTAGTAAAGCGTGTCTGAGGTCATGGTGTAGTCGTCGTTTTTAAGACGAACGTCTTGTGTGAAAAACAAGTTGTTTTCGCGACTGTAATAGCGACCAATTTGGCTTACCAGCGTGTTTGTACTGTCAATTATTTTGCCACCATAATTATAGTATCCAATTTCGTCCACCATGTCAAAATCGAGCGAGTCGGTGGTGAGGGTAATGCTAGGATCTTGTAATTTAACATTGTAACGGGCTTTGGCCAATTCGGTATTGCCATTGTATTTAATGAAATTTGCCCACAAGTTAAGCGTGTCGTTACTTATTATGTGCACGTTACCAAAGGCATCAACAATGTTTGTGTTAGCGTAAGCCCAAGCACTGTCGCATTTCATCACAATGTTTTTGTGGGTCAAAACCACGTTACCAATAAATCGTTTAATATTTACAGCATCGGTCTGGCCGTTTACCAATCGGTCGGAATGCTCGATTTGGATTACTTTTTTTGATTTATTTTGAGCAAGGAGTGAAATATTTGTTATTAATACCAAAGTCAAAAGGAAAAGCCTGCATAAAAAACGCAGATTTTTCCTATTATATATATATATGGTAATCAATTGTAATGATCTTTTTAAAGTAGTTTATTGATAATATCTTCAACTGAAATATTTTCGGCTTCAGCTTTGTAGTTTTTAATAATCCGATGTCGTAAAACCGAAATAGCAACTGCCTGAACGTCTTCAATATCGGGCGAATATTTGCCGTGAAGTGCTGCATGTGTTTTTGCACCTAATACCAAATATTGTGAAGCACGCGGTCCAGCACCCCATTTTAGGTATTTCTTTGAAATATCGGGAGCTAATTCGAAACTGGGACGTGTTTTGCTTGCCAGTGTTACAGCATATTTCAGAACATTGTCGTTAATAGGTATTTTTCTAATGAGTTGTTGAAAATCGAGAATTTCTTTTTTTGAAATCACACTTTTCAGTTCAACTTCAAGCGATGAAGTTGTGTTTCTAACGATGGTCAATTCTTCGTCAAACTTTGGGTAATCGAGCCAAAGCGAGAACATGAAACGGTCGAGTTGAGCCTCGGGAAGGGGATAGGTGCCTTCTTGTTCAATTGGGTTTTGGGTGGCCAAAACGAAGAAGGGTTTGTCCAGTTTAAAATGATGACCTGCCGATGTTACCGATTTTTCCTGCATCGCTTCCAATAGTGCTGATTGGGTTTTGGGAGGTGTGCGGTTAATCTCGTCGGCCAGAATGATGTTGGCAAAAACAGGCCCTTTAATAAATTTGAATTCCTTGTTTTGGTCGAGTATTTCGGTTCCGATAATGTCGGAGGGCATTAAGTCGGGTGTAAACTGGATGCGACTATATTCGAGTCCTAAGACTTGAGCTATTGTATTAACTAACAATGTTTTTGCAAGTCCGGGTACGCCTACCAGCAAACAATGACCTTGACTAAAGATTGAGATCAATACTTGTTTTACGATATCGGTTTGGCCATAAATGGCTTTTCCAATCTCGGCAAGTAACTCTTGATGCTTCTGATTTAAAAAATCAATGGCTTCTTTGTCTCCTTTTATATTATTCATCTCGTTTTATTTTATTTCAATATTGAAAATTATTTAATCCAATTTGCAAACCTGAAGTCGCAATTTTGATAAGTTTCGTCAATACGGATATAGGTTTTTGATTGTTTTTCGCTTACCCATTCCATAATGGTATCCTCTTGTTTTTTCTTTTGAAATATTTCACTTAAAAGCGGATAATCTTCGGAAATATTGGCTTGGTGTGCAACAATTTTATTGATGAGTTTTACCGTAGTTACCACTTCGCGATCTTTATCGTTAATGGCGATAAAGGGATCTGATATTTCGCCAATTTTCAAGTTTGAAAGTATTTTTGATACATTAGGTTTGAGCGTACTGGGTTCAAATTTCGACGACATTGTTGCTGGGTTGACCACTGTGCCCCCGTTGTTTCTTGAGCTTTTGTCGTGAGAGTAACGTATGGCTGCATCGTTAAATGCAATTTTATCTTTACGTATGGCGGTAACCAGGCTGTCCATTATTTCAATCGATTTTTGCTTGGTGTCGATGTTGATTTTTGGTTTCATCAAAATGTGTTTACATCTAATTTGATCGCCCCTACGGTCCATCATTTGGATAATATGATAACCAAATTCGCTTCGTACTACGTTTGATACCTGTCCGGGTTTAAGGTTAAATGCAACTGCCGAAAACTCCGGATCCATTGCTGCACGTCCAAAGAAACCTAAATCACCACCTTCGCGTGAACTTGGGCATTCGGAATAAAGTACGGCAAACATCGAAAAATTTTCACCGTCGTCCACCCTTTTTTTAATTCCCCGAAGTTCATCTTTAATGCGGTTTTCTTCATCATCGCTAATGGCGGGCACCAGTGTTATTTGGGCGTACTCGTATTGGGTATTTACTTTAGGTATTTGATCCTGGGGTAAGTTTCTGAAATAGTAACGAACTTCCGAGGGCGTAACTTTAAGGTTTTTGATAATGGTACTCCTCATTTGCTCGCTCAATATTTCATCGTGAATAATATCGTGCAAATCGGCTTTAAGTTGAATAATCGGTTTTTTGAAATAGTTCTCGACTTCTTTTTCGGATCCCAGGTGTTGCATAAAATACTGAATCCTCATATCAAGCTGTTGGTTAACTTGGTTATCGGTTACGATTATGTTGGTATCGAGCTCGGCTTCGGCTACCAAAAGTTTTTCAACCAGCATGTTCTCAAGAATATCACACTTCATATCACCCTCCGACGTAATACCTTGTGCTTGATTTTGCAAATGGGCTGTTTCTACTTCAGACTTTAGAATAATGTTGCTTCCGATGATCGCCACAATATGATCGACGGTCTTATCTTGTCCAAATGTATTAAATGACAAAAAATTAATAGCAAGTAAAAAGGCAATGATACAAATGTGTTTTTGCATGGTATATTTATTATTAATTAAAGACCGTAAAATTATTGTATTTTAGGGCATTGTTGTATAAACTATCCTTAATTTCTCTTAAAAAATCTAATTTTTTGTTATTAAGTATTAAGTTTTCAATTCTTGGTGCAACAAATTCGAGCGGCGCAGTTTTATCGGGCAGTAAATAATCATTAATGATAATCAAATTGTAATTTTTATCGCGAGTAAACTCAATAAGTTTGTTTTTATTTAAAAAGGTGATATTATCGTCTATCTGGTAATTAATGCTTTGTAAAAATGAACCAAAATAGAGCCAATTTTCATCAAAATCGTCATATTTAGTAGCATAACTATAAATAAAGTTTTCGATATCGGCTAATTCTGTTTGGTTTTTATCGGTAATTATCTTTTTGAAATTAGGTGGCAATTCAAGTTCTTCAGGAAACACAATATAGGTAACTTTTACAATGGATCGGTCGAGTACAAAAAGTTTAAGGTTTTGATTGTAAAAGGTTTCAATTACATCGGGTTTAATTTCACTTTGACTCAAACTGCTTAGTTTTTTTTCGCGGTATTTGTGTATTAATAGTTCTTGTCGATATTTTTCGAGTTCTTTTTTTATTTCATTATTTTCATCTTTCAAGTTTTTAACTGCTTCGTTAACCAGTAATTGTTCTTTTATCCAGTTGGTAATAAATTCATTAATGTACTCGATAGAATCTTTGGCATTGAAAAAGCCAATCGGAAAATTACTTATATCAGAACGATATAGAAATTTTCCGTTTACTTCGGCAATCGTTATTTCGTTGATGTTTGGTTTTGATTTGTTACAGCCAAAACCAAACATTAACGGCACTAAAATAAGTATGATAAATTTAAAATGCTTCATTTTAAAACGATACATTCTTAACTGTTTTAAGCAGTTTTTTATTGACTTTGATTTTGTATTTTTTATGCAGTGATTTCATCCATTCTTCTTCGAGTACTTTCTGATATTCTGCAATGTAGAGGCCACGTGCTTCGTTTAATTTCTTAGGAACGCCTGCTTCGACTATTTTTCCATGTGTAAATTCAAGATCGGCATTGAATTGTATGGGAGTAATTCCTCCAAATTCAATGTAATCAATTTTTTCGTTGTCGCCTTTTTCCCATTTACCTTCCTTAATAAACAGGTTAACATTAGTTTTAACATTAAAAATGGCTTTTAGGGTATCCGCATTAACAATGCCTGAAGCAATTAATGCTTTACATGAGTCGGCTATTTGTGGTGTGGCAGCATTAAAAATCATGCCGTCGAAGTGTTTGTCCCAACGAAAAACATTTTTTATTTTTTGGTAATAATTATTTAAGCCTATCGTGTCGATGGCTGCTTTGTTCCAAACTTCATCCTGCATTATCGAGAATAGAAGTATCCCATCGTGGTATTCGTTTATAATTTGATTGAATTCGGGATATTTTTCTTCCAGCATCGAATCTTCGTATAAGGTAATTACTTCGAATTCGTACTTATCGATATTTTCCAGAATATTTTCCAGAATAAAACTTTCATTTTTTTTGTTTTTTGTATTCTCTGATTCCATAAAATCGTTTACCGTGTATTCGGTATTTGCAACTTTATACAATGGCAGTGAAGCTATAGCAGGGTTGATTGGAAACTCGAGGGTGTCACCGGTATTGTTTAAATAGCTTTTAAACCGATCGATGTTTTCATCATATTTTTTAAATTGGTATTCGGTTTTTTTCTTATTATAGAATGATTGTTTGCTGTGTTCACTTCGTTTAGGATCCCGTTTAATTTTCAACGACAATTCATTTTCCATTTCTTCGAAACTACGAATACCCCTTTTGTCAATTAATTTAAGAATGTGCCATCCGTAAGGAGTTCTAATCGGTTTTAAAATTTCGCCAATTTGCATTTTATAAGCAGCATCTAAAATTTCATCAACCCCAAAAGTGCGGTTTATCCAACCCAGTTCTCCGTTTTTGCGAACACTACTGCGATCGTCGGTATATTTACGAAGAGCTTCGATAAAATCGGTTCCGTCTTCAATTGCCTGGTAAATGCTGTCAATTTTGGTTTTGTACAGTTGATCCTCTTCGGGCGAAACATTTTGGCTATTCGAAAATATTTTCATAATGTGAGCAACTTTTACATCGCCTTCCGACCTGCGTAAGTCGGTAACATAAATAATGTGGTAACCATGTTGAGTGCGAACAGGCATACTGACTTCACCAACTGGTGTTTTGTAAGCAGCATCTTCGAAAGGGGTTATCATGCTAAATGCTTTGAAATATTTGAGATCGCCCTTGTTTATTTGTGCCGAAGGGTCGTCGGAATGCTCAACCGCCAGCTCTTCGAAACTTTTTTGGCCATTAACAAACTGCTTGCGAATATCCATTATTTTATTGAAAGTTTTAAGTGTGTCCTCGGGGGTGGCATCGGGCTCTATATTAAGCAAAATATGGCTGGCCCTAATTTCGTTAACCGAACGGTAATAAGCAACCCTTGTCATTGAATCGCTAATGGTAACATCGGTTAGGTAGGGTTTTGCGAGTTCATGCCGATAACCTTTCAATTCGTTTTTAAATTCCATGGTTGAGTCCATACCTCTGCTTTGTGCTTCAATTACTTTTAACTTGTAATCGACAAATAAATCGACATATTCTTCGGGGGTTTTAATTTCACTTTGATCACTCAATTGTGCGTTATTTTTCTTGTAAATCATTTCATACTCGTCTTTTGTAAACCGATGATCGCCAATTGAAACAATAACATCTTTTTGTGCAAATATTAATGTTGAAATAAAAACGAATAAAACAACGAAAACTGATCTTCTCATAATTTAAATGTTTGATTTATTGATACAAAATAATGGTTTGATGATTAAACAATCAAGTAATAACGTATGAATCACCGTATTTATTATCGACTACTGTAATTTGGTGCTTCGCGTGTTATGGCTACATCGTGAGGGTGGCTTTCGTCAACCCCCGATGAAGTAATGCGTGTGAATTTTGCGCTGTGCAAAGCTTTAATGTTTTTGGCTCCACAATAGCCCATGCCGGCACGCAAACCTCCAATTAACTGGAAGATAACTTCATCAAGCGAACCTTTAAAAGGAACTCTGGCAGCAATTCCCTCAGGTACTAATTTTTTAATATCTTCTTCCATATCCTGGAAATAACGGTCTTTTGAACCGGCTTGCATGGCTTCAAGCGATCCCATTCCTCGGTACGATTTAAATTTTCGTCCTTGAAATAAAATTGTTTCACCGGGTGACTCTTCTACTCCGGCAAACAAACCGCCTGCCATTATCGAATTTGCCCCTGCAGCCAATGCTTTAACAATATCGCCCGAGTAGCGCAATCCGCCATCGGCAATTACCGGAACCCCTGAATTTTTCAAGGCTTTTGCTACCGTGTAAATGGCCGATAGTTGTGGAACACCAACACCGGCAATAATCCGCGTGGTGCATATCGAACCGGGGCCAATCCCCACCTTTACGGCATCGGCTCCTGCTAAAACCAAATCGGAGGCTGCTTCGGCTGTTGCAATATTCCCCACAACAAATTCTTTATTGGGATATTTTGCTTTCGCATTTTTAAGCATTTCCAAAACGTTTTTTGAATGTCCGTGAGCCGAATCCATGACAATGGCATCAACATCGGCTTTAATCAGTTCGTCAATTCGATCCATGCTGTCGCCACTAATTCCAACAGCTGCGGCAACCCTTAACCTACCTTTGATATCTTTGCAGGCATTGGGTTTATCTTTGGCTTTAGTGATATCCTTATAAGTAACCAAACCAATAAGTTTGTTGTTTTTATCAACAACGGGGAGCTTCTCAATTTTATATTGTTGTAAAATGTCGGCTGCCTTTTCGAGGTTGGTCGATTCGTTGGTTGTTATCAGGTTTTTATAAGTCATAACTTCGCTGATTAGCTTATCAAACTGACGTTCAAAACGCAAATCTCTATTGGTTACAATTCCAACCAAATACCCGTCTTTATCAACTACTGGGATTCCCCCAATTTTATAAGTGTTCATCATTTCGAGCACATGGCCAACAGTTTTCTCTTTTTCAACCGTGATGGGATTATAGATCATACCGTTTTCGGCCCGTTTTACCGACATTACCTGTTTGACCTGCTCCTCGATACTCATGTTTTTATGAATAACACCAATTCCACCTTCGCGAGCAATGGCAATGGCCATTTTCCATTCGGTAACTGTATCCATTGCTGCCGATACAATCGGTGTATTTAGTACAATGTTTCGGGTAAACATTGTTGTGAGGTCAACATCGCGGGGTAAAACATCCGAATATGCAGGAATTAACAATACATCATCAAACGTTAACCCTTCGTTAATTACTTTATCTGATAGGAATGACATACAATTGTTTTTTTGTTTGCTACTTTGTGTGCAAAGCTAAAAAAAATCGGCTAATGTTTTGGTGTTGCTGTACCGAATAATGCTTATATTTGTTATCAAAAACTCTTAAAATGATTAAAGTTTATAGCTTAGTTGTTAAAATAATTTAAACTTGAACGAATATACCAACATACTCCAAAAATATTGGGGCTACTCTTCATTCAGACCCCTGCAAGAAGAAATAATCCAGCAAGTAGCCGATGGCCATGATACCCTCGGTTTATTACCGACAGGCGGTGGCAAATCGGTTATTTTTCAGGTTTTCGCATTGTCGAGGCCGGGCTTGTGCCTGGTAATAACTCCTTTAATTGCTTTAATGAAAGATCAGGTCGAAAACCTGACCAAACGTGGAATAAAAGCCTTGGCCATTTATTCGGGAATGACCAAAGGAGAGATTAAAGTGGCGTTTGATAATGCAACATGGGGCGATTATAAGTTCCTTTACTTATCGCCCGAACGTATTTCTACTCTACGTTTTAAGGAACGCCTCGAAAAAATGAACATTAATCTCATTGCAGTTGATGAGTCACACTGTATTTCGCAGTGGGGTTACGATTTTAGACCTTCGTACCTTCAAATTGCAGAATTGCGTGAGCAATTACCCGGTGTTAATGTAATGGCTTTAACGGCAACAGCTACCAGTAGGGTGGTTGACGATATTCAGGAAAAACTGCTTTTTCCCAAAAAAAATGTATTGCGAAAAAGTTTTAAACGCGAAAACCTTATTTACAAGGTCAGGGAAGAAGAAGATAAGCTGGGGTACTTAACCCGTGTTTTAAAAAAATACAAAGGCAGTGGTGTAATATATACCCGCAGCCGTAAAAAAACGAAGGATATTGCTGATATGCTTCAAAAAGAAGGGGTTAAAGTAACATATTATCATGCAGGTTTATCGGCCGATAGTCGTGGTGTAAGGCAGGATGACTGGATTAAAGGAAAATACCAGATTATGGTTGCGACCAACGCTTTTGGAATGGGGATCGACAAACCCGATGTTCGGTTTGTGGTTCATGTTGATTTGCCCGATTCAATTGAAGCCTATTTTCAGGAAGCTGGACGTGCCGGGCGAGACGGAAAAAAAGCAGTGGCACTTTTACTTTATAACAATGCCGATAAAGTACGCCTCAAAAAGGGGATTGTTGAGAAATTTCCACCTCCCGATAAAATTAAAAGAATTTACGAAGCATTGTGCAATTATGTGCAATTAGCAGTGGGATTTGGTAAGGGAATGACCTTTGATTTCAATTTAGTCGATTTTGCTAAAAATTACACGTTCTCGTTCATACATACACTGAGCTCGCTAAAAATACTCGAACGCGAAGGCTATATTCAACTAACCGACGAACTTAACCGCTCTTCGATGGTGCATTTTAGAGTTAACCGCGATGACTTGTATCGCTTTCAGGTGGCAAATTCAGGATTCGATGCCTTTATTAAATTATTGTTGCGATCGTACACCGGAATGTTTACTGAATATACTGCTATAAGCGAACAATTACTGTCCAAACGTGCCGAAATAAGTATTGAATTGGTTTACAAATATTTAAATATCCTCGATACCCACAAAATTATTCATTACTTGCCCAAAAAGGAAACCCCGTTTATTGTTTTTTTGTGCGAAAGGGTTGATGTTTCGCGATTACTCATTTCAAAAGAAAACTACACTAACCGTAAAAAGTTGTACGAAGAGCAAGTTGAGGCAATACTGAATTACGCCAGTTCAAACGCCACATGCAGGAGCCAATTGTTGTTGAAGTATTTCGATGAGAAAAATACTACACCTTGTGGCGAATGTGACGTTTGTGTTTCGTTTAGCGATTTGGGAATTAGCAACCTCGAATATGAACGTATTAAATCAGATGCCGAAGCTTTATTGTTAAAAGAACCCATGCTGCAACACGAATTGCTTTTTAAACTTATTGGTAACGATGAACACATACAATTGGTTGTTCGATGGATGCTTGATAATGAATTGATAATTAAACGAATTGATCAGAAACTGGAAATAAAACATTGACGTTTTTTGAATTAAAATTGATGTGTTTTTCAAAATTTCAAAAAAAAATGAAGTACACGTTAAACTTTTTGATGCTCAATTAATCTAACAGTTAGTGAATAAATTAAAAAATATAAAAACATGAAGAAATTATTATTGACAGCGATTGTAGGTTTATTAGTAGCAATAACCGGAAATGCTCAGCCTCAAGGTGGCAGGGCTCAGTTTAATCCAGAAGAGATGATAAAAAGGCAAACCGAACAGATGGTGGCCGACTTGGATTTAAGTAAGGAACAAATACCAAAAGTAGAAGCAATAAACAAAAAATACAGCGAAAAGACTCAGCTACTATTTCAAAATGGAGATGGAGATCGTTCAAAAAGCCGTGAAAAAATGGAAACGTTACGCAATGAGAAAAACGTAGAGTTGAAAACTGTTTTAACCAAAGCGCAATACACTAAATTTATCGAACTTGAAGAAAAGCGCATGCAAGAACGCCGTCAAAGGATGGAAGAACGAGGAGGTAACCAGACACCTTCTAAACGCGGTGCCCCTAGAGATAATGCGAATTGAAAATCGTTAAAACATTAGTCCGTTTTTAGTCAAATATTCGGTTAAATGTGATAACCAGTATGATAATCAGTAATAGGGTAGTAAGCGAAGCTTCGAGATGTTCGCCAAGCTTTATGTGCGAAATAGGTGCTCCTATCATTATTATCATAAGTAAGAATGCTGAAATATGTGAAATAAACGGAAGAAAGTTTATTTCGTAGGGAACCACAAACAAAATAGCAATCACTATTTCGGTTATCGATAATATTCGGATAGCTTCAGTCGATTTAAAGTACGAGTTACCAGCATCAGCTTGATGTTTGCCTTGTGAGTATATAAGTTTTAATACACCGGCTAAAATAAACACGATTGCAACAATTATCGACGATATAGTTAAAAATATTTCCATATTAAATGCTTCATTTTAATATCATTCAATGAAAACGTAATATAAGAAAGAAAATTGTTTGTTATTAACTGATTGTCATTATTTTTTCATTAAAAATATGTTTTATTGTTTTGATCCTTTTTTATTATAATTATTTCGGCTGTTAAAATTACGTTTGGGTTTAGTCGAAAAGTTATCCCAAACCGGGCTTTGACCAATTTCAATGGGCAATGGTATTTTTAAAATTTCGGTTTCTATGAGTTGTTCAATGCGCTTGAATTTGTACATATCAGCCTCATTGATAAGTGTTAGCGCAACGCCTTCAGCTTCGGCCCTTGCTGTACGGCCCACGCGATGAACATAGTCTTCAGCATCGTTGGGGACATCGTAGTTAATTATCAGGCCAATATCCTTAATATCGATACCACGGCTCATTACATCGGTTGCCACTAAAATACGAGTTCTTTTGGCTCTGAAATTCGAGATTACTTCTTCGCGATCCTTTTGAAGCAAATCGGACGAAATGCCTTGTACAATGTATTTATTGCTTTTTATGCTCGAAACGATCCTGTTTACTTTTGCCTTGGTCGAGGTAAATACCAGAATGCTCTTGTATTCTTCCTTATCGGCAACAAGGTGCTTGATGAGGGCATTTTTATGCTCTTCTTTTACCAGATAAGCAGCTTGCAATACCCCTTCGGCCGGTTTCGACATTTCAATTGATACTTCCTCGGGGTTGTTTAAGATTGATTTGGCCAGTTTTTTTATGTTGGGTGGCATGGTGGCACTAAACATCAGCGTTTGTCGTTTTTTTGGCAAAAACGAAACAATACGTTGAATATCTTCATAAAAACCCATGTCGAGCATGCGGTCGGCTTCGTCTAAAATAAGGTGTTCGAGTTTTTCAAGTTTGAAATGCCCAGTACTTAAGTGCGAGATTAACTTGCCGGGTGTAGCCACAATAATATTCACTCCATTTTCGAGCGCATTACGTTCTTGCGACCAGTCTTTACCGTCGCCGCCACCATAAATGGCGATTGAAGTAACTGGTATAAAATATGAAAAGCCTTGTACTTGCTGATCGATTTGAATAGCCAGTTCGCGGGTAGGAACAATAATAAGGGTGTTGATGGCGTCGGTTTTATGTTGCCCAATTTTGTCTAAAATGGGCAATAGAAATGCGGCTGTTTTGCCGGTTCCGGTTTGAGCAAATGCTAAAATATCTTTGTTGTTTAATATAATGGGGATAGCTTTTTCTTGAATTGGGGAAGCTTTCTCGTATCCCATGTATGATATTGCATCTAAAATATCATCGTTTAAATCAAATTCTTCAAATCTCATGTAATAGTTATAAATAAAATATGTGCAAAGTTACAAATTAAATTGGTCTTGTTTTAGCATGGGCTTGAGCATAATCGGAAGGATTTGAGCCGAATTCATCAAAAAAGCATTTTCTGAAATATTTCAAATCAATAAAACCCACATCATAAGTTACTTCTTTCACCGAATAATTTCCTGTTAAAAGCATTTCGGCAGCTTTGTGAATGCGTACTTTGCGAATGAAACTATTGGCCGACAGGCCTGTAATGGCTTTGAATTTACGATAAAGTTGCATTCGGCTTAATCCTAAATCGTTACAAAAGTTATCGATGTTATAGTCCGAGTTATCGAGGTTTTTTAGCACAATGTTATGGGCTTTTTCAACCAAGGGGTGTACTTCAGGCTTATCGGTTTCAAATTCTTCGCGACTCGTGGTATAATTATCAAACTTGAATTTTTTCTTCAATTTAAGTTGCTTCTCAATCAGCTTGTTTACCCTAATCATTAAGTGGTTGGGGTCTATGGGCTTTGGAATATACGAGTCGGCTCCTTTTAGCAATCCAGTATTACGATCTTCTTGTGATGATAAAACAGTGGTCAGAATAATGGGGATGTGGTCGGTTCGTTCGTCCGATTTTAGCGTATTGCAAAGCTCGTAACCATCAACCAGCGGCATCATAACATCCGAAATTATAATATCGGGAATGTGTTTGAGAGCCAGTTCTATGGCTTCTTTCCCGTTTGATGCTTCTATTATTTTAAATTCGTTTTCGAGCAACGACCTAAGAAATTGCCTTATTTCGAAATTGTCGTCAACAAGTAAGGCAATCATTTCATTTTTTTTAAACAGTATTTTCAAATCAGTAGTTTTTGAAGTAAGCGTTTCTTGAACTGTCTGATCAATTTTCTTCCAATCGGCAACTATTTCTTTATTTTCAATTGTTTGTTTTTCTTCATTTGAATAAACGCTGTCGGGAGGTAAAATTATTGCAAAGGTAGTGCCTTCGCCATAAATGCTTTCAATTGTTATTTCGCCTTTGTGCAATTCAATAAGCCTTTTCGAAAAACTTAAGCCAATACCAGCGCTATTGCGTTTTGTGGTGCTATAAAAACGATCAAAAACAAGGGCTTTGTCGCTATCTTTTATTCCGGGACCGGTATCCGAAAAGGTAATTTTTACTCCATTTCTCCATTGATCGACAGTTACAGTAATACTTTTATCGTTTGGAGTATATTTGAATGCGTTCGAAAGCAGGTTAAAGGCAACGCTTTCGATAAACTCACGATCGATCATTAAAATGCCCTCGTAGTTTGTTTTAAAGCGGTAATCGATGTTCCGTTTTTGAGCTTCGTAATTAAAAAACAAGAAAATATTGTAAAAGAAATTTGAAATATCGGTAGGCTGTACCTTGAGTTTTAATTGGTCTTTTTCGTTTTTTCTGAAATCAAGTATTCGGTTGGTTAATTGCAATAATCTGCTCGCATTTCTGAATATCATTAAATGTGTTTCTTTATATGGATTATTGCGTTCGTTTTCGAGTAAGCGAGCCAGCGGACCTAATATCAGGGTTAAGGGAGTTCTGAATTCGTGCGAGATATTAGTGAAAAATCGAAGTTTGAGTTCGTCAAGTTCTTTTTGTTTTTCATGTTCTACTTCTTTAAGTTTTTGATGGTGCTTTTCTTGCACTTTCATCATTTGAAAGAAAATAAAACCAAAAATTGAAAACATAGCTCCAACAAAATAAACGATGTAGGCCAATGTTGAAGCCCAAATTGGTGGGAGAATCGAAATGGTGAGTTTTACTTTTTCGTCGGACCATAAACCATCGTTATTGGTGCTTTTTAAATGAAAAGTGTAGGTTCCGGGCGAAAGTTTAGTGTAGTAGGCAATCCTTTGTTTGGCGTCACGATAATTCCAATCGAGATCTACTCCTTCAAGCTTGTAAGCAAACTGGCACTTATCCTGATTTTGGTATTCGAGGTTCGAAAACTCAAACGAAAAAGTATTTTGGTTATGTTTTAAGCGGATTGAAGTTGTTGTGGTGATATTTTGTTCAAGAGGGCTTGCTCCATTGGTGATATTTGGAAAAGTATTTTCGTTAAAAAGTTGAAAATTAGTAAGTTTAGGTGTCGATTTTTTATAATTAAACTCAATTTTGTAGGGCATGAAAAAATCGATTCCGTTATAACCGCCAAAATAGGTATTGTATTCCTTATCGACATAGTAGCTGTTCAAATAAAATGATTTGTTCTTGAGTCCGTCCGATACATCAAAGTGTTTATAAGGTTCATCGGTATTGTTCGAGTTGATACGTACCAAGCCTTTTTGTGTCCCAATCCATAAAAAACCTATCGGGTCTTCAACAATCGATTGAATATCGAAAACAATGTCTTTATCATAAAGATTTTCACATTCTCCATTGGTGTAAACCGAAAGGCCGGCTTCGGTACCAATCCAAATTTTTTGATTTCGGCTTTGGAAAATTGTAGTCGTAAAATTATTTGTTAAACCATTTTGGCTGCTTATAATTTCTTGTGAAACAATGGTGTTGTTGTCAATTTTCATTTTAATAACACCACCACCGCTGAGGGCTACCCAAGTGTAGCCATTTTTATCGTCAAGTATAGAGAAAATTGACATGTCGCGCGAGGAAGGCAGCTGCCCGTTTCGATCTTTAATAATTTCAAATTCATCGGTCAAAGGGTTATAAATAAACAATAAACCTTCCCATGTTCCTACCATAATTGATTGGTTGTTATTCACAATACAAGTTACCGTGTAGGTGCCATATTCGTTATTTAAACTTTTAAAACTTTGATAGTGCTTTAATTGAAAGGGTTCTGATTCATTTTCGATTTTAAAAATACCCAATTCATTTTTTGCTGAAAACCAAAGTGATTCGTTTATAGTTTTCATGGCAAAAATAAAACGGGGTGAAGGGGAGTTGTGGTTTTTGAATTTAAGGGGAACAAGGGTTTGTGTTTTGTGATCGAGTTTCATTAAACCTTCGCCCCAATTACCGGCGAGGAATAATCCGTTCCATTTTTCAATTGAACTAATAATATCGGAACTTTCGTTTTCCCTGTCACTTTCAATGTGTTTAAACTGTTGGCTACGTCCAAAAATAGAATACAGACCACTTTCGGTGCCCGAAAGCAGGGCTTCGTCGTGGGTTGTTAAAAAACAGTTGATTTTAAGCTTCGATTGTTTAATAATATCATGTGAATGAAAATCGTCGATTGTTTGGCTTTTGGCGTTAAATACGTAAACATCGTTGTTGGTGGCCAGCAGGTAATCGTTTCCATTCTTTTCGATAGCATTTACCCGTTGGTCGAGCAGTAGTTTAACTTGTACGTTTTGGTTATTCAGCTCAACTATCAACAATTTTTCGAGTGTAGTCAGCAAATAGGTTAGGGGCTTAATTTCTATAATGTCGGAAATATAGGTTTCAAGCAAAGGGTGTTTTATTTGTCGAACCGATTCAGTATTCTTGTTGAAAAGCAATAACCCGTAGTTACCAATTATCACCTGTTCACTGTTAAAGGGTAGTATCTTAGTCACCTGATTGTTTAGTAATACTTCGGGATTTTGTTCCAGATCATATATTTTTGATACACAACCATCGGGCGAAATAATAAGCATACCTCCGCGTTCGCTTCCAACAAACGCCGTATTATCGGGCATTACCATTATTGAAATAATGTTGTTGTCGGGAATTTGGAAACACTTTTCGGAAGAACTGTGATAGCGGGTTATTTGATAGGTCAAAAGGTTGATTTTAAATAAGCCACTCACAAAAGTACCAACCCAAAGATCGTTTCCATGAATGTGTAACTCACCAATTTTAAGCGCGTTAAACTCGCTGTTGATGGCCGAAAAATTGATTGCATTATAGCCGTCGTATCGGTACAAGCCTTTCCAAGTGCCTATCCAAATAAAACCGGTGCTGTCTTGAACCATACAATTAACCGCACCTTCGGGCAAGTTGGTTTCAATGGCTAGTTTTTCAATTTTAAGATTGTTACCATCAGTATGGCCAATTGCTGCAAATGCTATTATTATAACAATAAATAGTTTTTTTAGAAATTTTAATTCTATCATCACTTATTTCCCGTAATGTTCAAGTTCAAAAAAATAATTAAAAATAAATTTTTTACACGAATGTAAAAAATCAAATACACAGACACCTAAAATAGTGTTTTTTAGGCTACAAATTGAATAAAAAAAGAGGAAACTAATGTGATGTTGATTAATTATACATATTGGGTAAATCGTCTTCGAACATGGTTGCCGGGTGCTTATAAAACTCAATAAAGTCATCGATGGCTGCTTGTCCGTTTTCAAAATCATTTTCGAGTCCTCGATAGGGGAAGTAAAATTGTGATTTGCGTTGTTTGCTCCAATCGGCATTGTACCAGCTCAATACCCATGCAATCTTGTTCGTTTTATCGTTGCTCAAAATAGTTTCTAAAACATATTTCGTCCAATAATCGGGGGTTTCGTTAGGGTAGTAATAAATGCCGTTTTGAATCCTTAATCCGGTTTCGGTAATGGCAGCAACTTTGCCATGAGCTGTTGCATAGTCGGTCATTTTTGTCAGTTCTTCGACTACCATTTCGGTGGTTTTGTAATGAACAACGCCCATTTCGTAAATATCGAGGCCCAATATATCGACATATTCATCGCCGGGGTAATATTCCATGGTTAATTTAGTGTCGGGGCTCCAGGCATAAAGCACGTTTTTTAAACCTTGAGTACGCATGTAATCAACGGTAATCCGATAAAGTTGAACATACTCATCGGGGGAACAATTATCTTTTCCCCACCAAAACCAACCGCCATTCATTTCGTGCCATGGGCGAAAAATTATCGGGAACCCAAATTCTTTAATTGTTGCAATTACCAATGTATCGAGTTTAGTGTAGAGCCAGTTCAGCTCGGGATTATCATCACGGGTTCCGCCTGCAACAATTTTTTTGAGTAACTCTTTATCCGCGGTAAAACCATCTTCACTTTTTGAATAAAACGAATCGCTTTCCTTTCCGCGCAAGTGCCAGCAATATGCAATTACAGCGCCTCTTTCAAATGCTTTTATCGATGCTGTTTTATCGGGAGCAACAAGTTTAGGATCGCTGTGCCACATGAAATCGCTTTCGTAAACAGCCGGATTTTGGCCGGTTATTTCTTTGGTATCTGAATTTTCAAAGCCTTCAAAAATATGAGTTTCCTTGTACATCAATGTAGTAGGGTTGGCAGCACCAAACATTACTTTCCCTTGATCCGCTATTTTTTTCAGATTATTGAAAAGGTTTTCGGTTGGTTGATCCATTATAGCTTTTTCGGTGTTTGTTTTTAATGCTGAATTGTTTTTGCACGACATGGAAAATATGAACAGAATGGCTATAATTTTTAATGAAGTATTGGTCATCTTGTTTATTCTAAAAAATTAAAATGAATTCCGATTAATTAAAGCACAATTATACAAATTATAAATATTATTGCCGAGGGAAGTTTTTTATATTTTGGAGAGTTATGAATCTCCTATATCGCTTATTGTTCAGATTAATAGTTGCTTACATGTTGCTCTGATAGGTTTATCCACCCTTTTTGAGATGTTAACCCCTTGGTTGTTTTTCGGGGTTTTATTTGTGCCCCCCAAATATGACACTTATGAGCGTGTTGGTTCATCGTTATTAGACTTATTCTTGTGGTTCAATTCAATTATAAATGAACCAACAATCTTTATTACTGGTTTTGTTGATATTAATTACTGCTTGCACCGGTAAAACCGATGTTGCTATAAATGAACCCGCGATAAAACTCAGGTCTCAACTAAAAGCACTTGGTACTGATTATATTATTTTTGGCCATCAGGATGTTTTTTCGTTTGGAGAAAATTGTGACACCGATCCATATCGCTCTAATGTTAAGGATTTAGCAGGACAGTATCCTGCTATGTTTGGTTGGGAACTGGGCCATATTGGCGAGCAAAATAATATAGACAATGTACCATTCGACTCGATAAGAAGTTATGTGAAATACGTTAATTCTCTTGGTGGTATAAACACTTTTAGTTGGCATGCCAAAAATCCGATAAGCGGCTATGACGCTTGGATATTGAACAATCCCGATGTAGAATCGATGTTGCCAACCGGTAAAAACCATCAACTGCTGATAAATAAACTCGACTTTATTGCTGAATTTTTGGGGTCATTGAAAACAACCGATAATAATCCAATTCCATTAATATTTCGGCCCTGGCACGATATGAATGCTGATTGGTTTTGGTGGGGGACATCGACATGTTCCAACGAAGAGTTTATTTCGTTATTCCGTTTTACTGTGAATTATTTAAGGGACGAAAAAGGGCTCAAAAACCTTTTAATTGCCTATTCACCCAATGTAGGGCAAAACTTTGAGCAAGAGTATTTGACCCGCTATCCCGGCGACGATGTTGTTGATATTTTAGGATTGAATGATTACAACGATTTCATCACTAATCGACTTGATTTAATTGTTCAAAGAATTTCATTTATTGTAAATTTGGCGAACAAGAAAAATAAAATATCAGCTTTTACCGAAACAGGAAATAATCAGTTGAAAATCAATAATTGGTTCACAACAAATTTACTGCCTGTATTGAAAGCCAACGAAAAATGCCGCTCATTGGCCTATGTTATGGTGTGGAAAAATAAAAATTTTGATATTTTTAATGTGCCTTACAAAGGGCATGAACAGAGCACTGATTTCAAAGTTTTTGTTAATGATAAAATGATACTTTTGTTAGACGATTATAAAAAGGTGACAGATAATAACAATCAATAAGGATTAATAAATAATAAAATATGAGCACATCATTATTCGAAAAAAGAAAAAATAATATTGAAGCAACACACAATGAATTAGTTAGTTGTAAGAACGAAATGCTTTTTAGTACTAACGGAACTTATAACCGTTATAAAAATCCAATTTTAACACGCGAGCATGTGCCATTGCATTGGCGTTACGATTACAATCCGGCTACCAATCCATTTTTCATGGAACGCATTGGTTTCAATGCTGCTTTTAACTCGGGAGCCATTAAGTGGAAGGGTAAATACATATTAGTGGTCAGGGTTGAAGGCAACGATCGTAAATCGTTTTTTGCCATAGCCGAAAGCCCCAACGGAATCGACAACTTCAAATTTTGGGATCGTCCCATTTCAATTCCTCAAACCAACGAATGGGATACCAACGTTTACGATATGAGACTAACGTCACACGAGGATGGTTGGATTTATGGTGTATTTTGTACCGAAAGAAAAGATCCAAACGCTCCCGAAGGTGATACATCGAGCGCAACAGCTGCAGCAGGGATTGTTCGTACCAAAGACCTTCTGAACTGGGAGCGCCTGCCCGATTTAATTTCGCACGGAGGGCAACAACGTAATGTCGTTCTTTTTGAGAGATTTGTTGATGGAAAATATGCTTTTTTCACCCGTCCACAAGATGGATTTATCGACACCGGTAAAGGTGGGGGAATTGGCTGGGGGCTTTCCAAAACCATTGAAAATGCTGAAGTACCCGACGAAAATATTATCGATAGCAAAACCTACCACACAGTTTACGAAGTAAAAAATGGACAAGGGCCACATCCAATATATACCGATAAAGGATGGTTGCACCTTGCTCATGGCGTTCGGAATACGGCTGCCGGTTTGCGATACGTGCTTTACGTTTTCATGTCGGACAAAAACGATGTTACCAAAATAACTCATAAACCCGGTGGCTTTTTTATTGCTCCGCTTAAAGAAGAACGGGTGGGCGATGTTTCCAACGTGGTTTTCACCAATGGTTGGATTGCCGATGAAGATGGAAAAGTTTTTATTTACTATGCTTCGTCCGATACGCGCATGCATGTGGCAACTACTACCATTGATCAATTGATCGATTACTGTTTAAATACGCCCGAAGATCGCTTGCACTCCCATTTATCGGTTGATACCATTAACCAATTAATTGATGCTAATAAACAATTGAAATAGGCATGAAAAGAGCATTTTCAGAAATTATAATTGCTCACGAAGAGGAGCTCGATAATATTTTGCAATATTGGATTGACAATACTCCAGATACAATTAACGGGGGTTTTGTAGGTTCAATCGATGGTTATGGAAAAGTAGTGAAAAATGCCAATAAAGGAGCCATTCTGAATGGCCGAATTTTATGGTCGTTTTCGGCTGCTTACAATTACACCAAAAACGAAAAACACCTTGAAATGGCCAATCGGGCCTTCGATTATTTTACTCAATATTTTATCGACAAGGTTAATGGTGGTGTGTATTGGGAACTCGACTCCAAAGGTACGCCAGTGAATACCCGTAAACAGGCTTATGCACAAGGGTTTGCCATATATGGACTTTCGGAATATTACAGGGCAACTTTAAACGAAAAGGCCTTGTTGTTGGCACAAGAGCTTTTTTGGACCATCGAAAAGAATTTTAAGGATAAACAGCATGGAGGTTACATCGAAGCCTTAGACGAAAAGTGGAATCGGTTGGATGATATGCGATTAAGTATAAAAGAAGCCAACTGGCCAAAATCGATGAATACCCATTTGCATATTTTGGAGCCTTATACCAACCTTTATCGTTGTTGGAAAAATCCAATTCTTGCAAAAAGCATCGAACAAATAATCCGTGTTTTTCTCGATCGTATTATCGATAAGGAAACAGCTCATTTCAACCTTTTATTCGATTCTGACTGGACTGTAAAAACAAGTACCGTTTCGTATGGTCACGATATTGAAGGCTCATGGTTATTGGTCGAAGCTGCCGAGGAATTAGGTGATCTCGCCCTAATTAAAGAGGTAAACGAAATGGCCTTGCGCATGGTTGATGTAACTCAAAGTGAAGGAGTCGATATTGATGGTTCGTTGTTTAACGAACGCGAAGGTAAACATCTCGATACCGATAAACATTGGTGGCCACAGGCCGAAGCCATGGTTGGTTATGTTAATGCTTGGCAAATTACTGGCAATCAAAAATACCTTGACGAAGCCGAAAGAGTTTGGAATTTTATCTCCTTAAAAGTTCTCGACAACAAAGTAGGCGAGTGGTATTGGCGTGTTGATAAAGATGGTGAACCTTACATGGAAGAGGAAAAAATTGGATTTTGGAAATGTCCGTATCACAATTCAAGGGCATTGATAGAAGTTTGCACCCGACTTAAAAAATAGTTTTAAATAAATCTTTCAGGAGAGTCAGTAGTTTTAATTTTTTAATACTGCGTTTTTCTAATTTCGTTTGGCAACTTAAAAAACAGTAATGAACAGCAAAGTTACATTAAAAGAAAAAATCGGATATGGGATGGGCGATGCCGCTTCGTCTATGTTTTGGAAAATTTTCACTTTCTACTTGGCCATATTTTATACCGACGTACTCGGAATATCGGCAGCAGCTGCCGGAACTATGTTTTTACTTACCCGAATTTGGGATACTGCTAACGACCCATTAATGGGCATTATTGGTGATCGTACCAATACCAAATGGGGAAAATTCAGGCCCTATTTATTGTGGGTTTCAATTCCATTTGGAGTAATTGGTGTGTTGTTATTTACAACTCCCGATTTAAGTGAAACAGGTAAACTTATTTACGTGTACGTAACCTACACCTTAATGATGATGGTTTATACGGCCATTAATGTTCCGTATGCTAGCTTGTTAGGTGTAATGACAGCCAATTCGAACGAACGAACCAGTCTGGCTTCGTACCGTATGATTTTTGCTTTTGGTGGTAGCCTTTTGGTAGTCGCTATTTTTCAACCCTTGGTCGGTTTTTTCAGCAAAACGGTGGGTGTTAGCTCAGCCTATCAGTTTACCATGGTTGTTATTGGTGCCATTGCAGTATTATTTTTTATGATGACCTTTTCGTGGACAAAAGAACGGGTTAAACCTTCGGTATCACAACAAAATAACTTAAAAGAAGATTTTAAAAACCTGATGAAAAACGGCCCTTGGTTCGTGTTGTTGGGTGCAGGTGTTATGACCCTTATTTTTAATTCAGTTCGCGATGGGGTTGCTTTGTACTACTTCAAATATTTTATTAGCAACGATATTCAAAACGAATCGTCGGTAATATTTTCTTCGGTAACAATTGCCTACAGTACCTTTTATTTGTTTTTAGGACAGGCCACCAATATGCTTGGAGTGATAATGGCTAAACCAATATCGGCCCGTTTGGGAAAACGTAAAACATTTTTATTCGCCATGATTGGTGCGGCTGTTTTGAGTGTGATGTTTTATTGGTGTAACAAAGAAGCGATTGTTTATGTGTATGTATTACAAGCCTTGGTTAGCTTCTGTGCCGGAATGATTTTCCCGCTTTTATGGTCAATGTATGCCGATACGGCCGATTATTCGGAATGGAAAACGGGTCGTAGGGCTACGGGCTTGGTATTTTCGGCATCGAGTATGACCCAAAAACTTGGATGGACTTTAGGTGGCTCAATAACCTTATGGTTGTTAGCTCTTTATGGATTTAAAGCCAATATGGTACAATCACCCGAAACCATCAATGGTATTAAATACATGTTGAGTATTGTACCTGCTATTGGAGCTTTAGTTTCGGCTGTTTTTATTTATTTTTATCAACTCGATAAAAAGACGATGGAAACCATCGAACGCGATTTAGCCATCAGGCGGGAGAACGATAGACAACTTGAAAACCAATAAACACCAATGGTGTAAATTCAACAAAACCTGCTTCATGAATTTGAGACAGGTTTTGTTTTTCGATAGCTACAATATTTATCGATTGATAATGCTTCGAACACGGTGAATCATTTTTCGTCTTATCCCGCGTGTGATTTCGCGTAGTGGTTCTTTTTCGAAGCGTTTAACGTATTCATTGAGCGGTATGGCCAGTTTATCGGGGTTTTCGTCAACCCATTTACAAACTGAATCGTATTGTGCCTTTTGTTTGTCGAAATTTAGCAATGGGTAATTATCTTCCATTTCAGGAATGCAAATGAATATATTTTCGGCAATTTTGTTTTTCAAAGTCCATTTATTTAGTCGTCGCACAAAAGTGTCGAACCCGTTTTGTGAAATCATTTCGAGAAAGATTTTTAAAATACCCAGGTCTTTCAAATCGATTCGGAAGTATTCCTTTGCAGGAATTAATTTGCTCAGCTCGTCAAAATCTTCATCAGAAATCTGGCGCATTGGTGAAATGATATAAAGATTTTCAAACTGTCCTTTTTGTTTGGTATACTTTTTCAAGTGTTTCTCAAACTTTTTAAACGAACCACCAGTGCCTCCATCCACAAAACTCCCCTTAATAAAATGTTTTGTACGGTTAGTATTTTTAACGTTGATGGTTTGGTCGGGAAATATAATTGGAATGGCCGAGCTCGCCATCAATAAATCGGTAATGTTAACCCCCTTATGTCTGTTATAACAATTTGAGGCCCAAACCGTAGTCAGTCTTCTGATTGAAAAAGCCAGAACAAACGAATCAAAGCTACAATCGTGGAGTTTTGAGATTGTGGCCATATCAAAAAATGAACTAATTAGGTTACGAAGTGGGGTGGTATTTACTGGTACAAACTTGTTGATCGTAAAAATATTCTTAGTCTCTAATTTAAATAAGATTTCTTGTTTATAATAGTTGTCCCACGAGAGTGCTTGTTCTTTTTTAAAGCATGAATTGATTGCTCCAATATTGAGTGCGCCTGAGCTAAAACCTGCCAACATGGTATTGTCTGGTTTAATTTCAAGACCTTTCTTTTCAATTAATTTATCGAGCAGTGCAACTTCTTGTGAAATACGGGCAGCTGCACCAGTAAGTAAAAGCGCGTTTTTCATTCTAAATCGATATTGATTTTGTGGAGTATAAAATTACAACAATCCCAAATGTAATATTGAAATTACGTTCAATGAATTTTATAATACTTTATAATAAGTTACACAAGAAGGTATCAATCAAGCTTTCGTACCTCATTTATGGGCAGTTCAAAAGTGAGCGATATATTCAGTTGGTCGAGCAATACTGCGACCCTTTTCTTTCCTTTGATGGTAATTAGGGTTCCATTTAAACCCATAAGCGGGCCACCAATCACTTCAATTTTATCGCCTTTGTGAATATTCTTGTGGCTTACAGAAACTTCGATATTACTATCGCGTAAAAGCAATTTAATTGATTCAATTTGTTGGTCAGGAATAATTGCTGCTGTACCTTCAAAACGAACGTAAGAAACAACACCTGCTGTTTGTAATACTTTTTCGTATTCGAACCGGTTTACTTTTACAAAAACGTAACCCGATATCAACGGCACTTCAACCCATTTTTTACGATCGCTCCATTGTCTGAGCTTTCGCTGTAAAGGTAGGTAAGATTCTATTCCTTGAAAATCGAATTCAACTTTTACTTTTTTTTCTGCTCTCGACTTAGTGTAAACAGCATGCCAGTATTTATTCTGATGATTGATCCACATTTCAAATATGCCGGAAAAATAAAATGGTATAAATAGAATTGTCTAGCTTTTATGGTTTTTCTTTTTTGCTTTTTTATCAAAATTTCCATAGCCATATCCATAGCCGAACTTGTACCCATACTTATATCCGTAGTTATATCCGTAGCTCCCACCAATTCTACGTTTACTCAACTTAATGTCATTCATTATTATCGATAAATTCTGGATATTGATATTGGCAGCTTCTTCGATAGAGTTGGCAAATGCTTGCCGGTGCGTGTATTTATCGCGAACAACAAATATAGTTGCATCAACTAAACGCGCCAGGTGATGCGAATCGGATACGGGCGACATTGGAGCCGAGTCAATAATGATGTAATCATATCGTTTTTTAATTTCTTCGATAAAAAGAGCTGTATTATTGTCGGCGATTAATTCGGCAGGGTTTGGAGGTATAACGCCCGATGGGATTATATCAAGAAATGGATTTTGTGTTTTTTGTATAATTTCATCCAATGTTGCTTCGCCAATTAAATAATTAGTGAACCCCATGTCTTTATCAAGTCCAAAGCGCTGTGCCAATTGAGGTCTGCGGAGGTCCATTCCAACTAAAACCGTTTTTTTGCCGGTGAGTGCATTGGCCGAAGCCAGATTAATTGAAATAAACGATTTGCCTTCGCCAGGAATCGACGATGTAATCATTATCACAGGGTGTTCAATGTTTTTAGTGATGAACTGCATTTTTGTTCTGACTATTCTGAACGATTCAGCCCAAGGTGAATCAGGATTGTCGAATATATTAATGTTGGCTGCCTCGCCCGAATTGGGAATATAACCAATTATAGGTTTGTTGGTTATCTGCTTTATTTTGTCGGGTGAATCAATTCGCATGTTAAAATATTCGCTCAAAGCAATTGATACTGCCGGTATAATTAAGCCCAACATTAATGCAATGAGGTAGTTAATCATCGATTTTGGTTTAATTGGTCTTCCCCCGTTCAATGTCATTGCAAAATCAATAACCTGGTTGTCGGGTGAATTCGATGCTTTGGCAATTTGTGCTTCAGCACGGCGTTCGAGCAAGTAGGTGTAAAGATTATCGTTTAACTCAAATTTACGTTTAATACCAAATAGCTCGCGTTCTGTTTCAGGCAAGTTATTGATGCTCCGTGTTAATTCGGCTATTCTCTTATTTATTTCGCGTAATGAGAATTTTGCGTTTTTTACCAAGTTTAATGCATTCTCATAAATGTTGTTTTTTGCATTTCGAATATTGGCATCGAGACGTTGTAGAGGCATTAAATCAGCGCCTTTTTTGATATTTGTTAGCGATGATTTTTCAATCGAAAGTTGGTTGATTTCTAAAATTAATTGGTTAAGCAGTGGATCTTGCACTCCCATTGCCGATGGGGCTAAAATTGACTCAGCATCCTGGTTTTCTTCAATATAATCGAGTAAATATTGATAGTATCCGGCCTGCATTTCGAGTGCCATTTTTTGATCTTCCAGTTTTTGAAGCTGTTCGAAAATTTGTTGCGCCTGAAATGACAAATCCATTACTTTGTTTTTGTAGCGGAAGGTTTCAAGGTCGGTTTCAGCAATATTTAACGATTTTGAAATGGTATCGAGTTGTGTGTCAATAAAATGAATGGTATTATTCGCCAGCTCGTTTTTCTTTTCGAGGTTGCGCAATAAATACTCATTAGAAAGCATGTTTAAAAAATCGACTGCTTTGGCTGTATTGTTATCTTCGATGCTTATTTTTAACATTGATGCACCTTTGGCCATGGGCTCAAGCGATAATTTGTTTTGATAGGCAAGTGTTAAAAAATGCGGAGCATTAAAAAAGAAAAAATAATTATTGACTTCATTGGGGTCGAAATTCTTTTTTATTTTAATATAAAAATCAAAAAATTCAGTTTGAACCCTTTCGCCTGGTTTTATTTGTTTTTTAAATTCGATCGATCCTACTTTTCCAAGTATTTCGTCATTGTCGTAATTATAAATAAATTTACTTTTCTCATCTATCGAAAGATTAATAAAACCATCATTATCAATTGAAACATTAAAATTAGCATTTAGAATTTGAGGGTGATCGGTGAAATATATAATTTCAAAAGGGCTTTGATTATATATTTCGTTTTTAGAAATACGTCCTTGACGATAATACGATACTTCAAAATTGAGATTATCAATGGTGCGGCGAATCTGACTGTAGGATTGAATAATGATTGATTGATTTTCGAAATTTTGTAGTGATGGGTACATCCCAAAACCCGACAACATATCTAAACTACCACCTACATTTTTCCCAAATAACGAAGAACCTTTCGTGTTGTCTTCAATTAAAATAGTTGTTGAAATATTGTAAATTCTTGTGGTGTAGCGGTTTACTACATGTGCTATACCTAAAGTTACTACCACCGAAATAATAAACCAATGAATGTTTCCAATAAAATAATTGAATATTTTACGTAAGTCTATGGTTTCTTCGTCAGTGTTGTTGAAATTATTTTGTGTGTTATTATTATCCATGAGAAATTAATTGTTAGTGTTATTGTTTTTTAACAATGTAGCTGTCAACTGCATTATATAATAATACAATGGTGTTGATTGAGGTTAAAATGGTTGCAAATGGTAAGGTTTTAGCACCCAAAACTCTACTTGAGGGTTCAACAAAAATCACATCGTTAGGATGAATATAATAGAATTCGCTGTTGAATATTTCGGTCGAAGTTAAATCGAGTGAGGTAACAATTCTTTCGCCTTTTATATGACGAATAACTTTTACTTTTTTTCGGTTTCCGAAGTCGGTAATGTCTTTTGCCATTCCAATGACTTCAAATATAGTGGCCCTGTCCTTGTATAAGCTATAGGTTCCGGGGGCATTAAATTCGCCCAACAACGATATGTTCCGGTTTACCAATTTTACAACCACCGAATACTGAATTAACATTTCGGCTACACCTTTACTGATAATTTCTTTAATTTGTTGGGTTTTTAAATCCTCAACATGAACGATTCCAAGATAGGGGAAATCGATATCACCATTACTATCAACTTTATAACTGCTTAATTCAATTGCAGCATCGTTGTTCAGGTAACGGTCGGTGCTGCTTAAATTAAAATAAGCTGAAAGATCGTCGTTTGAAATCACCTGAATATAGAGGTTGTCGCCCGGTTGTATTCGGTATGAATCGGTTTGAACTAAGTCTGATTTAATTTCGGGCACATCTCCTTGTAGGTAAACGTAGTTTCTCATGGGAATACATGAGTTAAATAAAAATAAACCCGAAAACATTCCCAGTATTATTAGTTTAAAATACTTCTTCATTGTGTTATTGAATATCGTTTTGTTTGATTATATTATAATATTGAAAACATACAAATATAGAAATAAGCAATGCTGCTGCAATCAATTTTAGTAGTTTTACTTTCAAATTATCAAAATAATTACTTTTTTTTGATGAACATCTTTTTAAAATAGATAAAAATTAACATTTCATAACCTTTTAAATAATGAACAACAAGATAAATGAACTGGTAGCGGCCAAAACAGGTATTGATTTAAATCAAGTGAACAATACCATTCTGTTGTTGACCAGCGGGGCAACTATCCCATTCATTGCAAGGTATAGAAAAGAACTTACCGGCAGTCTGGACGAACTTAAAATTGCCGAAATCCAGAAACAATACAATTACTACATTGAATTGGACAGTCGTAAAAGTACAATTTTAAAAACAATCAATGAGCAGGGATTGTTGACTCCCGAACTGAAAATAAAAATCGACAACACTTTCGATGCGGCTTTGCTCGAAGATATTTACCTTCCTTATAAACCCCGAAAGAGAACCCGTGCTACTATTGCAAAAGAAAAGGGACTTGAACCACTTGCCAAAATAATGATGGATCAGTTTGAATGGGAAATAGAGAAAAAGGCCCGTGGTTTTATTAATGATGAAGTAGAAAACGTTGATGATGCGTTGGCCGGAGCTCGCGATATTGTTGCAGAGTGGGTTAGCGAAAACTCAAGGGCTAGGGATGCCGTGCGTTGGTTATTTAAAAAATCGGCTGTACTCGAATCAAAACTTGTGAAGGGAAAAGATGCCGAGGCTCAAAAATATCGCGATTATTTTGAGTGGAGTGAGCCACTTTCACGTTGTCCTTCGCACCGGTATTTGGCTGTTAGGCGTGCCGAGAAAGAAGGTTTTTTGAAAATTTCAATTTCAATTGACGAAATATCAGCAATAGAAAAACTCGAAAATGTTTTTTTACGCGGTAATACAAGTTGTCGTGAACAGGTAAATCTGGCAGTTAAGGATGGATACAAAAGGCTGTTGTTGCCTTCGATCGAAACAGAGTTTGCCCAACTATGGAAACAAAAGTCCGATATTGAAGCAATTACGGTTTTCAGTGAAAACCTTCGACAGTTATTACTGGCTTCACCTTTAGGGCAAAAAAGAGTGTTGGCAATTGATCCGGGCTACCGAACGGGGTGCAAAGTGGTTTGTCTCGACGAAACGGGAAACCTGTTACACAACGAAACAATTTATCCGCATCCGCCACAGCGCGAAGTACGCGAGTCGGCCAAGAAAATATCAACCATGGTTGAAGCCTATAAAATAGAAGCTATTGCCGTTGGGAACGGAACCGCCGGGCGCGAAACCGAGCAATTTATTAAATACCTCCGTTTCAATCGCGAAATTCAAGTTTATTCGGTCAACGAAGATGGTGCTTCGATATATTCGGCTTCAAAAATTGCCCGCGATGAGTTTCCTAATTACGATGTTACGGTACGAGGATCGGTTTCAATTGGACGCAGACTAATGGATCCCCTGGCCGAGTTGGTTAAAATTGAGCCTAAATCGATTGGAGTAGGGCAGTATCAACACGATGTTGACCAGAAGCTTTTGCAACAAGAGTTAGATACAGTTGTTGAGTCGTGTGTTAATCGTGTGGGGGTAAATGTGAATACGGCCAGCACAAGTTTGTTGACTTATGTGTCGGGACTGGGGCCACAACTGGCGCAAAATATTGTCGATTATCGAAAAGAAAACGGGGAATTTACTTCGCGAGAACAATTTAAGAAAGTTGCCCGGCTGGGAGCCAAGGCCTTTGAACAGTCGGCTGGTTTCCTGCGCATTGCCAATGCTTCGAACCCACTTGATAATTCGGCTGTTCACCCCGAGTCATATCACCTGGTTAACCAAATGGCTAAAAAATTAAATACCGACGTAAAAAGCTTAATTGATTCCGAAAGCCTACGAAAACTAATAACACTAAATGATTTTGTGAGCGATAAAATTGGACTGCCCACCTTGACCGACATCGTGAATGAATTGGCTAAACCAGGTCGTGACCCGCGCGAAAAAATTCAATTTTTTGAATTCGACGAAAATATTAAAACCATTAACGATTTAAGACCCGGATTGGTTTTATTTGGGCTCATCACCAATATTACACGTTTTGGCGCTTTTGTCGATGTTGGTATCAAGGAAAACGGATTGGTTCATGTATCACAACTCTCGGAGGGCTTTGTCAACGATCCGAATAAAGTTGTAAAAATAAACCAACAAGTAAAGGTCAAAGTTTTAGAAATTGACCTGCTCCGAAAAAGAATCCAACTAACAATGAAAGGGCTTGATTAATTTAAGCCAATTTCATCGTCGTATAAATCTTCTTGGCTTTGAAACTCCGTTTCCAAAAAGTCATCGGCATCTTCAACAAGTTGTTCGATGTAATCATCATCGTTGGGTTTTTCATCAATCCAATGAATAACTTGGTTGCTGTAAAAATCATCGATATCACTCTCGATGATAAACCGTGGTATTTCGGTGTGAACCACAAAAATTGTATCAGGCAATTCTTGTGAATTATCGGCCATTAGAAATTTAGGTAGCATATTTTAAATCAAATTTTGTGTAAAAATAGTGGTTTCTTATTAAAAATGTGAAATATATTATAATTAATATCTTTAATGCTTTGTTAAGTGTTTTTTTTATTCCTATTTTTATCATGATTTTTAAATATTAATATTTTGTTATTACATTACTAATGTATTAAAATTATTTATATTATGAGTAAAATTTCAAAAGAACTGGTTGGAGCATCTGCTGTTCCAATCATACTTTCAATTCTGGATAAGAATGAGAGTTATGGTTACGAGATTATGCAGAAAGTTAAAGAACTTTCTGGAAATCAAATCGAATGGAAAGAAGGAAGCTTATATCCTGTCTTACACAAGTTGGAAAAAAATGGTTTAATTAAATCATTATGGAAGATGGCCGATAACGGACGTCACAGAAAGTATTACGCGATTAACAAAAAAGGACGTAAAGCTTTGCAAGACGAGATTGAAAATTGGTCAATGGTTCAATCTATTCTTGATGAATTGTGGTCAAATTTGACACCTATTCAATAAACAATAGAGAATAATTAATTAAGAGTAGAGCTTTCGAAGGGTGTTTCGAAGGCTCTCATTTTTTTAGCATATAATCAAAATTACTTTTTAACATTTCAACTTTAGGTGCTATAACAATTCTACAATACGGTTGATTAGGGTTTTTCTCAAAATAATTTTCATGATAATTCTCAGCGGCGTATAATATATTTAAGGCCGTAATTTCAGTAACAATTGGTTTTTTAAATTGGTTGCTGGCATTTAGCCGATTAATTACGCATTCAGCTGTATGTTTCTGCTCTTCGGAAGTGTAAAAAATAACTGAACGGTATTGTGTTCCCACATCGGCACCTTGTCGGTTAAGGGTAGTTGGGTCGTGGGTGGCGAAGAACACCCCCAATAATTGCTCAAAAGTAACTTTGTTGGGGTCAAATTCGATGCTGATCACTTCGGCATGACCAGTTTCGCCTGAGCAAACGTCGCTATAACTCGGGTTTTTAAGTTCGCCGCCCGAATAGCCTGGTAAAACTTGCACTACACCTTCGATAGTTCTAAATGTTGCTTCGGTGCACCAAAAACACCCTCCCCCTAATATTGCAAGCTCGTTTTTAGATTGTGATAAAGTCATAAGCATAATTAAAATGATAAGTAGCGTTTTCATCTTCTGAAATAATGATGTGACAACTTTAACAAATAATTGGCCTGTTGGTTTAATCGAAAGTGTTAGTTCGTTAGAACTATTTATTTATCTATCAAAAATGAAATGCAAGGTTGTTCTAAATCAGCACTTAACATTAATAATAAATAGTCAATTGTAAACAATAAAATACTTGAGTCTTTATTTATGAAGTGCGTTTTCGTTGATGATGAATGCTTCATAACGGAACAACTCGGCTTCCTTCCAGCCGGTCCAGCCTAAGCCTGCTTTATCGTTGCTACAATGTGCCACGAACTCTTCTTTTGTCCAGTTTGTTTTGTGGGCCACCTGCGGTAAAAATGTACCCGATCGAAAATCCTTTTTTATGTAAATTCCGTGTTTCCCCAATTCTAATTCATCTAACGAGAAAATTTGTTCAAGGGGGCTTAATATCGAAAGCTCAATGCTAACGTTGTTAAATTCATCGGGTTCGAGTCGGTTAAAACGGTAATCGTTAGTCGATGCTGCAATTGTCATTTTTTCGATATTTTTGTGCAATGGCAAGTCTGAAATGAAATTACCAATACATCCCCGCAATTGATTTTGGGAATAAAGTGACACAAAAACACCACACTTTCGCGAAATGCTTTCTGTAATTTCCACATTTAACTTTTCAGTGGAGCCAAATAATAGTTCTTTTAAAGTTGCTCGCGAAACTTCTATTAAAATTTGTTGCTCCTCTTTATTGAAATTGAATGACGACATGGAATGATGTAGAGTTTAAATTATTTTTTTCATTTTTAGGGCAGTAATTATGATCTCGATAATTTCATTGTCCGAAAATACACTTTTATTAATAGTGATATCGAACTCGTTGCATTTTACTTCTCTTCTTTTTATTGCTTTGCGAAAGCCAACCCGATCGTTTTCTGTATCTATAACGTAAGTTTTAGCGTCATCTCTATTGTAATTCTTCATCTTCATTATTTTTTTGATCCTCCAGTCAAGTGGGGCATCAATTCTAACGTGTAATGCATTTTCGATGTCGGAACAAATGGTGCTGCTACCTCGCCCCATGATTATGCTGTGCCCTTCGGCACCAAAACGGTGTATGACACTAATTAATGTGTTGCGAACTTTTCTTTCGAGTTGATAATCTTTCGACAGGAAGCTAAGCATAATACCGTCGAGCAATGAATGGTTATTCATCTTAAAAAATAATTCAACTTTTTTAGGATGAATATTGAGTTTCTCTGCAGTTTTATGTAGAATTTCCTTGCTGATTAAGTTCCATTTGTTGGTTTGTTGTAGTTTATTTAAGCGATGGGCTAAATTGATGGCCATTTGTTCAGCAATACATCCAGCGGCTCTCGAAATGGTAATTACCGGTCCGGGCGCTACTATATGGTCGTCAAGGTTCATTTCACTAATTCTTTTCGACATGTATTCAAGAAAAATATTGCTCATTACACTTTGTTTTAATTGTTATAATATACTAAATATTTTAATGAAAGAGAATGATTTTTATGCGAGTGCAAGAGCTTGATTGGAATATACTCAGAAATACATGTTCTTTTCCATTAATTAAGTAATCCATAATTAATTGGAAATTAGATGAACCTTTATGGTTTTAATATTGTTTTTGGTAGTAATTATTGATTTGTCGATCAATAGTTTCTATTATTAAAGATCTATTTTGTTTAGATGTTTAATATATTAGGTTTTTTGGGGTAAGAACCGTCTGCAGCGCAGGCGGTTTTTTTTCAAAAAAAAAGGATAGAGTACTATCCATCCTTTCAACTAAACTAACCAATAATAAACTAACCAAATCTAAACTTATAAAAACGTTACAAAGATATGTTGAAAAACATACATATCTGTTAAGTAGATGTTAAGTTTTGTGTTGAAAAACATATTTCTAAAATTGGTTGTTATTTAGTGAATGATACAGCAACCCACTTATTCCTGGTTTTAAATATATTCATTTTTAAATTTAACGAATCGGCAACATGCTTAATGTCAGTTAAGTCGTGTTCGTAGAATCCACTCATTATTAAAGTTCCTCCCAATATCAACACATTGTTGTATCGTGCCATATCATCGATGAGTACATTTTTATGAATATTGGCTAAAATTAAGTCAAAACTTTCGTTACCAAGTATTGATGAATTACCTATATGAGCAGTTATATTATTGCATTTGTTTATTAAACTGTTTTCGCAAGTTGCCTCATAGGACCATTTGTCGATGTCGATAGCGGTGACCTTTTTTGCCCCTAACATCGAACTTAATATGGCTAATATGCCGGTGCCACATCCCATGTCGAGTACCTTTTTGTTGGCAATATCGAGTTCGAGCAGGTGCTCTATCATTAGCGAAGTGGTTTCGTGGTTCCCAGTGCCAAAAGCCATTTTAGGTTCTATCACTATTTCGAATTCCAATTTGGGGTAATCAGTGTGAAATGGTGCCCTAACAACACATTTATTGGCAATAACCAAGGGCTGGAAGTAGTTTTTCTCCCATATTTCGTTCCAGTTTTGTTCGGGAATGATTTCGTTTTTATATTGAAACACAAATAGGGGGTCAAAATCTAAAACGTCTATTTTTTCAATAAAAGTTATGTTTGAAGGAATGTACGCTTCGACATTACTATCGTTTTCAACAAAGCTTTCGAAGCCAACTTCGCCCAACGATGCCATGAGAATATCTCTAAAGTCCTGATTGTCGGGTTTTATACTGAATGTTACCTTATTATAATCCATCTGTTTATTTTTAAATGTGGCCAAATTAGTTATTTGCTTGATATATTTAGTGTGAATAAATGAAATAACCCATTAGAACAATTTTTCAAATGTCGAGAATTGAATTTAATAATATAAATTTAAACCCAAATTAACTAAGTGTAACTATTTATTGTTGTATCAAATGCTTATCTGAGGCGTCAACAATAAGTATTTAACCTTAATTGCAAATGTTTGATTATAGGTTATCTTAATATACTAAAATTTTATAAACTTGAAATTTACAACAAAAACCAGGTATGGAATCAGAACGATGCTCGAAATTGCTTCGAACCAAACTGGGAATGGCATTTTGCAAAAAGATATTGCTGCTAAGCAAGATATATCGGTCAAATACCTCGACCAAATTATCGCGGCCTTAAAAGCTGCTGGCCTAATTAATAACGTAAAAGGGAAAAAAAGTGGCTATACACTATCACGCCCGGCTTCTGAAATTACCATTTTCGATATCCATAATGCATTTGAAAATGGTATTTGTGTAATTGAATGTGTTAAGCTCAGTGTCGAATGTAATAAAAGTAGCAAATGCAAATCGCAGTTGTTTTGGCGAGGTTTAAACAACGTTGTTGTTGATTATTTTAAGCAAACTACCTTATATGATTTACTGAAGATTGATGGGCCACATTAAAATTAGCTACTTAACTTATCGAGCATCTTAAGAAACAAAGTAACGTGCGCTTCTAATTTCAGCGCGTCGAGTATTGGTACTTCTTTTAAGCGCTCGATATAGGCTTCGGTGTCAAAATTAAAACGCTTTGCTCGGTCTAAAAAAAATGTTTTATCAATATGGTCGCTTGAGTAAAAGAATTGTCCAAAAGTAACATATCCCAAAAATGTTTTATTTCGATACAGGGGATATGATATATCCCACAAACCATTCTTGCATTTGTAGCTTATGGCTTTATTAGGTTTAAAATGTTTGAAAAAGTATTTTTCACTTTCGTTACACATTTTATTGGTCTCGGAATTCTTAAAGTGAAAATCGGTACAAATTTTCTGCCAGCCAAATTGAGCAATCTGTTTTTTGTTTCGATCAAAAATTGAAACACCCAATGAACTTGATGCAAAAAATATTTTCATAAAACCCAAAACATCAGGCATTATGAGAATCTTTTCGAGTTCTGATGCTGTTTTGTTTACTGTTTTAAAGTTGAAATTTGAAAGTTCAACTTCAAATGATTGTCTTTCGGTTGTGGGTTTTCTAATTGTCAAATCACTGGTATTCATATTCTTGATTTTTTTTAATTTTTAAAGTAAAACAATAGGGCGGCAAAAAAGTTTGAAGCTGAAATAAAGCTACGATATTACTCAAACCACTGTAAACACAATTTATTCATTATTTTTGTGTCCAAAATTTAAATAAGATGAGTAGACGAAAGCAAAATATAAAACCGATTTATGAGCAGGTAAGCATTGTAGATGTTGGTGCCGAGGGGAAAGCTATTGGTAGAGTTAACGATGTTGTTGTTTTTGTTCCCCACGCTGTTCCTGGCGATGTGGTTGATATACAGGTTGTAAAAAAGCATAAACGCTTTACCGAAGGACGTGTCATCAATTATCGGGAGTATTCGCCCGATAGGGTGGATGCTTTTTGTGAGCATTTTGGTGTTTGTGGCGGTTGTAAATGGCAATATTTACCTTACAAAAAACAGCTTCATTATAAACAGAAACAAGTAGTTGACCAGCTTACGCGAATTGGGAAAGTTGAATTGCCCGAAATAATGCCAATTATTGGCTCTCAAAAAACGGAGTTTTATCGCAATAAGCTCGAATTTACTTTCTCGAATAAAAGGTGGCTAACCGAACACGAAATTGCTCAAGGTGATGAGATAGAGCAAAAAAATGCCTTGGGATTTCATGTGCCTGGCCTGTTCGATAAGGTTGTTGACATTAATAAATGTTGGTTGCAATCCGAACCATCGAATCAAATTCGTGATGCAATAAGGGAGTTTGCCCTACAAAATGACTACGAGTTTTTCGATATAAGAAATCAAACCGGTTTATTGCGTAATGTAATAATTCGCACTTCAAGTACCGGTGAAATAATGGTTGTTGTTTCGTTTTTCAAAAATGAAACCCATAAAATTGAGGCTTTATTAACGATGTTAAATGAACGTTTTCCTGAAATTACTTCTTTAATGTATGTGGTGAATGAGAAGGGAAACGATACTATTCTCGATCAGGATATATTACTGTATAAAGGCAATGACCATATTTTTGAAGAAATGGAAGGTCTTCGGTTTAAAATTGGGCCAAAATCATTTTATCAAACCAATTCGGAACAGGCCTATAAATTGTATTGCGTTGCGCGCGATTTTGCTCAGTTGACAGGTAATGAAGTGGTTTACGACTTATATACCGGCACTGGCACCATTGCTAATTTTGTGGCTGCTTCGGCCAAAAAAGTAGTGGGCATTGAGTATGTTCCCGAAGCCATTGCCGATGCAAAAGTGAACGCTGAAATCAACAATATAAGCAATACCGATTTTTTTGCAGGTGATATGAAACAAGTGCTTAATGATGATTTTATTGCGCTACATGGCCGTCCCGATGTAATTATTACCGATCCACCTCGTGCCGGAATGGATGTTAAAGTGGTTGAAACAATTTTAAATGCCGCGCCCGATCGTATAGTTTATGTGAGCTGTAATCCAGCTACACAGGCACGCGATCTGGAATTGCTCGATGGTTTGTACAAAGTGACTAAGGTGCAGCCAGTTGATATGTTTCCTCATACCCACCATGTTGAGAATGTTGTATTGTTAAAAAGCAGGTAGTTACCCAATAATGAGTAGCTACCTGCTTTAATAATTTGTAGGCAATTGAAATTTGAAGTTGTTATTTTTCTAACATGGCGTTTATTTCAGTATGATTGGCGCTTATTCCTATTTCAACTCTAATGATTTCAAGGAACGAAGCCATGCCTCTGATTCCATAACTGCTTCCTACATAAACAATTGTGTCTTCTTTTTTGATACATTTGTCATCAACAAGGCTACGCAAACATGCTTTTATGGTTTCGTCACGGTTTTCGCGAGGTTCAATTAATGAAGTGAAAACACCGTACGATAAAGCCATTTCGCGCATTACCCTTGGTTTGTAACATTTTGCAAAAACTGGCATTTCACTTCTGAATGCTGATATATGGCGGGCATTGTGTCCCGTAAAAGTATCGGTAACAATGGCCGTGGTCTTCATCTCGCTTGATGCTTTTATAGCTGTGACTGCTAAAAACGATGAAGTATCCATGTTGATAGGCGGTTCAATGTCGTTACGGCGATCTTTGTTTTTTTCAACTTCCATCGCAACCTTATTCATAACTTGCACCGCTTCGACACCGTATTTGCCATAAGCCGTTTCGCCGCTCAACATTATTGCATCGGTGCGATTATAAACCGCATTAGCAATGTCGCTTACTTCGGCACGGGTAGGGCGCGGATGCTCAATCATGGTGTGCAGCATTTGTGTGGCCATGATTACGGGACGCTTTCGCTCGATACATTTTTTAATCAGCATTCGTGAAACTGATGGAATTTTTTCCGATGGAATTTCAATTCCTAAATCACCGCGGGCAATCATCACGCCATAAGCAACATCCAAAATTTCATCAATTTTGTCAACACCTTCTTGGTTTTCAATTTTTGCGATAATTTTCACTGAACTGTTATGCAGGTTTAATATTTCCTGGATATCGAGTACATCGGCTTTGCTTCGTACAAATGAGTGAGCGATGAATTCAATTTTATTTTCGATGGCAAACAGCACAAAATCTTTATCTTTTTCGGTAAGCGAAGGCAATTTAATGCTGATGCCAGGTGTGTTAACGCTTTTACGATTTTTAATAAGTCCTTTGTTGGTTACCTCGGTGTACAAAAAAGTATTGTCTTTCGATTTTACTTCAAGCTCAATCTCGCCATCGTCGATTAATAATTTAGCGCCTACATGTATGTCGGTTACAAATTTCGGATAATTCACATGCAAACAGTCGGTTTGAGAGCAATCGCCTGTAATTTTTATTTGATCGCCAAAATCCACTTCAATTTCTTTTTCAACATTCATGGTTCGGACTTCGGGACCTTTGGTATCGATCAGTATCGCAATTTTATCGGATACCGCCCGTACGTTATTCATAATTTTTGTTGCACCGGCACGGTCTATATGAGCTGTGTTCATGCGCACAACATTCATTCCATTGTCGTAGAGCGCTTTAATGTATTCCGGCTCGCATTTCCAATCGGAAATAGTAGCCACTATCTTCGTTTTTTTCATTTCTTGTTTTCTGTTATAATTGTAGCGTGCAAAAATAGACAATTCGCCATAGATCGATAATTATAGCCATTAATTAATCATTATTAAATGCCTTTAGCTATTAAACTATTAAATTTGAATTTTGTTAATAAAATTAGAAAATTAATTTGAAGTAAACAACCATGGAAAAACTCACGTTAACAACACCTGCATTACTTTTTTCGGCAGTTTCACTGATATTACTGGCTTATACCAACCGTTTTTTGGGGTATGCTCAATTGGTTCGCAACTTGTACGAAAAATTTCAACAAAACCCTGATGCTGTTTTGTTGGCGCAAATTAAAAATTTACGCCAACGGCTTTATTTAACCAAATTGATGCAAATATTAGGAGTACTCAGTTTGTTCTTTTGTGTGGGGTCAATGTTTTTGATTTATATCGATTTTACGCTTTCGGCCAGTTGGGTATTTGGTATCGGTTTGCTGTTGATGATTGTCTCGCTGGGCTTATCGGTTTGGGAGATTCAAATATCGGTCAAAGCACTCGATTTGCACCTCAAAGACATGGAGAAATAATTTACTTTATCGGAATAATTTTATCTTAATCTTGACAAGGTTTAAAAACCTGTCAAGATTAAGATAAAATTATTTATTCTTTTATGATTTTAAATGACCTGTTTTCGTCCTCGGTTTGTACAATAAGCATGTAAATTCCATTTTTAAAGCCCGACAAATCAATTGCTTCGGTTTTATTTACTTTGTTTTTCTCAAAAACCTTTTTCCCTACCACATCCGAAATCGTTAAACGTTGAACCTGCTCTCCTGAAAAATCGATGTTTAAAATTCCAGTTGTTGGATTGGGGTAAATTGAAATAGTCTGTTCATTTATTTCATTTACCAATGTGCCACAGTCGGCTTCATTATTGGCCCACTTTGCAGTTTCATCTTTTTCCCATTCCGATAAATAGCTTGCTGTTTTATCGTCAACGTAAATGCAAGTTAAATTAGGGTTTACGGTGGCATTAAATTGTTTAATATTAGCATTGTTCCCATTACGCAAATCTAAATTTACCAATTGATTATTAGCACAAATCAGATAAGTTAAAGCTGTATTTTTAGATACATTCAAGCTTGTAATTTGATTATTATCGCAATACAGATAAAGTAAAGCTATGTTTTTAGATAAATCTAAAATTTGAAGTTGATTATTTTTACAATTAAATGTTCCTAAAGCTGTGTTTTTAGATACATCTATGCTTTGAAGTTGATTGTTATCGCAATTTAATTGAGTTAATGCTGTATTAGCAGATAAATTCAAACTTGAAAGTTGATTTTTACTACAAAAAAGAGAAGTTAAAGCCTTATTTACAGACAAATCTAAATTCGGAAGTTGATTATCAGAGTAATTTAGCGTTTTTAATGCTAGATTTTTAGATACATCCAAACTTGAAAGTTGATTATTGTTACAATACAAAGTTTTTAAGGCTGTATTAGCAGATAAATTCAAACTTGAAAATTGATTAAAATTGCAATACAAAATTTGTATAGCCGTATTTTTAGAAATGTCTAAATTTGTCAGTTGATTATTAGTTAATTTCAACCTTGTTAAAGCCACAAAATCTTTAATGCCAGTTAAATCGCTGATGTTTTTTTCTGATACATCCAAATTGGTAATGGTATCGATATTGGCGGTTGGTATATTATTATTCAC
>DATERL010000085.1:0-67155 GCA_035271585.1 Prolixibacteraceae bacterium
GGAATTAGCGGTGCTACTATCGAGTTGTACAATACCGACGGATCAATTGGTGCCGCACGCGGAGCCGGTGTTGGTTCGGGCTATTACAAAACATTTTCCGAAGCATTTGGCAGCCTTACTAAGCTGGCCACTATTGAGCCCAACTTGAGCAAAAAAGCAGAATACGAAGCAGCCTACGGCAAATGGAAATCATTATTAGAGAGTAACATTTAAAATAATAAATCACAATTAATAAATTACATCATGAGTACAAAAGTTTATTTCCCATCAGTGGAAAAAATCAAATTTGAAGGAAAAAAAAGTAAAAGTCCAATGGCATTTCGTTACTACGATCCTGAAAAAGTAGTTTATGGAAAACCCATGGCCGAATGGTTTAAATTTTCGATGGCATGGTGGCATTCACTATGTGCCGATGGTGGCGATCCATTTGGTGGTGGCACACAAATCCATCCATGGGTTGGTGCAAGCGATGCTATAGAAGCTGCAAAAAACAAAATGGATGCCGGTTTCGAATTCATGCAAAAAGTGGGCATCGAGTATTATTGCTTTCACGATATCGATTTAGTGAGCGAAGGCAACAGCATCGAAGAGTACGAAGCGAATATGAAAGCTATTGTGGCTTATGCCAAAGAAAAACAAGCAGCAACTGGCATTAAATTAATGTGGGGTACTGCAAATGTATTCTCGCCAGCACGTTACATGAACGGTGCCAGTACCAACCCCGATTTTGATACAGCTGCACGCGCTATGCTTCAAATCAAAACCTCAATTGATGCTACCATTGCATTAGGTGGTAAAGCTTACGTATTTTGGGGAGGACGTGAAGGTTACATGTCGTTGCTAAACACCAACATGAAACGTGAAAAACAACATTTAGGAAAAATGTTGCAAATGGCCCGCGATTATGGTCGTTCAAAAGGTTTTAAAGGTGTATTCTTAATTGAGCCTAAGCCTATGGAACCAATGAAACACCAGTACGACGTTGATGCTGAGACTGTAATTGGTTTCTTAAAAGAGTTTGGTTTGGAAAAAGATTTCAAATTGAATATTGAAGTAAACCACGCTACATTGGCCGGTCACACTTTCGAACACGAATTGCAATGTGCTGTAGATGCCAATATGCTTGGAGCTATTGATGCTAACCGTGGCGATGTTCAAAACGGATGGGATACTGACCAATTCCCCATTGACATTTTCGAATTAACTCAAGCCATGATGGTAGTTCTTCAAGGTGGCGGTATGCAAGGTGGTGGCACCAACTTCGATGCTAAAATTCGTCGTAACTCTACCGATTTAGATGATTTATTTATTGCACACATTAGTGCTATGGACGTTATGGCCCGTGCATTGGAAGCTGCTGCCGATCTTTTGGAAAATTCTCCTTACAAAAAAATGATTACCGACCGTTATGCATCTTACGATGCTGGAAAAGGTAAAGAATTTGAAGAAGGAAAACTTTCATTCGAAGACGTATATGCTTATGCAAAAGCCAAAGGCGAGCCAAAACAAATCAGTGGCAAACAAGAATTGTACGAAGCAATTGTGAACATGTATGTTTAATAGATATTAGAAAATCTGGACTACTAATCCTTTACATTTGACTTCTTAAAATGTTGAATTTTTTGGGTAACCCAAATAAATTAGTGATTAATAAAGTTGTTTTGAAAACTAATTAATTACTATATTTGACACATATTTGAATCAGTGTAAGAACAAGGTTTTTTAATCATGTTTCAATATAAAGCCCGATTCAGACAATCACTGAATCGGACTTTTTTTATAACCAAAATTGACGAAACATATTAACTAAAAATGTAATCTCATGAAAAATAATCGTTTATACGTTGTTGCCATTACTGTTGTTGCTACCCTCGGTGGCCTATTATTTGGTTACGATACCGCTGTAATTTCAGGAACAGTAGGTTCACTTGATAGTTTTTTTATCGACCCATTAGGCTTGGCTGAATCAGCAGCCAACTCAAAACTTGGGTTTATTGTATCAAGTGCATTGATAGGATGTATTATTGGTGGTTTACTAGGTGGAATTGTAAGCTTAAAACTTGGACGAAAAAAAGGACTTATACTTGCAGCTATCTTGTTTTTAGTTTCAGCAATGGGTTCGGCAATGCCCGAATTATTTTTCAGACCAATTGGAGAAGGTGACCATACTTTCTTTTGGCATTTTGTTTTTTATCGTGTAATTGGAGGAATTGGTGTTGGCTTAGCCTCAATGTTATCGCCAATGTACATTGCAGAAATAGCACCAGCAAACAGCCGGGGTAAACTGGTATCGTTTAACCAGTTCGCAATCATCTTTGGAATGTTGGTGGTGTATTTTGTAAACTACGGTATTTCTCTTCAAGGAGACGACTCATGGCTCAACGAAATTGGTTGGCGCTGGATGTTTGCCTCTGAAATGATTCCTGCAGCTTTATTTATTTTGCTACTATTCTTTGTACCTGAAACACCCCGTTTTATGGTACTGCAAGGCAATGAAGAAAAAGCATTAAAAGTTTTACAGAAAGTAAATGGCACAAGCAAAGCAACCGAGATTCTGGCAGAAATCAAATCAACAGTTGTTAGCCATTCAAGCAAATTAATGTCCTATGGAATACTTGTTATTGTACTCGGAATATTACTCTCAATGTTTCAACAATTTGTGGGAATAAACGTAGTGCTTTATTATGCACCTGAGATTTTCAAAACCATGGGATCGGGTACCGATACTGCTTTACTACAAACCATCATTGTTGGCATAATCAACCTTTCGTTTACAGTGGTTGCCATTATATATGTTGATAAAATTGGACGAAAACCATTGATGATTTTTGGAGCAATTGGTATGTCAATCGCAATGTTTGCTTTAGGATTCTCATTCTTCTTTGATAGTATGGGAATTGGAGCATTGTTATTTATGCTTATGTATGTTGCTTGTTTTGCTGTTAGCTGGGGACCTGTTGTATGGGTTTTACTATCAGAGATATTCCCTAACCGTATTCGCGGAAGAGCAATGGCAATTGCAGTTGCAGCTCAATGGATTTCTAACTTATTGGTATCGTGGACTTTTCCAATGATGACGAAAAGCTCCTTCTTAATTGAGAAATTCAACAATGGTTTTGCCTACTGGATTTACGGAGTGATGGCTATAATTGCAGCTATTATTGTATGGAAATTTATACCCGAGACCAAAGGGAAAACCCTCGAAGAAATGGAAAAACTCTGGAAAAAATAATAATTGAAATTACACAAAATGATATCCACAAGGGCTTGCCGTAAAACGCAAGCTCTTGTTTCTTTAGAGGATTTGAATTCATTAATAATTAATAAGCACTTGGGTTATTAAGCTATTGTAAAATAATTACACTAACAAAGCCAGAATCATAAAAGTGTTTGTGAAAAAACGTTAAAATCAAACTAATTTTAATTATTTTTGTTCACAATAAACATTCTTAAACTAAAAATAGTTATTATGAGGAAAATTTTATTCTTTTCATTTCTTGTGTTTTTATTGGTTTCAGTAAAAGCGCAAACTATTGAGAAAAAATGGGGACTTGGTGCTGGAGCAGGTGCATACTTAAACCTCGAAACCAAATCTATTGGTTTAGCTCCCGATGTTTACCTTAGCAGGTTCATCAGCCCTTCATTCGATTTAATGGCCAATATTTCGATGGGCTATTTCGGAAACAATAATGCTAACGAACCACTCGACATGGTAAACCCATCGATAAATTTGCGCTACAAGTTTTACAATGGGCATATTTTGCCCATCAGAAATAAATTTCAGCCCTACCTTACTGCTGGTGTGGGCTACATGATGGACAATGGCAAACAGGGCGTTAATTTCAATGCCGGCGCAGGTATAAAATACCCGCTGAACAAAACTTTCTCACTTTTTGCTGAGACTGGCTACATACATGGCATTCCATCGACCCGTACTACATACGATGGTCCAATTGGCAATGTGCACGACAACTTCATTAAACTGGTTGTAGGTTTCGAAATCAGCTTTATCAGACAAAAAGATAGCGACAAAGATGGCATTATTGATTTGTTAGATAAATGTCCCGGAACTCCAAAAGGTGCTACTGTTGACAATGACGGTTGTCCTTCAGACAGCGATGGTGATGGTATATTCGATGGAATTGATAAATGCCCAAATACACCAATGGGTGTCAAAGTTGATGAAAAAGGTTGTCCATTTGATGACGACGGCGACGGCGTTTACAACGAAATAGATAAATGCCCAGATACTCCAAAGAATGTAAAAGTAGATGAAAAAGGTTGCCCATTTGACGACGATGGCGACGGTGTTTACAACCAAATTGATAAATGCCCAGATACTCCAAAGGGTCTTGCAGTTGATGAGTTTGGCTGCGTAACCGACAGCGATGGCGATGGCGTACCCGATGATATAGACAAATGCCCAGACACTACTAAAGGTGTGGCAGTTGACGAATTTGGTTGCGAAGCCGACGATGATGGTGATGGCGTACCTAACAGCAAAGACGAATGTCCGAATACCATTAAAGGTGCAAAGGTTGACAGCAAAGGTTGTATTGACCATAAAGTGAATATCGATTTTATCAACTCGAACCTTTCACCAGTTTATTTCGATACCAACCTAAGCAAGGTTACCACTGACCAAAATAAAAAGGTAGATAATCTAGTGAAAATTCTCAAAGATTATCCTGAATACAAAATAAACGTGTATGGCCATGCCGACCCACGTGGTACCGAAGAGCACAACAAGGCTTTATCCCAACAAAGGGTAAATTCAGTTGTAGCCATCCTTAAGGCTCGTGGAATAGTACAGAGCCGAATCAAAACCAAAGCATTTGGTGAAGAAATGGCTCCCAAAGGAGAACTCACCGATGCCCAATTACAGGAACAACGTAAAACGGCTTCGTATATGTTTATTGACTTTGGTAAATAGTAGTTTATTATAGCTCAATTTAAGGCTACCCCAAAAAGGGTAGCCTTATTTTTTTTCAATCACCTCACTTTGAATTCAACTTATCTAATCATACTTTCTTCTTAAAGTTTCGTATTATTGCATTGTTTTTAATAGAAGGTAAAATCTCATTGAATACAATATATTTTTGAAATTTGAGTTTATTCTCCAAGACAACATTTTTACATTGAAAAAGATATTTCAAAATAAATACATCATCACTTTTTTGGTCACAATTGCACTACTCTCGTGTTCAACCGAGAAGAACACATTTGTGAACAGAAATTTTCATAACCTTACGGCCCATTACAATGTTTATTTTAATGGCAACGAGGCCATGAAAAGTGGGCTTTATAAAATTGAAACCCAAATAGAAGAAGATTACACCAAAGTACTTCCCATTTTTAAAGAGAGTTTACCCGGAACCGAAAAAACAGTTATCGGCGATATGTCAATTGCCATTGAAAAAGGCACTAAACTTATTAAGTTCCACTCTATAAGCGCGGCCCCTGAATCGAACAAAAAGAAAGACGTACGTAAACGAAAAACATTAAAACCAGAGTACAATAAATGGGTCGACAAGGCCTACATGATGATTGGCCAAGCCTACCTTTATCAAAAGAATCATATCATGGCCGCGAGTACTTTTTCGCTTATTATTCGAAAATTTAAATCGGAAACCGTTAAATACGATGCCTATGTTTGGTTGGCTCGCACCTACAACGAATCGGGACGTTACACCGAAGCCCGCGATTTAATTGAAACACTCGAAGGCGACAACAATTTTCCCGAAAAGCTGGAGGGCGAATTGGCCATAATAGCGGCCGATTTATACCTAAAACAAAACCAATACGACGAAGCCATTCAGTACCTAAATATCGGGATTAAAAAAATTAAAGGGAACAAACGCAAAACCCGCTACAATTTCATACTGGCTCAGTTATATCAAGAACAAGGCAACAATCCAAAAGCCTTGGAAGCCTACCAAAGGGTTATTCGTCGCAGACCAAATTACGACATGCTTTTTAATGCACGCATTAACAGTGCCGGCGTATTCTCGGGCGATGGCAATATCAGCTCGTTAAGAAAAGAGCTCACCAAAATGAGCAAAAAACAACGTAACCAACCCTACCTCGATCAAATATACTACGCACTGGCTAATATACTTTATAACGAAAACAGAATCGACGACGCAGTTAAATTATACCGCCAATCGGCTGCTGTTTCGGTCAAAAACACCCATCAACGGGCTTTAAGTTGTTTAACCCTGGCCGATATATACTTCGACCGCAAAACATACATTCCCTCGGGGAACTACTACGACAGTGCTATGGTGCTGATCGATAATAATTACCCCAACTTTAAGGCCATTGAACAAAAGCATAGAAACTTAAGCCGTCTGGTTAAAAACTTAGTTGCTGTCGAGACACAAGATTCGCTTCAACACCTTGCCTCGCTAAGCCCCGAGGAGCTTAATGCTAAAATCAACAAGTGGATTTCTATTGAAAAGAAAAAGATAGAAGACATGACAACAGCCATGTCGTCGGGCGAATATTCGGGAGCTTATGGCCAATCAATGAATAACCGTATGCGGGTGAAAAGTACAGGCAGTTGGTATTTTTACAACCCATCGACAGTTGCTTTTGGAAAACAAGAATTTTCGCGCTTATGGGGCGACCGACCAAACGAAGATCACTGGCGCCGAAGCAACAAATCCATTTCCTTACTGAACGAAATGGGCGAACCCATCGCAGGTGAACTGGACGAATTAATCGAAGAAGAAGAAGAAAAATTAGCTAGCGACCCAACCACCAAAGAGTATTACATTCAAAATATTCCCAATAACGATTCGCTAATGACCATTTCGAATAATATCATCCGGAATGCACTTTACGAGGCCGGCACCATATTTAAAACCGACTTTAACGATTTTGAACGTTCAATTGAAAGCTTTAATGATCTCAACTTCCGTTATCCCGATAACACCTTCGAACTACCTAGCTTTTTCAACCTTTGGGATCTTTATAAAATTGTTGAAAAACCCGATAGTTCAACTATTTTCAAAAATAAAATATTGAATAAGTACCCTGAATCAAACTATGCCAAATACCTTCTTAACCCCAATTACTTTTTGGAGCTCGAAGCCCAAAAAGATAGCATGAATAATCTTTACGCCCAGGCTTTTAATTCTTATCGCGATAGAGATTTCAATAAAGCCAGAGAATATAGCAGCATGGTATTGAGCATGGAACCTGATTCGATATTGATTCCCAAGGCCAGATTTATACAAATGGTTTCAACAGCACGTTTTGCGGACCAAAAACAGTTTGCCGATTCGTTATCAACTTTTATTTCACAATACCCCACGTCGGAACCCACCCCATTGGCCAAACAAATCTTCGACTTAATAAAAACCGAAAAGCTAAGCGATTATAAGGAGCTGGTCAACACCGGATACCTCAACGAGGCAATCAAAAACCTTGAGCTAATTGCCGAAAGCCAAAAATCATCAAATGAGGTCAATTCAAAATGGGACATCGAAAAGGAGTTGTTGCACTACTTTATAATTGCCTACCCAAATACCGACAGTGTTGATGTCAACCGATTGCGCTTCGATATTGCAAATTATAACATCGACCATTTCACCACACTCGATTTCGATATTGAAACCGAAACACTGAACAAAGATACCCGCTTAATAGTGGTTCGAAACTTCGCCAATAAAGAAGCTTCTCTGATATATTTCTTATCAATCATTCGTAAACCCGAAGTATTCAAAACATTGGCCGGCCAAAAGTTTTTCAATTTTGTGATTTCAAACAACAATTATCGCGAAATGCTAAGCGACAGGTCGTATGACCAATACCTACAATATTTTGTAAAGAATTACAGCATTTTTACAACAGGTGAATTCCTCGAAGAAGAACTTGAATCGCCTGAGGAATTGATGGCTAAGCTCGCGCGCGGCGACGACGAATTAGTTGAACAGGGCGAATTTGTAATAATCGGGACCGACGATAAAAACTATAAAGCACCGGAAGCTAAAAAAGAAATTTTCACTGCCGATTATAATGTCCCCCATTCCTATGTTGTGATGATAAACGAACCTCGTTTCACAACCGGATTTTTAATGCGCGATATTGTTCGCTACAATTCCGATAAGCATCGCGACAAACGACTGCGTGTTGTTCCTGCCAATTTAACCAACGCCACGTTAATGATGGTATCGGTATTCGAAAATGCTTACCTGGCCGGCGTATATCAAAAAGAAGCCGACAGCAATAAAGGTATGTTTGAAAGCCTGCGTAAAACAGCATATAAATCCTTCATCATCAGCAACGAAAACTTCAACAAACTAAAGGAAACCAACGATATTAAAGCTTGGGAGAGCTTTTATCAAAAGAACTATATAAAGAGAAAACCGCAAGCTCCAAAAGTTGATAACGTCGAAGAGAAAACCGAGACCAAAGCTCCCGAAACTGTGCCAGCACAAGTGCCCGAAAAGCTGGCACCAAAAACCGATGCCATACCAACCGAAGCAACAGACGTACTTAAAAACGAGGCATCCGATAACACCAGCGAGCCCGAGGCGGAAAATGAAACCTCCGTTACAACAGACACTTTAAACACTTCACGTATACCGGCAATATTACCCGTCGAAGTTTCAACTGCAGCGAATGTAGCAAGTGAAACCGAAGACACTAACACTATTAAACCCGAAGAAAAAGCAACACCCCCGGCTCTGGCTGAACCAGCATCGGGCAGTTACGAAGGGCCTTACGATTTTGATGCCAATGCTCCACATAACCTGATTTATCTGTTGCCATCGAGCGGTTCAAATAAAACATTGCTCCTCACCTATCTCACCCGCTTAAATGCTATTAATTATCGCGGTAGCGACATAAAGGTTAGTGAAATCGAATTTGACGAGTACCGTTCGTTAGTAGTTGTTAGTGGGCTCACGAGCCTTGAGCAGGCAAAACTGTATCTTAAAACAGTTAAATCGGATAACCGCGTAGGAATGTCGCTACGGAATGTGAACTACAAAAGCTATTTAATTAGCAACAACAACCTCGACATTTTCAAAAAAGAAAAAAACATCAATAGCTACCAAAATTTCTATACATCGTTTTATTAGTTAAAAGTTGTCAAATAAATATTTGCAAACAATAAAACCCCCTTCCATTTGTTATATTGTAAGATACTGCAATTGTACCAATACAATTTCAACACTAAAACCACTTAGATGAATCAAAACAAAAAGATCAAAATACTTTGGGTCGATGATGAAATCGACATGTTACGTCCGCACATCATGTTTCTTGAAAACAAAGGATACGAAGTAAACACATCCACAAATGGTGTCGATGCCATAGAAATGGTAAAAGAAAAACCTTTCGATATTATTTTTTTAGACGAAAATATGCCGGGTTATACCGGACTCGAAACATTAAGTCGCATCAAGGAAATCAACCATATTGTACCGGTGGTAATGATTACCAAGAGTGAAGAAGAAGCAATTATGGACGAGGCCATTGGCTCACAAATGGCTGATTACCTTATAAAACCCGTTAACCCCAAACAAATACTGCTTTCGATTAAGAAAAACGTAAACAAGAAGGAATTGGTCACCAAACAAACCACTTCGGCTTACCAAGTTGCATTCTCGAAACTGGGCATGAAAATTAACGACTCGTTCAGCATCAACGACTGGGAACAGGTTTATCGAAAACTAACCTACTGGGAAATGGAGCTGAGTAATTCCGACGACAAAGCCATGGACGAAGTGCTCCAAATGCAAAAAACAGAAGCCAACTCGTCGTTTTGTCGCTTTGTTTCGAAAAACTATTTACAATGGCTCAAAACCAATAGTACCGAACGGCCACTTATTTCGCCCGATATTTTTAGTAAAAGAATATTCCCTGTACTCGACCAAGGTCGAAAGGTTTTCGTAATGCTGATCGACAATATCCGCTTTGACCAGTGGCGAGCACTCAGTCCAATTTTTAGCGAATACTACTCAATTGTAAACGACGAAATGTACATGAGTATTTTGCCAACCGCAACCATGTATGCACGCAACAGCATCTTCTCGGGGCTAATGCCTGCCGATATTAAGAAATCTTACCCCGATTTTTGGTTCGACGACGACAATGAAGAAGGAGGAAAAAACAATTTTGAAGAAGAATTACTTCGTAAGCAAATGGCTCGTTTTGGACGGAAAGAAAAACTCTTTTTTGAAAAAATCACCACTTCGAAACCAGGGCGAAAAGGCAGCGATAACCTCAACCAAATACTTCAATCAGATTTGGCTGTAATGGTGCTTAACTTTGTTGATATGATATCGCATGCGCGCACCGAAATGAACATGATTCGCGAGCTGGCGGGCAACGAGGCTGCTTACCGTTCACTAACCGTAAGCTGGTTTAAGCACTCGGGACTGCCCGAACTGTTAAAAGAACTTAGTGCCAACAATTACGACGTATTTTTAACCACCGACCATGGCACCATAAACGTAAACAACCCCATAAAAGTTATTGGCGAACGCAGCACCAACACTAACTTACGTTATAAACAAGGCCGCAACCTTAATTACAATCCAAAAGAAGTGTTTGAGGTGAAACGTCCGGCCGAGGCCCATTTACCAGCGATAAATTTGAACTCGGCTTATATTTTTGCCATGCGAGGTGATTTTTTCGCCTATCCCAACAACTACAACTACTACGCAAACTATTATAAAAATACCTTTCAGCATGGCGGCATATCGTTAGAAGAAATGTTAATTCCCATTGTGCGCTTACAACCAAAATAAAGTTTACCATAATAATTTTATCAATTGAAAAACTAATAAAATTAGGTATATTTAGCTTTCAAAAAAAACATATAACATGAACAATAACTATTGTGTGATAATGGCCGGCGGCATTGGAAGCCGTTTTTGGCCATTAAGTAAAACATCAAGTCCAAAACAATTTCTCGATATCTTAGGAACAGGCGAAACTTTAATACAACAAACCTACAGGCGTTTGTTGAAAATTTGCAAGCCCGAAAACTTTTTAATTGTTACCAACCGCGATTATCGAGAGCAGGTATTGGAACAATTGCCCAATTTAACCGAAGAGCAAATTTTGTGCGAGCCCTTGCGCCGCAACACTGCTCCTTGTATTGCTTATGCCAGTTATAAGATTAAAACCAAAAATCCAGAAGCTAACATTATTGTTGCCCCATCGGACCATTTAATCACCAAAGAAGACGATTTTATTTTGCAGCTTAAAAACGGGTTAAAATTTGTTTCAGAAAACGATGCCCTGCTTACTTTGGGAATAAAACCAAGCCGGCCCGAAACCGGTTATGGTTACATACAGATAAACGATAAGGTTGCTTTCGAAGGTGTGAACAACCTTCATAAAGTGAAAACATTTACCGAAAAACCCGACCTAAAAATGGCCAAAGTATTTGTCGAAAGTGGAGAGTTTTTCTGGAACTCGGGCATATTTTTATGGTCGTTAAAATCAATCAATAAAGCGTTTGAAAAATATTTACCCGATGTGAATGAACTGTTTGTTAAAGGCGAAAAATATTTCTACACCAATAGCGAAGCCGCATTTTTAAATAAAACCTACTCCGAGTGCCGTAACATTTCAATTGATTATGGTTTAATGGAAAAAGCCGATAATGTTTATGTTTTAACAGCCGATTTTGGCTGGACCGACCTAGGCACCTGGGGATCGTTGTGGGACAATTCGACTAAAGATGAAAATGGTAATGCAGTTACTGGAAAAGATATCAGATTGTACGACTCAAAAAATTGTATTGTTAACTCTTCGGGCGATAAACTAATTGTTGTACAGGGCCTCGAAGACTTTATTGTTGCTCAATCGAACAATACCATTATGATTTGCAAAAAGGAAGACGAACAACACATCAGGCAAATTGTAAACGATGTAAAAATAAACATGGGCAACGGTTACGTGTAATATTACCCTAAAAGAGAAATATAAAACAAACCCGGCTTAAATTAAGTCGGGTTTTGTTTTTTGTTGTATAATTGAAAGCCCATAGAAAATACATATTGCCAACTATTTCAATAACCATAGGAACCATAGGAATATTCGTATCCATCGATTGGATATTTTCCCGCTTCAAATTTATAATAGTTAATTGACTGGATCCCTATAATGCCCAATCCATTTTCGATGTTTGTGTAAACCGGAACCGGCTCCGTTAATACACCATCGGTTACCACATCAAATTTTTGCATTGACTTGAGGTATAAATAAACCTCTTTGCTCAAGGTTGCCAACTCAAAAGAAATGGAGTAAAAACCCCCATCTATTATTTCAGTATTTAAAATATCATAACACGCTCTATTCTTCAATTTTACCCTTAAATGATATTCTCTGCCATTAAACAAACGATCGGTAAAAAGAGTAAAATACGAATTATCCATCCCAAAAATATAACTATCGGCATCGTTGGTTTCTGCCAATACTGGATCTCTTGATTCTACCGGACTACGAGAAGATAAGTAATCCATAACCATAACCATCCTAGTAGAATCTCCAAAACCATTGGGATACACATATCCTTTCCCTGCACGGTAATGCACATTAAGCAAATAGTAATTGTTATCCTCAATTGGATCGTCGATTGAAATAATGGCCTCCACCATGTTGTTAGCTGAAAGAGAATCTATTATAAGTGAAATATTTTTTATTTGAGCTGGAATAACAGCCGTAACAACAGCACTGGCCACCTCGTTATATGCAGGGTGTGAAACCTTTACCTGATAGCTTCGTCCCGCTCGGATGCAAGTATTTCCTATATATATTCCCCCGGTGTTGTAGCTATGTAGCCGATTTAACGAGTCTGAATAATTCAATATTTCAGTTTCGTTGCCATCAACAAAAAGCTTCACCTGTGCATCAGCAATTTTTTCAAAAGTTTTGAGTTCACCGGGTATGGGTTTATTGGTCGAAACCTCAACTTGAACCAAGCTATCGGTGGTTAAAATGGCATTAACCACTAACTTTTGTTCTAAATAGCTTTGTTCAAACTCAACAACTTTACTACAGTTGGAGAAAAGCAACAGTCCAAAAAGAGTATATAATACGATTTGTTTCATTTTCGAAATTTTAAAAAGAATATGAATAGCTTACAGAAGGGATTATAGGTAACAAACTGTATTTTTTCAATACCATTTTCCCATTATCCGATTGATACCCAATTTCAGTATCAACAGCATTTTCTCTCACAAAATCCCACTGGACAAAAAATGGGTTGATATGGTTATAGGCATTGTATGCTGAAAAACTCCAGGTACGTTTTCCGTGTTTTTTCTGTTTATGCAGGTTTACACCAATATCTAAACGGTGGTAGGCTGGCATCCTAAAATTATTACGACCTCCATATTCAACAATTGAACCTCCTCCCACTCTTGAATAATCCCCCAAAGATGCTGTGCGATATTCCGAAGTTCCCAGGGTAACAGCATTTCCTGTATTATAAACCCACGAAACACCAACATCAATTCGATCCGAAAACCGATGGGTTACAGCAATATTAATATCGTGCCTGTTATCGTATTTAGCCGGAAATGGATTTCCAAAGTTTAAGTTTTCAAAAAGCCTTTCCGACCATGATAAGGTATAGCCAATCCAACCTGTTGTTTTTCCAACTTGTTTTTCAATTAAAAGTTCAACTCCATAAGCGGTACCATCTCCTTTTTCAACTTTATCTTCCCAATTGGTTGAACTCCCAAAAAACGAAGCCCCCTCTTTATATTCTATAAGGTTGCTCATTTCTTTATAGTAGCCTTCAATTGAAAAATCGATATGATAGGGCATTTTATAATTAACCGCAAGGCCAATTTGATCCGACATTGGAGGTTCAAACGCTTTGGTAACCGGCAACCACAAATCAGTTGGCATATTAATGCCCGAAGTAGAAAGCAAATGTACATGTTGTGCCATGCGTGAATAGGATGCTTTTATGGCCAACTTTTCGATTGGCAAATACCTAATTGCCACCCTAGGTTGAGGCCTTATGTAGTTTTGCGCCTGAACATTAAAAAGCGATATATTCAAACCAACATTACATTTCACTGTCGAGCCAAGCCTAAAATCGTCTTCTATATATACCGAAAAATCATTCGCATCAATAACACTTGCACCATACAATGTATCAAGCTTCTCTGAGATTTGTTCACTATCGGATACGTTTTTGATTTGTGTAACTCCGGGTGTAAACCGATGCCGAGTCCCTTGTATCCCAAATTTGACATCGTGACCAGGCAAGGGGAAATAATCAAATTCCATTTTCCCCGAAAAGTCTCTAATTCCTGAATAATATTTAAACAAATTTGAAACTTTTAGATTTGTTGCGTAATCTTCTTCTGAATCTTTCAATGAGATATCAAAAAAATAATTACTGTAATTCACAATGATATTGCTGAACAACTTCGCATTTATCAAATAATTCCATCGTAATGAAGCCACTGTATTTCCCCAATTTAAACTGGTTAAATTTATTTGACGATAATCTCGTTTTTCTTTTCCCCAGTCATATTTTATGTGATCATCGTATCCTATGTAGCCTCGATCTTTTCCATGATAGGCACTAAGATACAATCGGCTTTTTCCTGAAAAAACATGATTCACTTTAAGATTATAATCATGAAAAAAAGCACCTGCTGTAATATTATCGTTATTTTGTTTGTTCGTAATTGCAAGAACTGGTTTCGCTAACAAATCGATGTATGTTCTACGGGCCGATAACAAGAAGGATGTTTTATCTTTTATTAGTGGCCCTTCCAACGAAAGTTTCGATGAAATAATCCCAATAGAAATGTTACCCGCTAATTGCTTCATATTACCATCCTTCATTGTAATATCAACCACCGACGATAAGCGGCCACCATAATGTGCGGGGAAACCCCCTTTATAAATTTTAACCGCTTTTATTGCATCAGGATTAAAAACAGAGAAGAAACCCAATAAATGACTGGCATTATAAATCGGTATCCCATCTAATAAAAACAAATTTTGATCGGGACTGCCACCCCTCACATAGATACCACTGGTACCCTCAACCCCGCCTTTTACTCCAGGCAATAACTGCATTACCTTTAAAACATCCGACTCTCCTAATATCGATGGTATGGCCTTGATTTGCTTTACCGACATATTGGTAGAACTCATTTGAGTATCATCAAGTTTTGAGTTATTTCCTATTACTACTACCTCATTAATTTCATCGCTTTTGGGCTTTAATAAAAAGTTTATAACGGTGTCTCTTTTAAGGTTTACTTTTAATTGCTCACTATTATACCCCAAAAATGAAATACGAATTGTGTTTTCACCTTCGGGTAGCGTTAAACTATAATAACCAAAATTATTAGCAGTAGTACCTGAAAGTTTTTCAGTTTGATATACGTTGGCCTGAGGGAGCCTTTCGCCACTAGTAATATCAGAAACATAACCGCTTACGGTAAATTTTTGGGCTGTCGAAACAATCGTAAAAAATAGAAATACGATAAAGAGGGTCTTTTTCATGGGTTATTAAATCAATTAAACTTTTTTGAAAACAGCATTTAAAAAAGCAGTAAATCTTACAGACTGCCAAAAAAACTAAGGTAGTTCAGCATGTTTTTATACATAAGATAGCCATTAGTATTAAATGGTGTAAAAATAAAAAGATATTTTGATTTATAGACTTTCGAGTACTTCAATTAATTTCTTTTTACGACGGGTCGAAACGGGGATTTCGCTGCCGTCTTTCAACACCAACGAGCCGCGATCGGAAGTGCAGCAACTTCCATAACAAATGCTACAATAAAAAGAATAAAAACTTGGCAGATATCATTAAAAAAATAACTTTCCCACTTTTATGCATATTCTATTTTGATATTTTAGGTAATAAAACACAAAATTCCTAAAAACTGAACCCTATATGCCCAATCGGCAACATGTTTTTATATATTTGTAGACTTTTTAAAAATCAGGTTTTTTGCACGTTATGACAAAAAAATTTATTGAATACAAAGCATTCGATTTATCGCAAATTAACAAAGAGATAAGTAAACGCTGGGAAGAGGACGATACGTTTCATAAAAGCATGAGTACCCGAGAAGGGAAACCCACGTTCGTTTTTTACGAAGGGCCACCATCGGCCAACGGTATGCCGGGAATTCACCACGTGATGGCCCGTGCTATTAAAGACATTTTCTGCCGATACAAAACCATGCAAGGTTTTTTGGTGAAGCGAAAAGCTGGTTGGGACACCCACGGTTTGCCCGTTGAGCTGGGCGTTGAGAAAATGCTCGGGATTACAAAAGAAGATATTGGTAAAACCATTTCGGTTGCCGAATACAATGCAGCCTGCCGTAAAGAAGTGATGAAATACACCAAAGAGTGGGAAGAACTTACCCGCCAAATGGGCTACTGGGTAAACATGGACGACCCTTACATCACTTACGACAACCGCTACATTGAATCGGTTTGGTACCTATTAAAACAGATATACAACAAAGGCCTCATTTATAAAGGTTACACCATACAACCCTACTCGCCGGCTGCCGGCACCGGCCTTAGCTCGCATGAGCTAAACCAACCCGGTTGCTATCGCGATGTAAAAGATACTGCTGCTACCGCACAGTTTAAAGTGGTGCGAAACCAACTTTCGGAAAAACTTTTCGAAAACGTTGATACCGACTTATTCTTCATGGCTTGGACAACTACTCCCTGGACTTTACCATCAAATACCGCCTTGGCCATTGGATCCAAAATTACCTATGTTAAAGTTCGCACCTTTAACCCTTACACCGGATCACCAATGACGGCGATACTGGCCAAAGATTTGGTAAGCAGCTACTTTAACCCAAAAAATGCTGAAGTAAGTTTTGCCGACTATCAAACCGGCGACAAAGCAGTACCATTTGAAATTATAGCCGAATATACCGGATCCGATTTGGTGGGCATTGCTTACGAACAACTTATCCCCTTTGTAAAACCCGAAGGCGATGCTTTTCGTGTAATCACTGGCGACTATGTTACTACCGAAGATGGAACCGGAATTGTACACATTGCTCCTACTTTTGGTGCCGACGACGACCGCGTAGCCAAACAAGCAGGCATTGTACCACTTACCATGCTCGATAAAGAAGGAAAGCAACAAGCAATGGTCGATCGCACCGGGAAATTCTTCCGTATCGAAGACCTTGACCAAGATTGGGCAAATACTTACGTGAACAAACAACTGTATCACGAATTTGCCGGACGCTACGTGAAAAATGCTTACGACGATACCCTTAGCGAAGACGACCCAACGCTGGATATAGATATATCGGTAATGCTCAAAAAAGAAAACAAAGCATTCAAGATTGAAAAACATGAACACAACTATCCACATTGCTGGCGTACCGACAAACCAATTTTATACTACCCGCTCGACTCGTGGTTCATCAAAACTACCGCGGTTAAAGAGCGAATGATTGAGTTGAACAACACCATCAACTGGAAGCCAGCAAGTACCGGAACAGGACGTTTTGGCAACTGGCTCGAAAACTTGGTTGATTGGAACTTGTCACGCTCACGCTACTGGGGCACCCCGCTACCAATATGGAGAACCGAAGACAGGGAAGAAGAAATTTGCATTGGTTCGACCGAAGAACTAATGAACGAAATACAAAAATCGATCGAAGCCGGGTTCATGGATAAAAACCCTTACGAAGGTTTCGAAGTAGGCAATAACACGAAAGAGAATTACGAGATTATCGACCTTCACCGTCCCTTTGTCGATGATATTATTCTGGTTTCGTCGAAAGGCGAAAAAATGTACCGCGAGCCCGACCTTATCGATGTATGGTTCGATTCGGGCGCAATGCCTTACGCACAAATGCATTACCCATTTACCGGAGATGGTGCTTCTGCGGCTTCAGGCACTCCTGTACCCTCTATGGCTGCCGATTTTATTGCCGAAGGTGTTGACCAAACCCGTGGATGGTTCTTTACCCTGCATGCCATATCAACAATGATTTCGGACGATGTTGCTTTCAAAAACATCATTTCGAACGGTTTGGTATTGGATGCCAAAGGAAACAAAATGTCGAAACGTTTGGGCAATGGTGTCGATCCTTTCAATGCCATCGAAAAATACGGTTCCGACCCACTGCGCTGGTACATGATTACCAATTCGCAACCCTGGGACAACCTTAAATTCGACATATCGGGTGTAGATGAAGTACGTCGTAAATTCTTCGGAACACTTTATAACACCTACAGTTTTTTCTCGTTATATGCTAATATCGACGGCTTTACCTATGCCGAAAACGATGTACCAATGAACGAGCGACCTGAAATTGACCGTTGGGTACTTTCCTTACTCAACACCCTTATAAAAACGGTAACCGAGTGTTACGAAACCTACGAGCCAACACGTGCCGGACGCGCCATTTCCGATTTTGTGGGCGAAAACCTTAGTAATTGGTTTGTGCGCCTTAGCCGTAAACGCTATTGGGGAGGACAAATGACCACCGATAAACTTTCGGCCTATCAAACTTTATACACCTGCTTGGCTACCGTGGCTAAACTGGCTGCTCCTATTGCACCTTTTTATATGGATCAGCTCTTTAGCGACCTTAACCGCGTAGCCGGCAAAGAAGCCGATCAAAGTGTTCACATTTCAGATTTCCCTACTTATAACGAAGAGTTAATCGACTCCGATTTGGAAGAACGCATGGCATTGGCTCAAAAAGTATCGAGCATGGTACTGAGCTTGCGCCGTAAAGAAAAACTGAAAGTGCGCCAACCGCTGGCTAAAATCATGGTACCAATTCTTAATCCTAAATTCAAGGTGCAACTCGAAGCTGTTGAGAGCATTATCCTTTCGGAAGTAAACGTAAAAGAAATTGAATACCTAACTGAAACAGCCGGCGTTATTAAAAAGAAAATTAAGGCTAACTTCAAAACTCTTGGACCTAAATATGGCAAGTTGATGAAACAAATTGCCGGAGCCATTGCACAAATGAATCAAGATGACATTGGCAAACTGGAACAAGAAGATGAATTCAAATTAATAATTGATGGACAAACGATAATAGTTGCTCCCGACGATGTGGAAATTACATCGGAAGACATACCCGGTTGGACCGTTTCAACCGAAGGCCATATTACCGTCGCCCTCGACATTAATGTAACCAACGAATTACGCAACGAGGGAATTGCCCGCGAATTTGTTAATCGCATTCAAAATATACGTAAAGAAAGTGACTTTGAAGTTACCGATAAAATCAAGGTGACAATTCAAAAGCACGAGGCACTCAACGAAGCTTTGGAAACCTATAAAGAATACATCAGCAATCAAACCCTCACTAAAGAGCTATTATTTACCGATCAACTCGAAGATAAGAGCCGCCGAGAGATTGAGATTGACGAAAATGTAACCTTTATTGTGGTAGAAAAGCATTAGATAGAATTATTATTCAAACAGCAATTCATTTTTTTTGTTACATTTGGTAAATTTCAATAATAAAGAATTCAAAACCTACTACTATGAGCGAAAAAACAAGATATACAGACACAGAGCTGCAAGAGTTCAAAGCTATCATCTTGCTAAAGCTAGAAAAAGCTCAGCGTGATTATGACATTTTTAAAAGTTCGATCCTGCATGGCGATGACAACGACACGCAAGACACCTCTCCCACCTTTAAAATACTGGAAGAGGGAGCAGCTACTCTATCGAAGGAAGAAGCCAGCAAGCTAGCACAAAGGCAGCTAAAATTCATTCAGCATTTACAATCGGCCTTGGTTCGTATCGAAAACAAGACTTACGGTATATGCCGCGAAACTGGCAAGTTGATCTCTAAAGAACGTCTTCGTGCTGTGCCTCATGCTACGCTTTCAATTGATGCTAAAAACTTGCAACGTTAATGTTTACAAATAATATATAATAAGAATACGATTGGGGGCAAATAACTCTCAATCGTTTTTTTTCAATAATAGTTTATGACTAAAAAACAAGTGGCATTTCTGGTAATCTTTTTAATACTGATTGCCGATCAGATACTTAAAATTTGGATTAAAACCACCTTCTATTTGGGCGAAGACCGACACGTGTTGGGCAATTGGTTTATACTTCATTTTGTCGAAAACAGAGGAATGGCCTTTGGTGTTGAATTTGCCGGACGTTTCGGAAAAGTACTGTTAACAATATTCAGGGCTGTTGCTGCAACGGCCATTATGTGGTATTTGTTTAAACTGATAAAAAAGGGCATTCCAACAGGCTTTGTAATTTGTATCGCCATGATTTTTGCCGGCGCAGTAGGCAACATTATCGATAGCGCCTTTTACGGTGTTATTTTTAGCGATAGCTACGGACGCATTGCCGAATTTATGTCCAAAGGAGGAGGTTACGAGACCTTCCTTCATGGCTCCGTTGTCGATATGTTCTACTTTCCACTGATTGATACAAACATCCCATCGTGGTCGCCCATTAATGCCGGTCAACGATTCATTTTTTTTCGTCCCGTTTTCAATATTGCCGATTCGTCAATCACAGTCGGTATTACGCTCATCCTTTTGTTCTACCGCAAAGTTTTTAACGAACTGGATACCAAAAAAGAAAATAATCCTGATAAATAATCACACTAAATAAAAAATAGCTTGTGTATTTGGTAGCAATTCACTAAAATTGCACTCCGAAAACGAACAGTAAAATATACACTATAAGTTATTGTTGATTCGGTTATAAAATACAGTTTCCGTCAAACGACGGATGACTCATAATCAGAGGGTCAATAAAAATTACTGATTACGTTAATTGAAAATATCAAAACCCAATATTTTGGGCCTATAGCTCAGTTGGTTAGAGCACCTGACTCATAATCAGGGGGTCGCAGGATCATGCCCTGCTGGGCCCACCACGTTAAGATCAAACACTTGCACATTTATTTGTGTGAGTGTTTTTTTTGTTCGCCAATTTCTTGCCAAATAATTTGTACAATTTGTTGCATTCCTCTCCGTAAGTGGCTCAGTTAAAAACGAAAATTCAAAAACCTCTCTCCAACAAGTTAGAGCAGACAGTAAACACTTCGCTCAAACAAGGGAGAAGTGGACACTAGCAACTAAGACAAATGAAACAAGATCAAAAAAGGCAAGCTAAATAGGATGCTTTCAGTACCGATCAGAAAAAGCATAGGATTTTTTTCTGAACCGTATATTGGGCAGGTTTTGTGATAAAGGATTAAGTAGAGGCTTTTAAAAACCTTTTAGTGCTTCGGCGCCTGCAGTAATTTCAAGAATTTCGTTGGTAATAGCCGATTGGCGGGCGTTATTATACTCTTTTTGGAGATTATTAATTAAATCGGTCGCATTATCGGTCGCCATGTGCATTGAAGTCATGCGGGCACCATGCTCAGCTGCATTTGAATCTAAAATTATCCGGTATAACTTCATTCTTAGTGATTCGGGGATAATAGTCGATAAAATTTCTTCTTTCGAGGGTTCATATATATAATCGGATACCACCAATTCTTTTTCACTAATTACGGGCTTAATTACGGGTAAAAACTGTTCAGTTGAAAGTAGCTGGTTGGCTGCATTTTTAAATTTGTTGTACACAATGTCGATACGCTGAAAAGTCCCCCCCGCAAATTGTTCCATTAATTCGTTGCCCAGTTTTGAAATGGGTTCATAGTTAATATCATCGAGAATATGGTTTGACGAACCATGGAATTCTATCCCCTTTGACTTTAACGATTTTTCAACCTGATGACCAATAACATGAAATTTAACAAGTCCCTTTTTTAGTTGTGGTTTATAATTTTCGAGGACATGCAGCATGACACTTTTGGCGACATTTGAGTTAAACGCGCCACACAAGCCCTTGTTTGAACCAACAACTACAATTAATACACTTTCAATCTCGGGTTCGTTAAAGTAAACCGAATCGAAGCTAATATCGCCCAAACTCAAATTTTGAATTATACTTTGAAGTTTCTTTTCGTAAGGTGAAACTCTCCAAATAGAATCTTGTGCTTTTTTTAGTTTTGCGGCCGACACCATTTTCATGGCACTAGTAACTTGCCTTGTGTTTTTTATTGAAGCAATCCGAGTCCGTATATCTTTTAACTGGGCCATTATTTTCTTGTTAATGTTTCAATTATAGCGTCGGCAGTATGTTTAAGTGTAGCTTTTATTTCGTCGTTAAGTTCTCCTTTTTTAAGCATATCAAGTATACCCTGATTATTCAGCTCAAGGTTTTTAATGTAAAGTTCTTCAAATTCACCAATTTTATTAACTGGAAGGTTATAAAGCCAGTCCTCAACACCTGTTAAAATAATGGCAATTTGGTGTTCAATCTTTATGGGTCTGTATTGTTTTTGTGTAAGAATCTGCATGTTTCTTCGTCCTTTTTCCAATACCCGCATGGTTGCTCTGTCGAGGTCGGAACCAAATTTCGAAAAAGCCTCTAATTCGCGGTACTGTGCCTGATCGAGTTTGAGGGTTCCGGCAATTTTCTTCATCGATTTGATTTGAGCATTTCCACCTACACGAGATACCGATATACCCACGTTAATAGCCGGTCTGAAACCACTATTGAACAAGTTCGACTCCAGATAAATTTGCCCATCGGTAATCGAAATTACATTGGTGGGGATATAGGCAGATACGTCACCAGCCTGTGTTTCAACAATGGGAAGTGCAGTAAGCGATCCACCGCCTTTTACTTTGCCTTTTAACGATAGTGGTATATCATTCATTTTAGCAGCAACGGCATCAGAATTAGTAATACGGCCAGCGCGCTCGAGTAAGCGTGAATGCAAGTAAAAAACATCACCAGGATAAGCCTCGCGGCCTGGTGGTCGGCGCAACAACAATGAAACTTCACGATACGAAACAGCTTGTTTCGAAAGGTCGTCAAAAACAATTAAAGCATGGCGACCTGTATCGCGAAAATATTCGCCAATAGCAGCGCCCGCATAAGGTGCGTAAAATTGTAAAGCGGCAGGATCCGAAGCAGTTGCCATTACGATGGTGGTATAATGCATAGCACCATGCTTTTCGAGGGTAGCAGCAATACTGGCCACGGTTGAACCTTTTTGTCCAATGGCTACATAAATGCAATAAACTGGATCGCCGTTTTCGAAGTTTTGCTTTTGATTGATAATGGTATCGATGGCGATAGCAGTTTTGCCGGTTTGTCGGTCACCAATAATAAGTTCGCGTTGACCACGGCCAATAGGGATCATTGCATCAACAGCTTTGAGGCCCGTTTGAAGTGGTTCGGTTACTGGTTGTCGGAAAATAACGCCGGGCGCTTTTCGTTCAAGAGGCATATTAAACAGTTCTCCACCAATAATACCCTTCCCGTCGAGAGGTTCACCAAGAGTGTTAATAACGCGCCCTAGAAGCCCCTCACCAACGTTTATTGATGCAATATGATTTAAGCGTTTTACGCTGTTCCCTTCTTTTATGCCTTCGGAAGTGCCCAATAAAACCACCCCAACATTGTCTTCTTCGAGGTTAAGAATAATACCGGTTGTACCATTCGAGAACTCAACCATCTCGTTCGATTGAGCATTAGCCAAACCGTAAATACGAGCGATACCGTCACCAATTTGCAGAACGGTTCCTACTTCGTCCATACTGGCAATATCGGTGTAGCCAGCTAATTGTTCTTTAAGAATTGCTGAAATCTCAGCAGGTTGGATTACTGCCATCCTTTATTTATTTAATTGTAATTGTTTCGAAATTGTTTTTAATCGCGATGCTATACTTGCATCGTATTGGTATCCGTCAATGGTGAATACAAATCCACCAATCAGTTCATTATTAATTGTGCTGGTCATTTCGACCTCTTTTTTCAACTGAGATTCAAATTTTTGTATGATCCTGGTGATCAAAGCTTCGTTAACCGGTGAGGCCATTTCTAATTGAGCCGTAATAATCCCGTTTTCAAACCTAATCATTTCAATTACGTTTCGACATATATCTTTAATGTAGTTTTCTCTTTTTTTATTGAATACCATTTTGATAAAGTTCATGGTGATGGGTTGAAAACTTGGTTGAAAAAAGGATTCGATCTTTGCATACTTTTGCATCGAGCCATGAGCCGGATTAACAATGAAATGCAGAAAACCCGGATACAATTCAAGCGCCTTGAAGAATATCCTTATATCGAGGTTTACTTCTGATAATACACTTTGTTCTTTGGCCAATTCGACCAAAGCCCTGGCATAACGTACGGTAATCCTATTGTTATTCATTATAATTAATTAAGTTCTATCTCGTCGATTAATTTACTTACCATTTGCTCGTGACGTTTTTTGTCTTCCATTTCGGTTTTCACAAGTTTGGTTGCAATTTCTATCGAAAGGCTCGCTATCTGATTTTTCATTTCAGTAAGGGCCATGTCACGTTCTCGTTCAATTTGTTTACGGGCATCTTCGATCATCCTATTGGTTTGCCGTTGGGCATTTTCATTGGCCATTGTAATTATTTTTTCACGTTGATCGATTCCTTCCTGAACAATTTGCTCTTTTTCAATTTTTGCAATTTTGATGATCTCTTCTTGCGTTTTTTCCAATGCAATAAGTTTTTCTTTCACTTTTTCGGCATTAATAAGTGAACTAGCAATAGTTTCTTCGCGGTCTTCGAGAATTTTAATTAACGTAGGCCATGCAAATTTAGCCAGTATAAAGTAAACCAATAAAAAAATAATGGTAACCCATATAATGGTGCCAATATGTGGTATTAGAAACATGGTAAATACAATTAAAATTTAAAAATCAGTGCTGCCATTAGGCAATCCCTAAAGGGCAGCACCGGTTAATTACAATATTGCCAATAACAAACATACAATTACAGCTAAGAAGGCAACACCTTCGATAAAAGCTGAAGTAACGATGAGGTTAGAGCGAATATCGGCACTCGCTTCGGGCTGGCGAGCAATGGCTTCCATTGCTGCTGCTCCAATTTTACCAATACCATAAGCAGCGGCAAAAGCTGCAATACCGGCTCCCAAACCCGCAGCAAGGTTTCCAATGGCAAGGTCGGCTAACAAAATTAAATTGATCATATAGCTTTATTTAAAATTAATGTTCCTTGCTGGAGGCTGTTCCAAAATACATGGCCGACAACAAGGTGAAAATATATGCTTGTATAAATGCGACTAAAATGTCGAGTATTATCATAAATATAGAAAAAACCACTGAAATTAACGACATGCCTGCCCCAGCCCATGGGCTCAACAATGATGACATCAGAAAGATAAGGGCAATTAACACGGTAATAATGATGTGACCTGCCAACATATTGGCAAAAAGCCGGATCGTTAATATGGTTGGTTTAATAAAAACACCAAAAATTTCGATTATTTGCATCAAGGGTAAAACAGGTGTTTTCATAAACCATGGTGCTTCGGGATTGAAAATATGTTTCCAATATTGACGGTTCCCACTTGCAATGGTAATAATAAAGGTAATAACTGCTAACGTTAGTGTAACCGCAATATTACTGGTTATGCTAAGACCAAGAGGCAATACCAAACCTATTAAGTTGGACATCAAAATAAACAAAAATAAGGTAATCAGGAAAGGAAAATATCGTTTATAATTATCGCCAATAAACGGTTTTGCAACATCGTCGCGAACAAACTTCATTATAATTTCGAGTAAGTTTTGAGTACCTTTTGGTGCTTTACCTTCTTGCTTTACAGCAATTTTTACAGATCGTAGTGCTAAAACAATAAATAATAATGCAACAAGAATAACACCGGCAATTACTTTGGTAATTGAGAGATCGAGAGGAACAATGGTATCGCCACTGGCTGTTCGTTCAACAATTTTCCCTTCGTCTTTTCCTTCGGTTTCTAAATAATATTGGAAATTGGGTGATGGATGATATAGCTTGTTTGATGAGAAAAACACCAATCCTGAGTTTTTACTATATAGAATAACAGGTAGCGGTATTGAGAAGTCTTTATCTCCTATCGAAAAAAAATGCCACTCGTGAGAGTCGTTAATGTGATCGAATATATAATCGATAGTATTAAACCCTTCGTGTGCCTGTTCGTTGCTATTTGAAGCTACTGATTGAACAGTCACAAATAAAGATAATATGACTAAAATAAAACCCGCCCTAATCATAAAACATCAATTTGCATTTTGTAAATATATAAAATAATTAAAGAAAAGGTCGGTAAAGATACTATAAAATACCAGACATTTTAGCCAGTAAACATTTGCGTATTTTATAAAATTTGATACCGCTTAAATAAAAAAGCTAATGAATTTACACTTTAGATTCGTTAATGAGCTTCATTACCGATTTCACTTCGTACACAGCAAAGGCAACGTAAAGAATAAGGTAAACAATCAAAAAATTGACGGCATTGTCTTCGTCAAAAACAATATACAGAACACCAAAGATTATGTATATGAACATTTTGAAAAAGGAAAGCATCATAAACTTAAAACTAAACCTCGAAACATCATTCCGGGTTATTTTCAACATATACTGATGGAGTAACAAGGTCGATAGGTAATAAAAGAGCAACACAAACGGGAATATCAATAAGAATTGTTTTTTGAGTATAGTCAAGAACAGTAACGTTCCAATACCTAGAATAAGTAATGTAAATATAGTAAGCCCCTTCAGAAATTTAGAAAAATTATTTTTCATACTTAAATAATTCGTTTCATAAATATTGCATGACCTGTCCCGCAGAAGACGGGAAAGCTCACATGTCTGATTTTGTCGAACACCGGCTTTCAATTAATTGATGTTGGAAATAATCAGCAAACATATTCGCTTCGTAGCCTATTATTTAGTGCTTTTGCCTGTTGCATATTTTCATACACTAACAATTTCATTTGTTGCCATACTGAACTCTGGTATTCAATTAAATCGTTATCACGATTTATGAAAATTCAATCGTTTCAAATGAATAAATTATAAACCCAAAAATTACGATTAGGTTTATTTTATTTTATTGCTGGCAGAACGTTCCATTTTACAATTTCCCGAAAAAATGGCACCCGGCTCTATAAACAGTTGCCCTACTACAACTTCTCCCTTTAGGTTTGAAGTTGCTTTGAGCGATAGCAATTCGCTTACGGTTATTTTTCCATCAATAACACCTTCAATTTCGGCAGTTTTGCATTCAATCTCGCCTGAAATTTGACCGCTTGCACCAACAATGAGCAATCCTGTTGTTTTAAGGTTACCCTGAAGATTACCGTCGATCCGAATATCGGATTCAGAAGTAATGTCACCAATGATCTTAGTCGTTTTCGCAATTAAATTCACTGTATTATAGTTGTTTTCTATCTGTTTAGCCATGCTTTATAATTAAAGTGGTTAACAAAAATAACAAAAACCATCAATGATTAAAGCTATTGATGAATGAATAATTAAAATTTGATGCAAAAAAAATCCCGATTCGACGGGATTTTTCTTAAATACGTTATATAACTGTATGAATAATTATACAGTAACTTCTTTTTCGATAGCTAATTTACCTCTGTAATAACCACATTCGTTACATACTGTATGATATTTTACAGCTGCTCCACAATTTGAGCAGTTCGAAAGGGTAGCAGGAGTTGCTTTGTAGTGCGTCCTGCGCTTGTCTCTCCTTGTTTTGGAAATTTTGTGCTTTGGATGTGCCATTTTTACCTTCTTTACTTGTTATCTAATAATTTTTTTAATTCGTTCCATCGTTCATCTACTACTTGAACGTTTTCATTATTGATTGGCGCTGTGTCAACCAAGTATTGTTCTAACTCTTTAAGCATTTCGGGATTGCATGTACTGTTTCCGTTTTTATCGTCGGGATGTACATGTTTAATCGGTAAGCCTAAAATAATGAGTTCATAAAGATATTGAGCAATGTTAATTTGATATTCATCCAATGGTAAAACAATTAAATCGTCGCTTAATTCTTCGGTTTCAATACCGAACTTTACAAGCAAGTTATTTTTATTCTTAACCCGTTGGTTGTATTGATCGAGACAACGATCACACATTAACTCAACAGTTCCTTTTACAGCCATTTCAATAATTAAAAGGGTCGATTGTTTAATTAAAGACACTTTAGCTTTAACCTCACCCTTATTAACAAGGCTGTTTTCGAACTCGTCAAAGAACTCGTTATCAATTTCAAATTTGAATTGATAAGTACCCTCTTTTAGTCCTTTATAAGCAATATCATATCTTGAAAGAATGCTCATCTGTTCCTTAAAAAGTTTTGCAAAATTATAAAAAAATACTAAACGACTAAATATTTGTATCTTTTTTTAATCTTTTACTTTTTTATTTACTCCATTTATCTTGTTCAGGCTCGTTGTGCTTGTTTTTAACAATCAAAAAATAGATGAAAGTTGCCAGTGAAAAAAGAAATAATCCCGATAAAAAAATAACCGCCACAAGAAAAAAAACATATTTCCCATGCCCTACACCGTCGACCATAGCTTTCGTTTTAAACATAAAAACAGCAAAAACCACACACAGAGCAGTAACTATTGTCGATCCAAAATTTAGCCACAACAATGTATTCGATTTCTTTTGAATAAATAAATTTGCCATATCAGTTAATTTTTTGGTAAAAATACAATATGCTTTCTTTTTGAGCATTACTTTCGGAACAAATAATAATTCGTATTTTTGCAAAAGTTTTAAACTTTAAAAATTATGGCAAAAAAGAAGCAGCAAAAAAGCAAAAAAAGCAGTGCTTTATTGATAGGAATTGTAATTGGTATAATTGTATCAATTGGTGCAATTTATTGCTATCAGCATTATTATAAAAATTCTGATTTAGAAAAAAAAGCCAATAAAATTGAGCGTCAAACAAAAAAAGAAATTAACAAAGCTGAAAAAAAGGCAAAAAAACTTTTTGATTAAATGAAGATAATTGACATCATAAACAATTCAAAGAAAACACTTTTCTCGTTTGAGTTGCTTCCTCCCCTTAAAGGTAACGATGCGAGCAAGCTCCTTAATACCATCGACGAGTTAATTGAGTTTAATCCAAGCTACATCAATATTACTACGCATCGCGACGAGTTTGAGTTTAAAAACAGACCCGACGGCCTCATTGAAAAAAAGGTAGTGCGAAAACGCCCAGGAACTGTTGCTATTGCAGCCTCAATTCAAAATAAATACAACATACCAGTTATACCCCATATTTTGTGTGGCGGTTTTACCCGTAGCGAAACGGAACATGTGTTGATAGACCTTCATTTTTTAGGCATTCAAAATGTTTTGGCTCTACGTGGCGACGGTTTAAAAACCGATTCGGTTTTTCGGCCCGAAAACGATGGTAACAGCAATGCCCGCGAGTTGGTAGAGCAAATTGTAAAATTAGGAAAGGGAGAATACCTTGACCCCGATTTAAAAAACAATACGCCACTAAATTTTTGCATTGGTGTAGCTGCATATCCCGAAAAACATTTCGAAGCGCCCAACCTCGAAACCGATATGGAATACCTAAAACAAAAGGTTGATGCCGGCGCCGATTATATTGTAACACAAATGTTTTTCGATAATGCCAAATATTATTCCTTTGTTGAAAAATGCAGGGCAACAGGTATTAATGTCCCCATTATTCCGGGACTAAAACCAATTGCTGTGCAGAACCAGTTAACGGTTCTACCAAAAATTTTCAACATCGACTTACCAACAGAACTGGCACGCGAACTGGCAAAATGCAAAAACAACGACGACGCTAAAAAAGTGGGGACAGAATGGGCAATATACCAGGCCAAAGATTTGGTTAAGAATGGCGTACCCAGCTTGCATGTCTATACTTATGGGATAACCGACAACGTGAAAGAAATTATGAAAGCTATATTATAGCCCATACACGATATGATTTAAAAAAGAGGCTGATCGTTTATACGGTCAGCCTCTTTTTATATGTTTAATTCTGAATAATTGAATTAATTGCGAACAGCAGCCACACCTGGAAGTTCTTTGCCTTCGAGATATTCGAGCAAGGCACCACCAGCAGTTGAGATGTACGAAACTCCGTTGGCCAATTCAAATTTATTGATGCAAGCCACCGAGTCGCCACCACCAATTAACGAGAAAGCACCTTTTTTAGTTGCACTCACAATAGCCTCGGCAATAGCACGCGAGCCTTTTTCGAAAGTTTCGAATTCGAAAACACCAACTGGACCGTTCCATAAAATAGTACCCGACTCTTCAATAACTTTTTTCATGTTTTTGATGCTTTCGGGACCCGCATCCAAACCTTGCCATCCGTTAGGGATGTCGTTTGAAGGAACAATTTTAGTTTGGGCATCGTTCGAGAAGCTATCGGCAGCTAAAACATCGGTTGCCATTATTAGTTGAACACCTTTTTCTTTAGCTTTTCTTTCAATTCTTTTAGCAGTTTCAAGAAAATCGTTTTCACAAAGTGAATCTCCTATGTTACCCCCCCTTGCTTTAATGAAAGTGAAAGCCATGCCACCACCAATAATAAGATTATCAACTTTATCGAGCATATTTTCGATAATGGTAATTTTTGACGAAACCTTAGCACCACCCATTATTGCAGTAAGTGGGCGTTGTGGAGTAGTAAGTACTTTATCGAGGCTTTCGAGCTCGCTGCCAATTACGTAACCAAACATTTTATCGTTAGGAAAGAACTTCGCGATAACTGCAGTAGATGCATGTGCACGGTGAGCAGTACCAAAAGCATCGTTAATCCAGCAATCTCCATTTGCAGCCAATTGACTAGCAAAAGCTTCATCGCCTTTTTCTTCTTCTTTATGAAAACGCAAGTTTTCGAGAACCAATATTTCGCCTGTGGCTAAGCCATTGGCAATTTTCTTGGTGGCTTCACCAATACAGTCGGGAGCCATTTTTACAATAGCGCCTCCCATTAACTTCGATAAATGATCAACAATATGACGCATTGAGAATTTATCTTCCGGACCGTCTTTTGGACGACCAAGATGTGACATAATGATAGGCGATCCACCTTTTTCAATTACCTTTTTAATGGTAGGCAACGCCGCCCTAATACGGGTATCATCGGTTATTTCTAACTTTTCGTTAAAAGGAACGTTAAAATCGACCCTAATAAGTGCTTTTTTACCTGAAAAATCGTAAGATTCAATTGTTTGCATTGTCGTCAATTTTTAATTTTAAACAGACTTCAAAGATACAAATTTATAAGAACCCCATGTTTTTTTCATTTAAAATACACACTCTATTAACATAGTGTTTACGTGTTGGACCACAAAAAACCCTGTGAAAAATTCACAGGGTTCAATCGTTTTGTTTGTTTTGCATTGTTCCCCAATAAAACAATACAACAATACATTTTATTACTTAACTTCATAGCCATATTTTCATCGATATTAGCAATTGATAGTTTACCGATAAAAATAATTAATGTAAATATAGAAATAAAATATAATAAATCAAAAATAAGAAGTATAAAGCATAAAAAAGCAGGTTGTATAACCTGCTTTCAAATACTACTCGTATCTGTTATTTCCTCTTTCTCCTCGGTCTTTGTTAAATGATCTACGATCACCTCCGTCACGATTTCGGTTGTCGAATCCACCGCCACCGCCGCCGCCTCTGCTATCGAAACGTCGGTTAGAATCTGGCCTGCGACTACCGCCACCACCACCGCCGCCACTAAATTTGCGGTCAAAAGAGCGTCTTTCTTGAGGACGTGGTTCCGATTTCTTCACCACAATGGTGTTCCCCATGAATTCTGATTCATTCAATTGTTGAATTGCCGATTCTCCTTCGTTTTCATCTAGCATCTCAACAAAACCAAAGCATTTTGACATACCGGTTTCACGATCCATGATTAGTTTACTTGAAGAAACTGTGCCGAACTGGCCAAATAACTCCGTAAGGTGATCGGCGCTGGTGTCGGAGTTAAGTTTTGCTACAAAAATGTCCATAAAAAAATAATTAATAAAACCTTGAATAATTAAATTTTACAATGACACCGCTACCGATTTCTATCTCGATATAACAGTATGCATCAAGAACAAAGCTATTGAATATTAAGCAGAAGTAAAAATGTTTTTTTCATTTTAGTAAATAATTTATCAAAACTTTTTTGACTGTTGTTTTCAATGCTTATGTTTTTATTATTATTCTAATAATTTTCAACTTTGAATTTTAAACATTACACACTTGAGTTTTAGTATCAAAAGCCTGATTTACTTGCGTGTAACGTTTATTTTTTGTGTTGGTGCCACATCGTGATTCCGTTTTTCGATGGACTCAACAAGCAGGTTAGCAACCTTTTTGAAAGCTTTACCGCTAATTGATTCTGGATCGAGCGCTACCGGACTTCCAATATCTCCTCCTTCGCGAATACTTTGCACAATAGGTATTTGCCCTAAAAAAGGGATACCCATGCTCTCTGCCATTCGTTTACCACCATCTTTTCCAAAAATATAATACTTGTTCTCGGGTAATTCTTCGGGGGTAAACCAGGCCATGTTTTCGACCAATCCCAATACCGGCACATCAACCGATTTTCCTTTAAACATGTTTACTCCTTTAACCACATCAACCAAGGCAACATCTTGAGGTGTAGTAACAATTACTGCACCCGTTACGGGTACTGTTTGCATTAAGGTCAAGTGTATATCGCTGGTTCCGGGAGGCAGGTCGATCAATAAATAGTCGAGCGCACCCCATTTAGCATCGCTAATAAGCTGCTTTAAGGCGTTCGAGGCCATAGGGCCACGCCATACCAGCGCTTCGTTAGGGCTAACAAAAAACCCAATCGAAAGAATTTTCACCCCGTATTTTTCAATAGGAAGTATCATGTCGCGATTATCAACTTTTTCACCTGTTGGCCTGGCACCTTCCTCACCAAACATAATTGGGATTGAAGGGCCAAAAATATCAGCATCGATAAGCCCTACGGTAGCGCCTGATTGAGCCAATGCAACTGCAAGGTTGGATGCCACGGTCGATTTGCCAACTCCACCTTTGCCCGATGCAACAGCAATAATGTTTTTTACGCCAGGCAATATAGGGCGTTGCATGTCGTGTAACGAACGGGCAGTGATATTACCTGCAATTTCGACATCGCGACCTAGGTGTTTCCAAATGGCCTGTACGCATAACGACTTTACTATCGGAACATTGGGATCGTTCGAACGTTGAAATACCAAAGTAAAACTAACTTTTTTACCTTCGATTCGAATTTCTTGTACCATATCGAGTTCAACAATATTTTCGTTTGAACCAGGCATAGTAACTGTACGCAATGCTTCGTTAACATCTTTTGGTTGTAGTGTCATAATAATCTATCTTTTTGAGCAAAAATACAAATTTGATTAATAAGCAGATAAATATATCTGAATTTTTCATTTCTTGTTTAAAGTTCAAGGTTGGGATCCCAAAAACATTCTTTAAAATTAATAATCTGATTGTCTTTAATTATAAGTCCTTCATTTTCGAGCAACTCCTGCATAACATTTTCGCCACCAAAAAAGTTTTTTCCGGTAAGCAATCCCTCGCGGTTAACAACCCGGTGTGCCGGAACAAAGTCGTGTTGCGTGTGGGATGAATTCATGGCCCAACCCACCATGCGCGCCGAACGTGTGCTTCCAAGGTAGCGAGCTATGGCGCCGTAACTGCTCACCCGGCCAGCAGGAATTAATCTAACAAGCTGATAAACCTTATCGAAAAAATCGCTTCCCATTTGTTCTATTTTGTAAGAAAATAATCCAGCGAGCCCTTTTCATCAGGGAGTGGACCTTTTTGAGCATCCCACTTTAAGGAGCAACATTCATTTTGCAAATCGTGTTCAAAACATAAAATGTATTGGCCTTCGAAGGCTTCTTTAAAAAAGCTTGCTTTCTCGTTCATCGCAATTACCGGATAAAGGTCGTAAGCGGCAATCCATTTTAACGGAACATTGGCGCATAGTGGTGCTAAATCGTTTACATAAGCAACTTTTTTAGTTCCCACGGTGATAATTGGAACAATCATACCGGGAGTATGACCATTAAAAATGCGCAGATCGATACCTGGAAATAATTCACCTTCTTGTTCAATTAATTGTAATTTACCCTGCTCTAAAATTGGGAAAAAATCGTCATCGAAATAGGCATCACTTTCTCTAACATTAGCATTGTTAGCATTTTCCCATTGTGCTTTTGAGCAAATGTAAGTGGCTTTAGGAAAAGTAAGATGAATTTTCTTATCGGAATCGATAAACGTACCACCACCACAGTGATCCCAGTGCAAATGGGTGTGAATAACGTGAGTAATATCAGTAGTTGAGAAGCCTGCCCTACTTAATGAGTCTATCAATAAATCGGAATTTTCAATGCCATTATTTTGAATAAACTTCCAACTTAGCTTAGTTCCAGCACCAGTTTCGATTAATATTTTATTTTCGCCCGCAACAACCAATAAGCAGTTCATAGCGAGACGAATCAGGTTATTTTCGTCGGCTTTAATGTAGCGATTCCATAAAATTTTAGGGACACTACCAAAAATGCCACCTCCATCGCATAAAAAAGTCCCAGCATCAATTATGTGCAATTCAATATCGTGAGTTGATTCCATTTTTTTTACAATGTTACAATAAAAGACGTTTGGGACAAAAAAATCTACATTTCAACTCTTTTTATTGTTTATATGCTGTTACTGAGCTAAAAACAGATAAAATCACTTTTAAACAACTTAATTTTTCATTAAATTGTCATGTGTCTTTTAGTTGAAAAGAGATTGTTGTACTAAATTAGTCAATCATTTTTTTAGTTTTGTGGTGTATAATTAATAGTTGAGAGCATTAATCAATGAGTTATTCCTTTTTTGATCTGCTAAAGTTGTTCGGGTCGTTGACTTTTTTCCTTTTTGGAATGAAGTTAATGAGCGAATCGCTCCAAAAAGTTGCCGGAGATAAAATGCGTAGCATTCTCGAAGCAATGACATCAAACCGTTTTAAGGGTGTTTTAACGGGGATTCTAATTACGGCCATCATTCAATCGTCGTCGGCAACAACGGTGATGATTGTAAGTTTTGTTAACGCGGGTCTACTTACCCTAGTACAATCGATAGGGGTGATTATGGGAGCCAATATTGGGACTACCGTTACGGCTTGGCTAATTTCCTTGCTAGGTTTTAAAATCGATATCAGTGCTTTTGCATTGCCTTTAATTGGGTTAAGCCTTCCGCTCATTTTTTCGAAAGCTTCGAAACGAAGATCAATTGGTGAACTGGTTGTAGGTTTTGCCATGATTTTTATGGGGCTTTCGTATCTTAATGCTTCGGTACCCGATATAAACAGCAATCCACAAATACTCTCCTTTATTACGCACTACTCGGCTTACGGTTTTTGGTCCATTCTCTTCTTTTTAGCCGTGGGCACTATACTAACACTCGTTTTACAATCGTCGAGTGCCACCATGGCACTTACACTGGTGATGTGTTACAGCGGATGGATTGGCTTCGATATGGCCGTAGCCATGGTCTTGGGACAAAATATTGGCACCACCATCACGGCCAATATTGCGGCACTTGTGGCCAATTCAACAGCAAAACAAGCAGCACTCGCCCACCTGCTGTTCAACCTGATTGGGGTTACTCTTGCTATAGTATTATTTTACCCATTCGAAAAATTGGTGGTGTTCATTATGAATGTGTTTAATCTTGACCTCCCTTATGTAATCGCAGGACAAACCATTCAACAGACCAATGCCGCCATGCCCATAGCATTATCAATTTACCATACGGTGTTCAACATAATCAACACCATGATTCTCATCTGGTTTGTTCCTCAAATAGCGAAACTGGTTAAACGCATTATTCCTTCTAAAGATGAGGATGATATTATATTTAAGCTGACCTACATTAAAACAGGAATGGTTAACTTTAGCGAGCTATCGGCCTTGCAGGCACGCAAAGAAATCAACGTTTTTATACAACGTACGTGCAAAATGTACGGAATGATTAAAGCGATGCTGGTTGAAACCACTGAGAAAAAAATAAACAAAACCTTTTTGCGTGTCGAAAAATACGAAGAAATTGCCGACAGGATGGATGAGGAAATTGTTACATTCCTGACCCAAATTGCCCGAAGCGAAATAAGCAAATCGACCGCAGAACAGACTAACGCCATGATTAAACTGGTGAGCCGCATCGAAAGCATTAGCGATTCGTGTTATCTTATGGCACAATTTATTAAACAGTCGAAGAGTAGTAAAATGCCTTTCACCGAAGAAATAGAAGCCAACCTGATTCGCCAGTTTGAAACGATCGACGTGATTTTCAACAAAATAACTTCCTCACTAACCGATAAAACGATGGTTTTGAACATCGAAAACGAACGCAAGTTCCGCGATCAGTTTAACGAGCAAATCGATAAGTTAAATATCGAATACCTAAAGGCGATAAAAAAGGGAGTCTACAAATACAAGGTTGGAATTATTTACTGCGATTTGTTCACCGAGCAAGGTGTTATGGTTGATCACTGCTATCATAGCTTGAAATACATCGACGAAATAATAAAAGCCAAGTAGTTAATGAACCAGAGGATTACAACGCTTTGTTATATCCAAAATCAGTTTCGATTGATGTGATACATTAAAAGAATACTTGTTTCTACAACGATTGTTCGTCGGTAATATTTCCTAGAATATCGAATGTTATCATGAATCGATTGAGGTTCAAATCACGATAAATAATTTCGTAAGCAATAAGGTTACCTTGGTTAATCATGACAACATTCATTATTTCGCCTTTTGCACTTATTCGGTTTTTTATGGTTTGGGGCAAGTAACTCTCCGAAAGAAACATTTTGTGAGTAAGTAAAACCGCTTCCTTATTAAAGCTGGCAATGCATTCAACTTTATCTTTGTAAAAGATAACTTCATAATTTGTGCCCAGCAAAGTCCATTCAACATTTATTACATCGGAGAAAAGCTCATTAAAAGTACTCAGTACATTTTCGGGAGGGAGAAAAGCCGGTTTCCGAAATATTTTTGAAAAAAGATTGATGTTAATTGTATTCATTATTTGCAATAATTTGAACGGTTTTATCTTTTTATTGTTTTTTGTTTATCTAAACACAGATTAAGACGAGGATTTAGAGAATTGTAACAACTAAGCATCACTTTTAAAAAATTTATCTTTATAAAGGAACAAAACCCTAGCACGGGCACGTTTTAACCTCATTTTAGCAGCATCTTCGCTTACTCTTAACGATTGTGCAATGTCTCTTATTGATAAACTGTCTTGGTATTTCATTAATAAGAGTGCCTTTTCTTCGGGATGAATCAACTCAAATATCTCCATTACTTTATCGAAATCGATTCTATCCAAATCTTCTTCCGATTCATCAATAATTTCGGGTAACTCATTGGTTTTATTCCACTCGGGGTAGTGAAGTTTCTTTTTCAATCTTAGGTAATCGATACAATGATTGTAGGTTAGGGAATACAACCACGACGAAAAAGAAGACCGATGTTGGAATGTGTGCAATTTTTCGTAGGTCTTAGAAAAAACATCTTCGGCAAGCTCTTTCGAAAGCTGAGGGTTTTTAACCAAACTATAGCACTTAACAAGTACTTTTGAATAATATCTTTTATAAAGAACATCGAAAAAATGTGTTTGTTGTCCATCGATTATAAGAGCAATTAACTCTGTGTCGGTTAAAATATTAGTATTCATTTTATCCATCAAGCCATTATTTTCGACAAAACATTGAGACAATATACTGCCATGTAATTTATTTTGCTAAAGTACAAAATAATTATTCAGCTTGTTGTTACTTTAAATGAAGTGTGCGTCTAAATAGCAGAGCATAAAGAAATAAATGCTTAATAAATAAAAAAGACGTTTTACGGCTATTAAAAATTAAATTTTAAAACAATGAAAAACAGATCATTAAAACTTGTTACAGTAATGGCAATTGCCTTACTCATTTTTTCGGGGTGCGCTAAAGTACCTCAAATGGAAATCGATAATGCAAAAGCTGCAATTGAAGCAGTTCGCGCTTCAGGAGTAGAAGTTTATGTGGCCGATGCTTTTGGCGCACTAAACGATTCGATGAATGTTGCCCTTGAGTCGATTACGGCAAAAAACTCGAAGATGTTCAAAAACTTCAAAAATGAAACAGCTCAGTTGGTAGCCGTTGTGTCACAAGCTGCTGCAGTTCAAGCTGCGGGCGATGAAAAAATCAGCCAACTCAAAGCTGAGATCGAAAAAATAGTAGGTGCTATCACCACAAAAATCGAGGAATCGAAAAACTTGGTTTTGCAAGCACCAAAAGGCAAAGAAGGAAATACTGCATTGATGGCCATCAAAGCCGACATTGCTTCGGTTGAAACTTCGCTTGACGAATTGAAAACCGTAGTTGGAACTGAAAACTACATACAATCACTTAACAAAATCAAGGCAGTTGACACTCAGATTTCTAGCATTAAATCGGAATTGGAAACGGTGATCGAAAAGTTTAAGTCGAAAACAAAAAAATAGGATTGTACAATATTTCTCTTAATTTATAAAGGTATGCCCCACAATTATTGGGGCATGCTTATTTTTTTACCCCTTATTGTTGGAAAATGAAGCAAGTGTTTCGATGGATTATTTTTTTGTTTTCGTTATTTATTATTATTGGGATTTTAATTTGTTGCTTTTATGAAAGAGATAAACCCCCTGTTACTGAAATTAAAAAGGCGCGCGATTTAATTACTTTAGCGCGCAGTGCAGGTGCCGATAAATTTGCTTCTACAATTTATATAAATGCGGTTTCGGCATACGACTCAGCTATGCACTGCTGGAATATAGAAAATGAAAAGCTCGCTTTTTTTCGAAATCATGACAAAACTCGCGAATGGGCACTTGAAGCTAATGGATTGGCCGAAAACGCGACCAAGCAGAGCAAGGATAATTCTGCACGAATAAAAAGTAAGTTGTCGGTTCATTTTCAGGAAACTGAAAAAAACATGAAACGATACCAAAATAAATTCAGTAATATTCCTCAACCCGAATCTGTAAGGCAAATTTTCCGAAAGGGTGAAATTCAATTTAACGAGGCACATTTGGCTTACGAAAAAGGAGATTTCAACTTGGCCAGTTCTAAACTAAATGATGCTACTCAGAATATAAACAAAGCACACAACTTTTTATTAAACCATGTGCACAATTATTTTCAAGCTTATGAAAACTGGAAAGCATGGGTTGACGAATCGATCGCTTTATCAAAAAAACAGAAGAAGAGTTGTATTGTTATTGATAAGTTTGGACATGAATGCTTTTTATATCAAAATGGACAATTAAAAGCCACTTTCGAAGCCGATTTAGGTAAAAACTGGATTGGAAATAAAATGTTTCAGGACGACCACACTACCCCTGAAGGAAAATACAAGATTATTGAAAAAAAGCAAAATGGAAAAACCCGCTATCACAAAGCACTATTAATAAATTATCCAAATCAGGAAGATATTATTCGTTTTGAAAAGAATAAAAAAAATGGAACAATATCTGCCCGGAAGAAAATAGGTGGACTGATTGAAATTCATGGACAAGGCGGACAGGGAGCCGATTGGACGCAGGGATGTGTCGCACTATCAGACAACGACATGGATCGTTTGTTTGCTCTTGTTGAAAAAGGTACACCTGTAATTATTGTTGGTTCGACCCGAACGGTTGAGGAAATCCTAAAATAATTGCAATATAAGATGATGAAATTCAACTTTAAAAATTTGCTTACGAAAACTGGTATTGCCAAGCTTAAATGGCCAATAATAATTACATGTTTATTATTGATCATATTTACAATTCCAGGACGCCTTCAGAACGGTTTCACCCATTTGGTGAACAACTTACAGTTTCACATGGTAAAGGCCGACAGTACAATAATTGCAACAGAAACCGACAAGCTAAACAAAAGCATTGCTAAGCTCAATAAAAACCTAGATACCTACATTCCTAAAAAACATTACCTGATTGTGAACAGTACCGATAATGAATTTATGCTTTACAAAGGTACAGAGATGATTAGAAAAGGAACATGCTCAACCGGGAGTTACATGTTGCTCGAAAAAAACGAAAAAGAACGATGGCTGTTTAAAACCCCAAAGGGCGAGTTTAGCATCAGAAATAAAACAACAGACCCTGTTTGGAAAAGGCCCGACTGGGCTTTTGTTGAAGAAGGATTGCCGATACCTTCACCCAATCACCCTTCGCGTTTTGAATATGGCGTATTGGGCGATTATGCACTTTATTTGGGAGACGGCTACATGATACATGGAACGCTATGGCAGCGCTATCTTGGACTTCCGGTAACACATGGTTGTATTCGAATGAATGATGAAGACCTGCGTGTTGTTTACCAAAATATGTCAATCGGTTCAAAAGTTTTTATTTATTAGTGTTTTAATAATGAGAAACAAAATCAAATACTTTCTATGGTCATTGTTAGCTCTAATAGCAGCTAGCGGCCTATTCTTTTCGGTATCATCACCCCTAAGGTATCGAAATCAGATTCATAAAATAACCCTATCTGATAGCTTATTGATAAGTAACTTTTCACCCGTATTTTATAACGCTTTATTAAAACCGTTAATAAAAGAACAAGCCTACAAACAAGCTTTGTTGCAAATGGCCGGACTTGACTCAATAGGGCTTTCAATTGACCTGAGCGACAGTACGGCAAAGCTTACCTTGAAAGGGGTTGAAATTCACAGTTCGGCAATTAGCGACTTCTCGATTGATCCGGTATTAAAAGGAATACGCTTAAACGATTATCAGAAAATATTCTCAAAACCATTGACGAAAGTTGGCTTTTATTCTTCGCTGATGAAAGATCCAATCGTTGTGAAAAAAGCGCCAAAAACACCTGAAGAAGCCCTCGCCATGGCAACGCTCCCCGACAGTATTCCGACTGAACCGGCTTACTTTTGGCTTGAATTGGATTATGGCATTCGCTTGATTATTGTACAGGATCAATGGAATGGTCAAAAAGAGAATCAAATGAAAAGAAAATATATTGGAGACCTTCGAAAACTGAAACGGAAAAACTTCATCAAATCATTTTTAAAACCTGCTCAAGTTAGCTACACACCTACAATAGTAATTAAAACTAAGGCCACCGAGGTAAGGGCAATTTATAGGGCTTTACCTCATAATGCAAAAGTAGTTACCAGGTTACCGTAAAAAATGTGCCCAAAAAACCACCAATTTCAACTTTATGTTGTAAGTGAATTAAAGGTATTAATTAATTATCAGAATTAAAAAATAGCAATATCTGGCTTGCCTAACTTGCTTCATTTTATTCAAACGAAATGGCTTCAATTGGAGTAATCTTCGAAATAAACATCGAAGGGAGAATAATCATGAGAACAATCGAAACCAATGTGGCGAGGTTTAGCAGCACAATGTAAAAGAAGTTAAGAAAGATGGGCACCATATCGATATAGTACGATTCGGGGTCAAGTTTAATAACTCCCGTAAAATGTTGCAACAGGCACAATCCAATACCAACAAGGTTTCCCCAAAAAAGCCCACGCGTGGTGAGCAGTACGCTGAGGTACATAAATACTTTACGGATGCTGTAATTTGAATATCCCAATGCTTTCAAAATGCCAATCATGCGGGTACGTTCAACAATAATGATGAGCAAACCCGAGATCATATTTATGCCGGCCACGCCAATCATCAAAAACAGTAAAACCCACACATTCAGATCCAATACTTCGAGCCAATCGAACAACATCGGATATTTGCGATCAATGCTATACACCTTGAGCATTGATTGCTCCGACGCATTATTCAGCGTTACTTCACGCAAGCGACTAAAAACCGGTTCAAGTTGTTCAAAATCGTCAATATAAATTTCGTAGCCCGAGATCTCGGTGTTATGCCAAGCATTTAGCAATTGCACTTGTTGTAAATCACCCAATACATAAAGCTCATCGAACTCATTCATGCTGGTGCGGTAAATACCACTTATTGAAAATCGACGATTACGAGGACCACTTTCACCTTCGTTAAAAAAATAACAGTACAGGTAATCCCCAATTGTAAGTTGAAGTAGCTGCGAAACTTTCTCCGAAATAATAACGTCGTTGCTGCGTGCAGTTGCCGAAAGTTGGGGCAAAACCCCTTCAATCAGATTTTTTTCAAAAAAACGCCAATCGTAGCCGGTGCAAACTCCTTTCAAAACCATGCCATGAATCTCGGTGTCGGTTTTAATGATACCAGGTTTAGTTGCATATTGCTGAATATGTTTCACATGCTCAACCTGCAGGTATTTTTCAATTAAAAACGAATCAATTTTAATCGGTGTCGTTTCGAACGAGAGGTTAGAATCGTAGTTTACAACCTGATAATGAGCACCAAACCCGATAGCTTTTTCGCGAATTTCTTTTTTGAACCCAAGCAATATGGCTACCGAAATAATCATTACAGCCAATCCCAGCGAAATACTGCCAACAGCAATTGAAACAATTTTACTGGCAATACCCTTTTCTTTATCTGTTTTCTTTTGAGAAAAGACCTTGCGTGCTATGAATAATTCTACATTCAAGAGCTTTATTTTTTTGGATGATATCCTTTATTTACAAATGGTACAACAATAAAGCAAATAGCACCACAAACCAAAATAAGCAAATTGGTGGTGGAATGTGCTAACAAGGCAAATATTTTACCATCGACACTTTCAATACCATACATGTTTAATGCTTTCTCGGCCATAAAGTGCCAGGCTCCAATGCCTCCTTGCACAGGTGCTACCATGGCCATACTGGTAAATACAAAAGTTGTTAAAGCCGAAATAATATCGAGGTGACGGGTAGCGTCGAGGCTTAAAATGTACATGTAAAGCATCATAAAATACATCAGCCAAATAAAAATGGTATGGCCAATGTAGGCTTTGTACCTGCGCATGGCTAAAATCGATTTTATTCCATGGGTGAAACCAATAAACATTTCTTCGATCTTATTTTTTTTACCTTTTCGATTCGATAAGTACAGGTATACAAAAATCCCCGATAAAAGCAGCACCAGCGATACCCACAAAATAGGCGAATGAAAAACATTAGACAGGTTTTTGCTTACTTGCGGATATTGTTTAATAAACCCAATTATTTTATCGAACTCGAGCAACAATACCACCATGATAATTACCAAAAGCATCAATACATCAACAATTCGCTCTGTAACTACGGTACCCAATAGCTTCGAGAAGCTGATTTTTTCGTATTTCGACATTAAACCGCAACGCACAAACTCGCCTGCACGGGGCAAAAGCAAATTCATAAAATACGAAACCATAACAGCAATGAAAGCGTTTGAAGTGCGGGGATGCTCATCCAGTGGTTCAAGCGCAATTTTCCAGCGCAAGGTGCGGCTTAAATGACTTAGTAATCCCAAAATTAAAGCAATTACGATCCAAAAATAATTAACATCGTTAACCAGTGTATGCCATATTCTTGTGAAATCTTGATCGCGGTAAACCAGCCAAAACAAGATTACTCCAAGTAAAGTAAAGACTAAATATTTTAAAGTATTAAGAATCTTTTTTTTCAAAACAGCCGAGATTATAAGATGCTTTACTAATTTTGCAAAACACAAAAATACAATTAAGTTTCATTATACAATAAAGAACTTTTAATCATTAATTTGAAATGAGCGACCCCGACCCTTATGGCAGTAGTAAAGGCAAAGAAAAATCTTGGCCAACACTTTCTTATCGATCAAAATATTGCACGTAAGATAGTTGAAAGCCTTTCACCCGATTCTTCCAATGTATTGGAAATAGGACCGGGAATGGGCGTGCTTACGCAATATCTTTTTCAATCCGAAATCCAAAAAATCATTGCTCTCGATATCGATCGCGAATCGGTGGCCTATCTAAAAAATCATTATCCCAGTTTCGAAGACCAAATTCAACTCGGCGATTTTTTGCACATCGACCTCGCCCCTTTCTTTAATAATGAACCATTTTCAATAATTGGGAATTTTCCATATAACATTTCATCACAAATATTTTTCAAAGTACTCGATCACAAACATCGTGTAACCGAAGTGGTATGCATGGTTCAGAAAGAAGTGGCCGAGCGGCTTGCTGCCAAACCTGGCACCAGAGCAACTGGAATTTTGAGTATTCTACTTCAAGCATATTATAATATTGAGTATTTATTTACCGTACACGAAGATGTATTTCAACCTCCTCCGAAGGTAAAATCGGCTGTAATTCGTTTAACACGTAACGAAGTAACGAGCCTGGGATGCAACGAGGTACTATTTAAACAGCTGATAAAAGCCGCGTTTAATCAACGACGAAAGATGATACGCAACAGTTTAAAACCTTTTTTAAATAACCCAGGGTATGCATACCCATTTTTAGAAAAGCGCCCCGAACAACTGTCGATAGCCGATCTTATTGAATTGACAAATGCAATTGAAAATGCTCAAAACCTTTAAGCATGCTGAAGATTAACAGAGAATATATTGAAAAGCTTAAACTACTGATTGAAGACGAAAAAGATCAGGAATTATTAAGCTTGATAATTGACCTTCACCCGGCCGATATTGCCGAAATACTGGAGTCGCTCGCCATGGACGATGCCAAATACCTTTATCTATTGCTTGAAGGTGGCCTTGCTTCCGATGTTTTAGTTGAGATACCCGAAGACGATCGTAGGCGATTTTTAGCTGAACTGCCCGCCGAAATTATCGCGCGCCAGTACATCGAGTACATGAATACCGATGATGCGGTTGACGTGCTAGGCGAATTATCAGAAGATAAGCAAGAAGAAGTTATAGCTTACATTGACGACCTAGAATATGCCGAGGATTTATCGGAACTGCTAACCTACGACGAAGATACCGCTGGTGGTATAATGGCTGCCGAATTGGTGGCAGTAAACGAAAACTGGACCGTTCAAACCTGTTTAAAGGAAATTGGTCGCCAGGCCGAAGATATTGACGAGATATATTATGTGTATGTTATCGACGATCAAAATATTCTTAAAGGCGTATTGTCGCTTAAAAAACTGATTCAATACCCAACACAAACCAACATCAACAATATTTATACTCGCGATGTAATTTCAAGCAAAACAGATGCTCCGCGTGATGAAGTAGCCCGAAAAATGGAAAAATACGACTTGGTTGCCTTACCGGTAATTGATGAAATGGGGCATTTAAAAGGTCGTATTACCATCGACGACGTGGTGGATATTATTCGCGAAGAAGCCGAAAAAGATTACCAAATGGCTTCGGGTATCATGGGTAATGTTTCGGGAATGAAAATTTGGAAACAAGCACGTGCCCGACTACCTTGGTTGTCGATAGGTTTTGCCGGCGAATTACTTGCTTCGAGGGTACTGGGATCTCACGAATCAACCTTCGTTATTATTCCAGGAATCGCATTTTTTATGCCTTTAATTGTTGCCATGGGTGGTAATGTTGGTATACAATCAACATCAATTGTTTTGCAAAAACTGGCAGGACGATCAAATGATAGGGAGACACTGGGCTATAAATTACTTAGGGAACTGGTGGTTGCCCTTGCCATGGCATTGTTTTTTTCTATTTTGCTCTTTTTGTTTAATCACTTTACCGGAAACAACAAGGTATTGACTTATACAGTTAGTGTAGCCCTTTTTATTGTTATTATTTTCGCTGCATTATTTGGCACATTGTTCCCGATAATACTAAATAAAATGAAAATTGATCCGGCAATAGCTACCGGGCCATTTATTACAACAACAAACGACGTGCTTGGATTACTGATTTATATGTCGATTGGACAATATTTCTTTAATCTGTTTGGATAAAATAACTTAATCAATCATTTCAAGTTTTTTGTTTTGATTGTTGCAAAATCATTGGTATTTTCAAGCAAAATTTATGGGTTTATAAATTTATTGAAATTATATTGCCATATATACTTGTTCTATTTATAAAATCACATTGTAAATGAGTAGTTTAAAAAAAATTAAATCAGCACTTATTTCAGTTTATCACAAAGAGAGGGTTGATGAAATCGTTAAAAAATTGGACTCACTTGGAGTTAAAATTTATTCAACCGGCGGTACAAAAAGTTTTATCGAAGATTTAGGACTTACTGTGAACTCAGTTGAAGCATTAACCGGTTATCCCTCAATTTTAGGAGGAAGAGTAAAAACCCTGCATCCGAAAGTATTTGGTGGCATATTAGCCCGCCGCGAAAACGATGGCGACATTGCACAACTTTCGGAATACGAAATACCTGAAATTGACTTGGTTATTGTCGATTTATATCCTTTTGAAGACACCGTAGCATCGGGTGCTGACCATGCCGATATCATTGAGAAAATCGACATTGGCGGTATTGCGCTCATCAGGGGAGCCGCTAAAAATTATAACGATGTAATCATCGTTCCATCAATGGCACAATATGACGATTTGCTGACTTTGCTCGATGAGAAAAAAGGGGAATCGGATTTGGCCGACCGCGAAAAATTCGCATTGAATGCTTTTGCAACCTCATCGCATTACGACAGTGCAATCTTTAACTATTTCAACCAAGGAAAAGAAGATCTTCTCAGGGTAAGCTTTAACAGCAGTAGTGTGTTACGATATGGCGAAAATCCACATCAACGCGGAGTGTTCTTTGGAAAAATCGACGATTTGTTCGACAAAATTCATGGTAAAGAAATTTCGTACAACAACCTGCTCGATATTGATGCCGCCGTTAGTTTGATCGATGAGTTCAACGAAACAACTTTTGCCATACTAAAACACAATAACGCTTGCGGTTGTGCTTCACGCAAAAAATTAATCGATGCGTGGAAAGATGCCCTAGCCGGCGATCCGGTTTCGGCATTTGGCGGTGTATTGATCACCAACGCAACAATTGACGCAGAAACGGCAACAGAAATTAATAAATTGTTTTTCGAAGTGGTTATTGCTCCCGCATACGACGAAGCAGCGCTTCAAATATTGGAATCGAAAAAGAACCGAATTATTTTGGTGCGCAAAAATATTGAAATATCGAAAACACAGTACCGCAGCGTATTGAACGGCGTTTTGTACCAAGATAGAGATATGAAAAAAGAATGCGCCAAAGATTTGACCCCCGTAACCAAAATCCAAGCGACTGCTGCCGAAGTTGAAGATTTGCTTTTTGCCAATAAACTAGTAAAACAATCAAAATCGAATACAATCGTTCTGGCAAAAAACAAACAACTATTGGCTAGTGGAGTTGGTGAAACCTCACGTGTCGACGCGTTAAAACATGCTATCGAAAAAGCTGAAAGTTTTGGCTTCGATATGAAAGGATCCGTAATGTCATCAGATGCATTTTTCCCGTTTCCCGACTGTGTTGAAATTGCTTATGGCGTTGGAGTCAAAAGCGTTATTCACCCTGGAGGTTCGGTTCGGGATCAAGATTCAATAGATTTTTGTAACGAGAATAACATGTCAATGGTAATTACAGGCACCCGCCACTTCAAACATTAATATTTATGGGCTTATTTTCATTTTTAACACAAGAGGTAGCAGTTGACCTTGGAACTGCAAATACCATCATTATCCACAACGATAAAATTGTGGTCGATGAACCATCAATTGTTACCATCGACCTAAAAACCGATAAAATGGTTGCTATTGGTGAAAAGGCACGCCAAATGCAAGGTAAAACCCACTCGAACCTAAAAACCATCAGACCATTGCGCGATGGGGTTATTGCCGACTTTAATGCCGCTGAACAAATGATAAGGGGAATGATTAAAATGATCAACCCCTCGAACCGTTTGTTTCCACCCGCACTAAAAATGGTGGTTTGTATCCCTTCGGGGAGTACCGAGGTTGAATTACGAGCTGTTCGCGACTCGGCCGAACATGCCGGTGCACGCGAAGTGTATCTCATTTATGAACCCATGGCCGCAGCAATTGGTATCGGAATCGATGTTGAAGCCCCCGAAGGAAACATGATTGTTGATATAGGCGGTGGTACAACCGAAATTGCCGTTATTTCGCTGGGCGGTATTGTTACTAATAAGTCGATTCGCATAGCTGGCGACGACCTCACTGCCGACATTGTGGAATACATGCGGCATCAACACAACATTAAAGTTGGTGAGCGCACCGCCGAAGAAATTAAGCTCAACGTGGGAGCTGCTCTTTCGGAACTCGACGATCCCCCAGCAGATTACATTGTGAAAGGTCCCAACCAAATGACAGCCCTACCGGTTGAGGTACCCGTTTCGTACCAAGAAATTGCGCACTGTCTAGACAAATCAATTTCGAAAATCGAAACTGCTATTCTAAGTGCGTTGGAACAAACACCACCCGAATTGTATGCCGACATTGTAAACCGAGGTATATATCTTGCGGGCGGGGGCGCTTTATTGCGTGGCCTCGACAAACGTTTGGGCGACAAAATAAACATCCAATTCCATATTGCTGAAGACCCTTTAAGGGCGGTGGCACGTGGTACCGGTATCGCATTAAAAAATGTTGGTAAATTCTCGTTCCTGATTAGATAGATCCAGGCGTTTATTTATCTGCATATTACCTTTATGAATATTGCAGTACTGCTGCGTTTTGTTAACGTTGTATAGATGAGGAATTTACTGAACTTTCTGATAAAGTATCACTTTTTTTTATTGTTTTTGGTGCTTGAGATGTTTTGCATAACACTCATCATAAGATACAATAACTATCAGCAGGTTAATGCATTAAATTCATCAAACGCATTGGCAGGCAAAGTTTACAGCTCCTATTATTCAGTAGTTGAATACTTTTCACTTAAAAAAACGAATGAAAAAATTGCTACTGAAAATGCCATTTTAAGAGGCAAATTATTGAGTTATCTGCAATCTGATTTAGAGCGCACCATACAACACTGGGCCGATACTATTACCTTTCGAACCATTTCGGCGAAAGTAATAAACAACTCAGTCAATAAGCAATATAATTACCTCACCTTAAACAAAGGTTCAAAGCATGGCGTTAAACCCGACATGGGTGTTATTTCGCCCGAGGGGGTTGTGGGGGTTATCCTCAATGTAAGTGAAAACTATTCAACCGTACTTTCGGTTTTAAACGGACGTTGGTCAATAAATGCCCGTTTGACACAATCAAATCACTTTGGCCCTTTACGTTGGGAAGGTGGCAATCCTTACATGGCTACCCTTGAAGAAATCCCATACCATGTCAATGTTTTTGAGAACGAAGATGTTGTCACCAGTGGCTTCTCTTCGATTTTTCCCGAAGGAATCATGATCGGGCGTGTAGTAAAAACCGAACATGTACAAGGTGCTGCATTTCAGAAACTTTGGGTACAACTTTCAACCGATTTTCATCAGTTACATTTTGTCGAAATTATTGAGAATGTAAGGAAACAGGAACTAATCGATTTAGAAAATACAATTAGCAATGATTAAGAACCCATTGTGGCATATTATTTTATTTGTAACAGTTGTGTTAATACAAGTGCTGTTTATGAATAATATTCAGTTTAGTAGATTGGTAAATCCCTATTTCTATGTTCTATTTATACTTTTAATACCAATAAATACACCCCGTTACTTGTTGTTGCTCTCAGGTTTTTTATTGGGATTTACAATTGATATTTTTTCAAATACCCCAGGAATTCATGCATCAGCAACTGTATTTATGGCTTTTGTAAGGCCTTTTGTGGTCAATGTTTCAAACGTCGACGAGGACGATACCGTTCTGCCTCCTTCTGTTGCAACCTTTGGTTTTAGCTGGTTTGTCAGGTATGCCGTTATCTTGATCTTATTGCACCACTTTTTCCTATTTTTTATCGAGATATTTTCAGTTCAAAATTTTTTACAAACATTTTTGCGTAGTTTCTTTAGTGCAATTTTTACCTTTGTTTTTGTATTAATCAGTCAGTTTTTGATGTTTAGAAAATAACAAATCAAAGTGAATAGCTTCTCAAAACGAAAAAACATTATCATATTTATGTTTGCAACGGCATCGATTGTATTTATAATCAGGCTGTTCTATCTGCAAATAATCGACACTACTTACAAGCGTTCAGCTACCACCAATATCTTACGCGAAGTGGTTGAATACCCTTCGCGCGGATTAATTTATGACCGAAAAGGAAATCTATTGGTTTACAACAAAGCGACTTACGATTTGCTTGTAACTCCTCGCGAACTCACTAGTTTTGACACTTTGCAACTTTGCAATACCCTGGGCGTTTCTACCGATCAGTTTATTCAAGAACTGAATAAGGCAAGAAAGTATTCTAGATACAAGCCTTCGGTTGTAGTAAAACAAGTTTCGCCTGAGCAATATGCATTAATACAGGAAAAAATTTATAAATATCCAGGTTTCTATTTCCAATCGCGTACATTAAGAGGCTATACTTTTAATAGTGCATCGCATGTATTTGGTTATGTTGGTGAAGTAAATAATGCTGATTTAACTAATGACCCTTATTACAAAAGCAGCGACTATATTGGTGTAACCGGAGTTGAACTTGCTTACGAACAGCAATTAAGAGGCGATAAAGGTGCCCGTTTTTACCTGGTCGATGTTCACAACCGTGTAAAAGGCTCCTATAAAGGAGGCGACGACGACAGAACTCCCAAAAACGGTAAAAACCTTGTTACGACCATTGACATAGAACTGCAAAATTATTGCGAAGAGTTGATGCAAAATAAAGCGGGCAGCATTGTGGCAATTGAACCTAAAACCGGTGAAATATTAGCACTGGTAAGTGCACCTGGCTATTCGCCCGAATTTATGGTTGGACGCAACCGTGCGATTCATTTTCCACTCTTGCTAGCCGACACATTGAAACCACTATACAACAGAGCATTGCAAGCACAGTACCCTCCAGGATCGACGTTTAAATTGGTTCATGCCCTTATAGGCTTGCACGAAAAAGTGATTAATACAAATACTCGTTTTATGTGTGCTCACGGTTATCATGTGGGTTCTTTTACTCAAGCGTGTCACCACAACCAAGAGTTCACGCTAACACCTTCAATAGCCCAGTCGTGTAACGCTTATTATGCCAATACATTTAGGCGTATTCTCGAAGCACCTCAATTCAAAGATGTAAAACAGGGCTACGAAAAGTGGCGTGAGCATGTGGTTAGTTTCGGTTTTTCAAAAAAAATATGTCCAGAATTTTCGCAAGAAGCAAGTGGTTTCATTCCCGAATCAGATTACTATCAGAAGAGAGTTTTCCCGGTATCGCGTTGGCGGGCACTTCCTTTAATTTCGTTGGCAATTGGCCAGGGCGAAGTTCAGATGACACCTGTTCAAATGGCAAATTTAACAGCAATATTAGCCAACAGGGGACATTATTACTTGCCACACGTGGTAAAAAGTGTAGATAATGAACCCACCAACGACGTTTTTAAAACTCGAAAATACACCAGCATAGATACCTCATATTTCGAATTGATTTTAGACGGGATGGAAAATGCTACGAGGTATGAATATGGCGGAACTGCAGCCTACTCGTACATACCTGGAATTCCCTACTGTGGAAAAACAGGTACGGTGCAAAATCCACATGGAGCCGACCATTCAGGCTTTATTGCTTTTGCTCCCCGTGAAAACCCTCAAATTGCACTGGTTGTTTATGTCGAGAATGGAATTTGGGGAAGCCGATATGCTGCGCCAATAGCCAGTTTAATAATTGAGAAATATTTAAATAACGAAATACAACCTTCAAGAAAAAACATCGAAAAACGAATGATAGAAACCAATTTACTTTATCCCGATTATTCGGAGTATAATAAAACTGAATAATTTGAACAGAAAGAACACCATATTTAGCAATCTTGACTGGATTACAGTATTAATCTATGTGTTTATGGTTATATCGGGCTGGTTAAATATTTATTCGGCCGTTTATAACGAAGAACACAGCAGCATTTTTGACATCAGCCAACGCTATGGCAAACAAATGCTTTGGGTTGTGCTGAGCTTTGTGCTGGCTTTTTTCTTATTGGTGGTCGATAGTAAATTCTACGTTTCGTTTAGTTACCCAATTTACGGATTCTTTATATTAATGCTGGTTGTTGTCCTATTTTTTGGACGCGAAGTAAACGCTTCAAAATCGTGGTTGATTATTGGTAATTTTGCAGTACAGCCGGCCGAGTTTGCTAAGTTGGGAACATCACTGGCCATAGCTAAACTTTTAAGCGGGCATAATTTCATTTTCAATAATATTAAAAACCAGTTGTCGATTATAGGAATACTGGTTCTACCGATTGCATTAATTTTTCTTCAGAACGATACCGGTTCGGCATTGGTTTATGCTATTTTCATTATTCCAATGTTCAGGGAAGGCATGTCGGGATTAATCCTATTTTTTGCTTTCTTTTTTGCCATTCTTTTTATCGTATCGTTATTATTTGAACCACTTTATGTATTAATAGCTTTATTAATATTAACATTTTTAACCATTATCATAATTAGAAAAAAATGGAACGAGTTGGTACCGGGTTTCATTACAATAGCCACATCAACTCTACTGGTATGGTTTATTAGTTTCTTAATTTATAAAAACAAGGTTGATTTCTACCTGGTTGTATTAATTGCATCGGGAATGAGCGCCTTGGGTTTCTTAGCTTATGCGATATTCAAGCGTGTAAAACACTTGGCACTTATTATAGGTGTTTTTGTGATGTCGTTATTGTTTACGTTTTCAGTTGAATATGTTTTCGATAATGTTTTGGCATCGCACCAACGCGACCGTATCGAAAATCTATTGGGGGTTAAAATCGAACCGCTGGGAGCAGGCTATAACGTTAACCAATCGAAAATTGCCATTGGCTCGGGTGGTTTTAGCGGAAAGGGATATTTGCAGGGAACACAAACAAAATACGATTTTGTACCAGAACAAAGTACCGATTTTATTTTCTGTACTGTGGGTGAAGAATGGGGATTTATGGGTTCATCGCTTATCGTACTGGCCTTCTTATTTTTGTTAATTCGATTGGTTATTTTAGCTGAAAGACAACGCTCGGTGTATAGTCGTGTTTTTGGTTATTGCGTAGCTTCCATCATCTTTTTCCATTTCGCTATAAATATTGGCATGACCATAGGGGTAGCACCGGTTATAGGTATTCCCTTGCCCTTTTTTAGCTATGGAGGTTCGTCGCTATGGTGCTTCACCATGTTGCTATTTATTTTCCTACGACTCGATGCAAGCCGCTTAGAACAGCTACATTAAGAAAAAGTTAGCATATCGTTTTTCCCTTTCTAAAACCCATTTTTTTATGTAAATTTATAAGTCTTTAAAATGAGTGCGATTTATTGCTTTGACACTCATTGAGTTATAAATCTTGTAAATTTTTTTGATGATCTATAAAGCATATACTTTAACAAATTTCCGTAATATTCCGCAAATCGAAAGATTAAGTAGTAAACAATTAAGAGCGATTGAGGTGGTGGGCAGCGTGTTGCCATTTAAAGTGAGCAACTATATAATTGACGAACTGATTGATTGGGACAACTTTGAAACAGATCCATTTTATATTTTAACTTTTCCACAAAAAGGGATGCTTTCCGAAGCACATTTTAAAATTATTGATGACTTACTACACCCCGATGTTGATAAGCAGATTTTAAAAAACGCTATTGAAGAGATCAGACTCTCGTTAAATCCAAACCCTGCGGGGCAAGAGCACAATGTTCCCGAATTCGAGGGGAAATCTTTAAATGGGATTCAACATAAATACGACGAAACCATGTTGTTTTTCCCAAGCCAAGGACAAACCTGCCATGCGTATTGTAGCTTTTGCTTTAGGTGGCCACAATTTGCACTTAACGAATTCAAATTTGCCATGAAAGAGGCCGACTTAATGGTTCGTTACCTCAAAGCACATCCCGAAATAAGCGATGTGCTGTTTACCGGTGGCGATCCGGCCATTATGAAGACCAAGTTTTTTGAGTATTATTTTAATGCTTTGCTCGATGCCAATATCCCCAATTTAAAAACCATAAGAATTGGCACTAAATCATTAACTTATTGGCCTTACCGTTTCACTACCGACGACGATGCCGATGATTTATTACGCCTGTTCGAGAAAACCATCAAGCGTGGAGTGCATATAAGCATCATGGCCCATTTTAATCACTATCATGCTTTAGAAACCGATGCCGTGAAAGAAGCAATTCGTCGAATAAGAGCTACGGGCGCACAAATACGAACGCAATCGCCAGTACTCAAACATATCAATGACTCGGGCGAGATATGGGCTAAAATGTGGCGCAAACAGGTCGATTTAGGACTAATCCCCTATTACATGTTTGTTGCCCGCGATACCGGAGCGAAGGAGTATTTCGGCGTTAATCTCGAAAGAGTTTACAAAATATATAACGATGCTTACAATCAGGTTAGCGGTATTTGCCGAACAATACGAGGCCCCAGCATGTCATGTGACCCAGGGAAACTACACATGGTTGGCATTACCGAAATAAAGGGACAAAAGGTTTTCGCTTTACGTTTTATTCAAGCACGAAATCGCGAATGGGTTAATCAACTATTTTTCGCAAAATACAGGCCCGATGCTTATTGGTTGAGCGATTTAGAACCCGCTTTCGACCAAGAGAAGTTTTTCTTTATTGATGAACTAAACGATATGCGACAAAGCCAACACGATTTGTGCCACGCCGAGGGAGTACACTAAAAAAAGTAAAAGCCTGCTAAGTAAATCTTAGCAGGCTTTTTATATTTCACCTAGAATTTTTAACTGTTTATTGAACTTTTTTCACAATTGCTTTAAAAGCAGCTGGATGATTCATTGCTAAATCGGCCAACACCTTGCGATTAATTTCAATATTTTTTTGCTTTAGCAAATTGATAAAAGTAGAGTAGTTTAAGCCTTCGGGACGAACAGCCGCGTTAATACGCTGAATCCACAATGCCCTAAAATTACTTTTCTTCTTTTTTCTGTCGCGGTAAGCATATTGTAACCCTTTTTCGTAGGTATTTTTTGCTACTGTCCACACGTTTTTTCTCGAACCAAAGTATCCCTTGGTTTGCTTCAGGATTTTTTTCCTGCGAGCACGCGATGCAACATTGTTTACACTTCTTGGCATAATTTCAAATTTTAGAGTGGTTAGCGCCTTGTTTATAAACAAGAACTTGCTCAGCTAATTCACTCGGTTAACTACTAGTTTAACTGTTACAAAAGGATTATTTCATGGCAAGCAACAACTTAACATTGTTCTCGTCCGATTTATCGACCAAGCCCGAGTATGTAAGGTTGCGTTTGCGCTTAGTGCTTTTTTTAGTCAAAATATGACTTTTATAAGCATGTTTCCTTTTGATTTTACCTGTACCGGTTAGCTTAAAACGTTTTTTAGCACCGGCATTAGTTTTCATTTTCGGCATTATCCTACTTTTTAAAAATTATTTTATTTCTTCTTCTTAGGTGAAATAAATATTGTCATACGTTTTCCTTCTAGTTTGGGCATTTGTTCTAATGCTCCTAGTTCTTCGAGCTCCTGAGCAAATTTCAGAAGGAGAATTTCGCCTTGTTCTTTAAAAAGAATAGAACGTCCCTTGAAAAAAACAAAAGCTTTTACTTTAGCACCATCTTTCAAAAACTTTTCGGCATGACGCAGCTTAAACTGGTAGTCATGTTCGTCGGTATTGGGGCCAAATCGGATTTCCTTAACAACCACTTTTATTGTAGTTGCTTTCATCTCCTTCTGTTTCTTCTTTTGTTGATAAAGAAACTTTTGGTAATCGATGATTTTACATACAGGCGGCTCTGCTTTTGGAGAAATCTCCACAAGATCCAAATCCATTTCGTCGGCCATTTTCAAGGCTTTTGGAGTGGCAAACACTCCTGCCTCCTCGATATTTTCGCCAACCAACCGAACTTCCGGTACTCTTATTTGATAATTGATACGATAAGAAATCTCGTCTTTTTTATCATATCTTCTACCTTTTAGTGCTATAGTTTTACCCTCCTTAAATTAGTTAGTATTCAGTTATTTATATATTGAATTGAGTTGCTGTTTTACCTCGTTACTGATAAAATCGGCAAATTCATTTAAACTCATTGTTCCTTGGTCGCCTTCGCCCTGGCGGCGCACTGACACCAATTCTGATTCGGCTTCTTTCTCGCCTACAATCAGCAAATAAGGGATTCTTTTCAGTTCGTTATCCCTAATCTTCCTGCCAATCTTTTCGTTACGGTCGTCAACAACGGTGCGAATATCGGAAATATTTAAAATATTTGAAACTTTTCGAGCATAATCGTTAAATTTTTCGCTGATGGGCATTACCACAACTTGCTCTGGAGTTAACCAAAGAGGAAATTTACCAGCAGTATGTTCGATTAAAACAGCCACAAATCGCTCCATCGATCCAAATGGCGCACGGTGTATCATCACCGGACGATGTTTTTGGTTATCGGCACCGGTGTACTCCAGTTCGAAACGTTCAGGCAGGTTGTAGTCAACCTGTATGGTGCCCAACTGCCAGCTCCGCCCAACGGCATCTTTGACCATGAAATCGAGTTTAGGACCATAAAATGCTGCTTCGCCAGTTTCGGTCACCGTGATTAAACCCTTTTCGGCAGAAGCTTCGATAATAGCGCGTTCAGCTTTTTCCCAATTTTCATCCGATCCAATATACTTCTCGGTATTTTTTGGGTCACGAAGTGAAATTTGTGCAGTAAAGTTCTTAAAATCGAGGGCTTTAAAGATAATGAAAATAATATCAATTACTTTTTTAAACTCATCTTTAAGCTGATCGTGCGTGCAAAAAATGTGGGCATCATCTTGTGTAAAGCCACGTACTCGGGTCAAGCCGTGCAACTCGCCACTCATTTCGTAACGGTAAACGGTACCAAATTCGGCGTAGCGTATGGGGAGGTCTTTGTAAGAGTGTGGGCGTGCTTTATATATTTCGCAATGGTGTGGGCAATTCATTGGTTTTAGCAGGTACTCTTCGCCTTCTTGGGGAGTATGGATAACCTGAAACGAATCTTTACCGTATTTTTCATAGTGGCCCGAAGTTTTATAAAGATTTACATCGCCAATATGTGGGGTAATTACCTGTTCGTAGCCAAAGTTTTTTTGAACTTTTTTCAAGAATAATTCGAGTTGCTCGCGTAGTTGTGCTCCTTTGGGCATCCAAAGTGGCAAGCCCATTCCAACAGCTTGCGAAAAGGTAAAGAGATCCATTTCTTTACCAATTTTACGGTGGTCGCGTTTTTTTGCTTCTTCAAGCAAAACAAGGTATTCTTCCAACAATTTAGCTTTCGGAAAAGAAATACCGTAAACGCGGGTCAGCATTTTATTTTTTTCGTTGCCGCGCCAGTAAGCGCCTGCAACACTCAAAAGCTTAATGGCTTTAATGTGCTCGGTGTTAGGAAGGTGTGGGCCACGACATAAATCGGTAAAATTACCTTGATGATATAATGTTATGGTACCATCTTCGAGCTCGCTAATAAGTTCCAACTTATAAGGATCATTCTTTTCAGTAAAGCGTTTTAAAGCCTCTGCTTTTGATACTACTTCACGAACGATATCGTTTTTCTGACGAGCCAGTTCAAGCATCTTCTTCTCGATAATCTCGAGATCATTTTCGGTGATTACTTTACCTGCGGGGAGGTCAACATCGTAATAAAAACCGTTTTCGATGGTTGGTCCAATACCAAACTTGGTATCAGGATACAATGCCTCAATGGCCTCGGCCAATAAGTGAGCCGATGAATGCCAAAAGGCGTGTTTGCCTTCTTGGTCGTCCCATTTATTAAGTTTAATGGTGGCATCGGAATCAATTTTACGCGTAAGGTCAAGCACTTCGCCATTCACTGTTATCGACAAAACTTCTTTTGCTAAACGTGGACTGATGGCGTTGGCTATCTCCAAACCGGAAACCGGTGCTTCAAATTGTTTAATCCCTCCATCGGGTAAAGTTATATTGATCATATTCGCTTTATTTTTCAAAATGTGTGCAAAGATAATTAATCTGTTAAAAAACCAACTGCAAAAAGGGCAATAATTTGCTGTTTTCTACAAGGGTTAACGTTAAAAACGGATTATTGACGACCATAGTTAAAAATGAATGCTGACAGGTTGAAGATAACTCTGTTGTGGAATTGAGCTTCAGCAGCGTATTTTGAGTAATTTATTATTTAAAATTCACTATTAAAACTGAAGCCTAATTGACGAAGTTGATACTCAAAAAGCATGAAAATTAAATGGGTTCAGTTATTTATCATCAACTTAACACAATTAAAAATTCAAAAACCTGTTATTTTCAAATGTGATTGTACTTATTGACACTAACATCGATGTTTGCATTTCGCCCAAAGGCAATTATGATGGCTTAAAAATAAATAACCATGCCATTTGACATTAATTACACATTCGACAAAAAAGCTTTAAGCGAGTTATTTTTTGGTACAAAAAAATAATAGTATTTTTCCATCAAATTTGAATTCTGACAACCATTTTTCGAAATACACTGTATATGAGACTTATAACAACTTTTTTATTACTTGGTATTTTCTTCTCTACTCCTTTTTTATTATTAGGACAAAATCAGCTTACGCTCGACGATTTTATCGTTAATAAAACATTTTCCCAAAAAACAGTGAATGGGTTAAAATCGATGAACGATGGAGAGCATTATTCTTCAATAGAAGAAAGCACTTCGATTGTAAAATACAGCTATAAAACGGGCAAGCAAGTTGACATAATTCTCGATTTGAATACGATTGAAAACTGTCCGATCAAAAACATTTCGGCCTACGAATTTAGCAGCAATGAAAATCGAATTCTGCTCGAAACCAATCCAAAAAGTATTTACAGACATTCGTATTCTGCCAATTATTATGTTTGGGATCATTACACCGAAACGTTATATGACGTGTCGGAAAACGGTCCCCAACAAGTGGCTACCTTTTCGCCCGATGGCGAGCGCATAGCTTTTGTGCGCGACAACAATGTTTTCATTAAAACCATTCGGTTTGGCACCGAGCTACAGGTTACTTTCGATGGCAAAAAAAATGAAATAATTAATGGTGTCCCCGACTGGGTTTACGAAGAGGAATTTAGCTACAATAAAGCATTCGAATGGTCGCCCGACAGTAAAATGCTTGCTTTTGTAAAATTTAATGAATCGCAAGTGCGAGAATTTACGATACCAATGTACAAAGGACTTTCGCCCGAGAATAACGAAAATGCATTGTATCCCGGCGAATACACATTTAAATACCCCAAGGCCGGTGAGAAAAACTCAGAAGTTAGTGTTCATATTTTCGATGTAAAAACACGCACCCAAATTAAAGTCAATGTTGGCGACAATGTTGATATTTATATTCCTCGGATAAAGTGGAGCCTCGAAGGTAACGACCTGGCTGTTTTTCGTTTAAACCGAATACAAAACGAGTTAACCCTTCTTTACGCCAACCCTTTTACTGGCGATACACGTACGCTTGTTACTGAACGCAACAATCGTTTTATCGATCAAGCCTACCTCGATCAGTTTTGCTACCTCGACGATGGCAAACACTTTGTAGTATTGAGCGAGCGCGATGGTTGGTCGCACCTTTATTTATACCGGAACAATGGTTTTTTAGTGAAACAAATAACTACCGGCAAGTTTGATGTAACCGACTTTTATGGTTTTGATGTAAAACAAAACACATTTTATTACCAGGCAGCCAAAAAATCGCCACTACAACGCGAGGTTTATTCAATAAGCCTCGATGGCAAAAAAGAAACACTTATTTCAAAAAAAGAAGGAACCAGCAAAATCATTTTCGGCAAGGAATACCAATATTACCTGCTCTATCACAGCAGTAAATCAGCGCCATTAAAAGTCAGCGTTCACAACCAAAAAGGAAAAGAGCTTCGCGTAATTATTGATAATGATGAATTATTGGCCAAAGTGAAAAGCTACACCATGCCCATGTTTGAGTTTATTCGTTTTAAAACTCCCCAAGATATTGAATTGAACGGCTATCTTATCAAACCATCGAATTTTGATCCCAATAATAAATATCCTGTGGTTATTACGCAATACAGCGGACCCAACTCACAGGAAGTACTCGATAGCTGGAATATCGACTGGCATTATTTCCTAGCCGAACAAGGTTACATTGTAGCTAGTATAGATCCGCGAGGTACAGCTGCACGAGGCGAAGAATTCCGAAAATGCACCTATTTGCAGTTGGGAAAACTCGAATCGGACGACATGGTTGAAGCAGCAAAGCACATTGCCTCACTGCCTTTTACCGACGAACAAAACATGGCCATTTGGGGCTGGAGTTATGGCGGTTTTATGACTGCCTTGTGCATGAACAAAGGTGGCGAGCTATTTAAAGCAGGCATAGCAGTTGCACCCGTTACCAACTGGCGTTATTACGATACCGTATATACGGAGCGTTTTATGCGAACTCCACAGCAAAACCCATTTGGATACGATGACAATTCGACCATAAACAATGTTAAAAACATCAAAGGAAATTTGTTGTTAATTCATGGAACGGCCGACGATAATGTTCATGTCCAAAACACCTTCGAATATACCGAAGCGCTGGTACAAGCCGAAATTCCTTTCGATATGCACATTTACACCAATCGGAATCATTCTATTTTTGGGGGAAATACTCGTGTGCACTTGTATAAAAAAATGTTGAGCTTTTTTGATCATAATTTGAAGTAAATCGCTTTTATAAACTCAAGGGATGAGTATAAAAAATCTTAATCTTTTAAACACACGTAATACATGGTTTTATGTATTAGTGGGTTGTAACGGATTCGAACCGATGACCCCTACCCTGTCAAGGTAATGCTCTAAACCAACTGAGCTAACAACCCTTAAAATAACAAAAAAACTTAATCTGCTAAACGGATTCGAACCGTTCCGTCAGCTGACGGACTACCCTGTCAAGGTAATGCGCTAAACCAACTGAGCTAACAACCCTTAAAATGAGTTTTGTCTATACCTCATTTTTTTGCGAAAATACTAATTTTAGCCATATAGTCATATTTTTGTCTGGAAAAAACTATTCAACAATTACATGAAAAGCATTTTGGATCCGAGATGACGTACTATTCAGCATCTATTTTTGGTTTATCTAGCTTAAAAAAAGGGAATGATTTAAACTAAAAAGTCAGAGCAAAAAAAAAGAGCGAATAAACGCTCTTTTTAAATATATTATTTCAACTATCTATCTGCCAGAAGCTTATCGTAAAACTCGTCATAAGCATCAATATAAGTTTCCTCGGGATGATAGGCTAAAGTAGGCAAACCACTTTCGTTAATTAGCTTATCAACTTCGGGGTTTAATTCTGGACTACCTTTTATAATACCATCGGCATATTTTATGGCCAGTTTATTCATATTGATATAAGTAGGTTCTTTAAGCATATCAATATCTTCTTCCGAGATATCTTCGCTTAAGAGTTTACTAATAAACTCAGTATTTAACGAACCCTTGAAATCATCATTATGCGCCGAAAAAACAACCTTTGCATCGACAAATAATGGATCGTTGAAATATGTTTTTTTAACAAACAATGGTACTAAAGCACCAAACCATCCTTGACAATGAATTAAATCGGGCGCCCAACGAAGTTTAATTACCGTTTCGAGTACACCTTTTGCAAAAAAGATGCTTCTTTCGTCGTTATCGATAAAAAACTTCCCTTCTTTATCGGACAGCACTTGTTTACGGTGGAAATAATCTTCGTTATCGATAAAATAAACCTGCATACGGGCAGGTTGTATCGATGCCACCTTTATAATAAGCGGATGATCCGAATCGTTAATTACCAAATTCATACCCGACAATCGGATGACTTCGTGCAACTGATTACGACGTTCGTTAACAGAACCGTAACGTGGCATAAAAGTCCTGATTTCTTTTCCCTTTTCTTGTATTCCTTGGGGAAGAAATCTGCCTATTTTGGATTTTTCTGATTCTGGTAAGTAGGGAGTAATCTCTTGAAAAATAAACAATACCTTTTTCTTTTCCATTCTATCTTTCGATATTATTGATTTGCAAAAGTAGTAAAAAATAACCAATTAACCACTGACTTACATTTTCATATTTCATTAAAAGAATGGTTCTATACTGTTTTGTTAGTAATTTATTTATTTACTTTGCAGCCTAATTGTTAATAAATGAAAATAGTTTACACGGTTTCCGCGTTGAAGGAATCGATTAATCACCACAGGCAAAATAGCGGCTCAGTTGGTTTTGTTCCAACAATGGGAGCATTGCACGAGGGACACATATCATTGGTACGCCAAGCGGCATCAAAAAACAGTTTTGTGGTGGTAAGTATTTTTGTTAATCCTACTCAATTTAACGATAAAGAAGACCTAAAAAAGTATCCACGCGACCTAAATTCCGATATAAAGCTATTAGAAGGGACTGGTTGTAATTTGGTTTTTGCTCCAAAGGCCGACGAAGTTTATCCCGAAACCGACAAGCGTATTTTCGAATTTGGAGATCTTGGCGCAGTTATGGAGGGGGAACATCGCCCAGGACATTTTAATGGGGTTGCCCAAGTAGTAAGCAAACTCTTCGACATGGTTATGCCCGACAGAGCTTACTTTGGCAAAAAAGATTTCCAGCAATTGGCTATAATTAAAAACATGGTAAAGCAGCTGAATTTGCCCATCGAAATTATACCCTGCGATATTGTTCGCGAAACCGATGGTTTGGCCATGAGCTCGCGTAACGTTCGCTTAACATCTAAAGAACGAGAAAGTGCATTAGCGATTTCAAAAACCCTATTTGATGCAATTAAGCAATCGAAAAACAAATCGGTAAGCGAAGTGAAAAAATGGGTAATTGAAACCATAAATAATACACCCTATCTTAAAATTGAATATTTTGATATTGTTGATGATAACACACTCGCCACCCTATCGGACTGGGAAGAAACACGCAACAAAACAGGATGCATAGCTGTTATGTGTGGTAATGTTAGATTAATTGATAACGTAAGCTTTTCATAAAATGTTTATTGAAATTTGTAAATCAAAAATACACAAGGTTAGGGTAACCGAAGCCAACCTGCAATATGTAGGAAGCATTACTATTGACGAAGATTTAATGGATGCTGCCAACCTTATTGAAAATGAAAAAGTGCAGGTAGTAAATATTAATAATGGTGAACGGCTCGAAACCTATGTGATAAAAGGAGAACGCGCAAGTGGCACCATCTGTTTAAATGGACCCGCTGCCCGCAAGGTTGCTGTCAACGATATTGTGATTATTATGTCCTATGCCACAATGGACTTTGAAGAGGCTAAAAAATTCAAACCATCAATCGTTTTTCCAAATATTGAAACCAATTCATTGATTTAATATTTTCAGTATTTCCTATCATAAAAGCAGCGGGTACATTTTAAAATGTACCCGCTGCTTTTATCAGTGCTTTTGTCATTATTTCTTTTTGTGAAATGAACAGTTCTGGCAAGGGCCCAACTCTCCCCGCAATCGTCGATTCACCAATTCTCCTAAGCGTTGGCGTAAAACGGGTACACCAATTTGTAAAAGTACTTCGTCGGCAAAAGCGAACATAATCATCAAACGGGCTTCTTTTTCGCTTATACCACGGGTGCGCAGGTAAAACAGCGCTTCCTCGTCAATTCGGCCAACAGTTGCACCATGGCTACAACGTACATCGTCGGCATCAATTACCAAACGCGGCTTGGTAAACATTTGAGCATTTTCGCTTAGTAATACGTTGTTGTTTTGCTGAAATGCTTCAGTTTTTTGGGCATCACGAAAAACATTTATCTGACCCGTAAAAACTCCAACCGACTCGTCGTCGAGGATATTTTTATACAATTGACTGCTGGTACAATTTGGTAAAACATGATCGACCGAAGTAAAATTATCGACATGTTGTTTATTGTCGGTAAAACTCAAACCATTCATATTTGCATGGGCAAACTGACCGTTCAATTTCATTTTTAGATTATTGCGAACAATACCGCCATTAAGGGTAATCACATCGCTATCGATACGTGAATTATCGCCAATTTCGCCAAAAAAGTTGGTAATATTTACCGCACCATTGTGCTGATTTTGTAATGAATAAAAACCAAAACGAGCATCTTTATCAACAAAACATTCCGTAGAATTATTTAAAATGTAATAGTTATCGTTTAAAGTATGATCACAAAATACAATTTTAGCTTCGCTATTTTTTCCTAAAACAAACAAGTTACGTTGTATTGCCAATGTATTTTCGCTAGCGTAAAGCAAATTAATAATCTGAACAGGGGTTTCGAGCACCATGTTGTCGGGGACGTAAAAAAAGAGGCCATCCTTTGCCATAGCGGTGTTGAGGTTAGCCATGGGGTCGTGTGACTCGGATGAAAGTTGATTGTAGTATTGCTGTACAATTTCGGGGTGATGATTGGCTGCGTGCTGCAAACTGCTACAAATAACGCCCTTGGGAAATTCACGCATTTTTCGATTACGGCCATAATACCAGCCATTAACAAGCAAAACAAGGTAGGTATTCAATTGGGGCACATCGCAAGTAAACACCTCGTGCAAATCAACATTGTGCTCAACATAGCGAGGCACAACCGAAAAGTCATTCTGAAAAACAGGCCTTAAATCGGTGTATTTATAATCTTCGTTCTTTTTTGAAGGAATACCTTTTTGCTTGAATTTTTGAATGGCTGCATCACGGGCATTATTCATAAAATCGGGGCATCCTTCGAGATAGATATCCCTGTTTTGTTCAAACAAAGAAATCAACTCCTCAGTGGCTGTATATTTAACTGTTTCAATCATTGTTAAAGTTCCTCCTTAATCCAGTCGTAACCTCTTTCTTCTAACTCGTAAGCCAGCTCTTTTCCGGCCGATTTTATGATGCGGCCATTACAAAGTACGTGCACATAGTCGGGGATAATATAATCGAGCAAACGCTGATAGTGAGTAACAATAATAGTAGCATTCTCGGCCGATTTGAGTTTATTAACCCCATTGGCAATTACGCGCAAGGCGTCGATATCGAGGCCCGAATCGGTTTCGTCCAGAATGGCTAATTTTGGCTCTAACATGGCCATTTGGAAAATCTCATTCCGTTTTTTCTCTCCGCCCGAAAAACCTTCGTTTACCGAACGGTTGGTCAGTTGAGAACTGATCTCGACCACCTTTTTCTTCTCTTCCATCAGCTTCAGAAATTGAGAAGCCGTAAGCGGATCGAGGCCACGAAATTTGCGCTGTTCGTTTACAGCTGTTTTCAAAAAATTAACCATACTTACGCCAGGTATTTCAATAGGATACTGAAAACTAAGAAATATACCATTACGGGCACGGTCTTCGGCCGCCTGATCTAAAAGGTTTTTTCCCAAAAAAGTGACTTCACCTTCGGTTACTTCAAATTTTTGGTGACCGGCCAATACATTAGCCAGCGTACTTTTACCAGAACCATTAGGCCCCATTATTGCGTGAATTTCACCAGGTTTAATTTCGAGGTTAATCCCTTTTAATATTTCTTTGCCATCAACAGTGGCATGTAAATTTTTTATTGATAACATATCCTTCATTTATAAGCCACCTCTAACTCGCCCTAAGAGGGAGAATATTCGGTGGAATTCTATTGTTTACATCTTTATTTTAATTATTCTTCAATAATGAACCTGAAAAAGGTTTCCATTTTCAAATAACAATACGCACTCTAAAATAGTTATTATCTAATTTCTTTTCATTAGTTAATAAGCTTTCTATCCTACGCTTCCTTCCAAACTAATTTGTAATAGTTTTTGTGCTTCGACAGCAAATTCCATCGGCAACTTATTCAAAACTTCTCGGGCATAACCATTCACAATCATTCCAATGGCATCCTCGGTTTTTATTCCACGTTGGTTGCAATAGAAAATCTGGTCTTCGCTAATTTTCGATGTGGTGGCCTCGTGTTCAACAATGGCCGATTTGTTGCCACATTCGATATAGGGGAAAGTGTGAGCCCCACATCTATCGCCCATAAGCAAGGAGTCGCATTGCGAAAAATTCCGAGCGTTATCGGCCCGTTTCGTTACTTTCACCAAACCGCGGTAGGAGTTACTGCTTCGTCCGGCCGAAATCCCCTTCGAAACGATAATACTTTTAGTGTTTTTCCCAATATGGATCATTTTAGTCCCCGTATCGGCTTGCTGATAATTGTTGGTTAGGGCCACCGAATAAAATTCGGCTTTTGAGTTATCGCCCAATAAAATACAACTGGGATATTTCCAGGTAACGGCAGAGCCAGTTTCGACCTGAGTCCACGATATTTTAGAATAATCGCCACGACATATACCACGCTTCGTCACAAAATTGAAAATTCCACCTTTGCCATTTTTATCGCCCGGATACCAGTTTTGTACGGTTGAATATTTTACTTCGGCACGTTCCATGGCAATAATTTCGACAATGGCAGCGTGCAACTGAATTTCGTCGCGCTGAGGTGCGGTACAACCTTCGAGATAGGACACGTAACTGTCTTCTTCGGCAATAATCAAAGTGCGTTCGAACTGCCCTGTATTGGCCGCATTAATACGAAAATAAGTGGAAAGTTCCATGGGACAGCGAACTCCTTTTGGAATATAACAAAACGAACCATCGCTAAAAACGGCCGAGTTGAGTGCGGCAAAAAAGTTGTCGCTAGGAGGCACTACGCTGCCCATGTATTTTTTCACCAAATCGGGATATTCTCGCACCGCCTCGCTAAACGAGCAAAAAATAATGCCCCTTTCGGCCAAAGTTTCTTTGAAAGTGGTTTTAACCGACACACTGTCCATTACCGCATCAACAGCCACACCGGCAAGGTGCTTTTGCTCTTCGAGCGGAATACCCAGTTTGTTGAATGTGTCAATCAATTCGGGATCAACTTCGTCGAGGCTACCCAGCTTTTCTTTTTGTTTAGGTGCGGCATAATAACTTATCGACTGGTAATCGATGGGCGGAATTTTTAAGTAAGCCCAATTGGGTTTTTCCATTTTTAGCCAATTGCGGAAAGCTTTCAATCTAAAGTCGAGCATCCACTCGGGTTCTCCCTTTATATTCGAAATGAACCGAACAACATCCTCATTTAAACCTACATCGAGAATTTCGGTTTCGATATCGGTATAAAAACCATACTTGTATTCTTCGTTGGTTACCTTATCTAATATTTTATCTTGTTCTGTCATATACTTTAGTTGTGTAAAGAAACTGCCAGTATTCTAACAATGAATTGGCCATACTGTTTAAAAATTGTTGCAAAGATAGTAAAGTAGTC
>DATERL010000086.1:0-25474 GCA_035271585.1 Prolixibacteraceae bacterium
ATGTAAACCTTTATTGGAAAAAACGTATCAAAATATCACAAAGAAAATCCTGGTTAACAATCAGCTTCGCATTTCGTTTTAACTTCAAAAATTGATATTTTCGATATTTTTATATTTTTCGGAATGCAACATTTTGACTACTTTAGCTCAACTTCAAAATTGTTTAAAATGAATCGGATTGCACCATTATTATTGATACTTGTTTTGTTTGCAGGCTGCAAAAACAAATTGATTTTTGACAAAAACCTCGCTCACGAGTCAATGGGCTTTATTAACCAAGCGAAAGAGCTTTGCGATAACGATAATGCCAAACTATGGGGTTTTAGTTTGCATGCCCCTATCCTATTGGCTGAAACGAATTCAAATACTGTTTTTGCTAGTCAAAATCCCGATTCATTGTACAAATACAAAGAACTGTTTGTTGGGCATTCTAACATTAATTTGCTTGTTGATAATGGTATAATCGATTGGCACAAGCAAAAATGGGTTTTACTTTCATTACCCCTTCCTACCGACGATTTTGAACGAAGAGAATTGATGGCCACGGAATTGTTTCGTTTTCATGAGTCTAAAATAGGACTTAACAAACTGCAAACTCCCAAATGTGCCCATCTCGATGACCCCACAAACCGTTTATGGATGAAGATTGAAGCCGAAGCCTTAAAAAGTGCACTAACAACTTTCGACAATTCGGTACAAAAAGAGCACATCAGAATGGCTTTAGCTGCCCGTAACATGCGTAAAGTAAATACCGGACAAATGTTTGTACGCGAAAACTTACACGATCTAAAACTCGGAATACCACAACTTACAGGGCTTTTACTTAGTGGCCGAAGTGATGAACAAGACACCGAATACCTTTATCAACAACTCGAAACCTTTCAGCAAAGTGAAAACTTCTTAAATTCATTTTCGAGTATATTTCTTCCAACTTACGGTTTGTTAATGAGTAAAAATGGTAACGAATGGCTTAAGGATATCAATTCGGAAACCAATTTGATGAGCTTTATTCTCGATTTCTATGACTTTAAGTACCATGAAGATTTTTTAGACCTTTTGGTCTTACTTAAAAGCCGATACAATGGCGAAAAATTCGAAAAAGAAGAAGTAATAGTAAAAATTGAAAAACAAAAGGAACTCGATAAGTACCACATAAAATTTTTCGAATCGCCTTGCGTTTTTATCACAATAGATGCGAGCACCAATTATCAATTTAAGCCCGAAAAAGAAATTCATTTTGAAAACAGAGGTAGTGTTTATTTCGATTTTGTTGCAAGCGGTAATTGGGGAAGCATAAGCATTAGCGATGGTGCCTTATTGGCCGCAAACAAGGGTTATTTCTATTTTTCATTACCCATTAAAACCGAAGGGCAAAAAGTATGGGGAAGCGATTGGGAAATGACATTAAACGAAGGCTATTCCATTGTTCAATACAAGAATAGCGATAAATTTACAGTACAGAAAAACAAAAACAAATGAAACGAAAAAAAATATTAATTAGCAACGACGATGGTATAAGTGCCAAGGGCTTAGCTGCTTTAATTGAAATTGCAAGCGAGTATGGCGATGTGCTGGTAGTAGCTCCCGACGGGGCACGATCGGGCATGTCGAACGCCATAACCGTTGAAACACCAGTGCGGCTCAAAGCGCACATTAACGAACCCAATCTTAAAACCTACAGTTGTACGGGCACTCCAGTTGATTGTGTTAAGCTGGCATTTGACAAACTGCTCGACCAAACCCCCGATCTTATATTATCAGGCATCAATCATGGTTCCAACTCGTCGGTAAGCGTGCATTATTCAGGTACCATGGGCGCTGCCATCGAAGGGTGTATTCACGAAGTACCTTCAATTGGATTTTCGCTATGCGACTATCGCCCCAATGCCGATTTTTCAGTCGCTGCACCATTTATCAGGCGCATAATTGAGCAAATACTAAAAAACGGTTTACCAATAGGAACTTGTCTTAATGTGAACATACCAAAGGGTGAACCCACAGGAATTGAAGTGTGTCGACAAGGGCATGGCCGCTGGGTTGAAGAGTTTGACGAACGCACCGATCCGCAAAATCGAAAATATTACTGGATTACAGGTTTTTATCAAAATATGGACAATGGCATGACCGATACCGACAATCATTTTCTTGAAACCGGCAAAGTTTCCATTGTGCCAATTAATGTCGATATGACCAATCATAATTTTCTAGACGAACTTAAAAGCTGGAAATTTTGAAAAACAAAACACCTTTTTTTGACAACATTTATATTGGATTTGTGTTAGGCGCAATTGTCCCTCTCATCACATTTGTGTTGTATTACTTTGCAAAATTCAGCGATTTATTATTTCTCGATTATATTGCATCGATTCACCATTATCGTTTGCTTTTTAAAATTCTGAGCTTGTGCGTATTGTCCGATCTTCCTCTTTTTTATTTGTTCATTCATTTTAAATTGATGAAAGGAGCTCGTGGTGTTGTAAGTGCGTGTTTTTTATTTGCATTCATGGTAATGGGGTACCGAATATTTAATTAATTGATTATGAAGTACTTTTTGATAGCGGGTGAACCATCGGGCGATATGCATGCCGCAACACTGATGGCTGAATTAAAAATTGCCGACCCCGAGGCTAGTTTTCAATACTTTGGCGGCAATTTAATGCAAGCCCAGGGAGGCCAATTACTACGACATTATGATAGTATGGCATTTATGGGTATTCTACCTGTACTATTAAATTTAAAAGCCATACAGCGCAATTTTAAGCACTGCGAAAAAGCATTGCTGACATTCCGCCCCGATGTACTTATACTAATTGATTATCCGGGTTTTAACCTTAGGATGGCCCGTTTTGCAAAACAACACCAGATTCAGGTTTCGTATTATATTTCGCCAAAAATATGGGCGTGGAAAACCAAGAGAGTACATAAGGTAAAGGCCTATGTTGATAACATGTACACCATTTTCCCCTTCGAAACCAATTTCTACAATCGCTTCAATTACAAGGTTGAATATGTTGGCAACCCCGTGTACGATATTATTCATGATGAGTTAAGAACGCCAATCGATTTTGCTGAGTTTTGTACCGCCAACCAATTAAATAACAAACCAATTATTGCGCTATTGGCCGGAAGTCGTACCGAAGAAATAAAGCTGCTTTTACCAGTAATGGAGCAACTTAGCGAATACTACCCCAGCTATCAATTTGTTGTGGCCGGCGCACCTAGCCAAAGCATTGATTTCTACCAATCTATCCTCAAATCTATAATACCAGTAATTTACAATCAAACCTATCGTTTATTACGTGTAAGTAGTGCGGCCGTTGTTGCATCGGGAACTGCAACACTCGAAACAGCTTTGCTAAATACCCCCCAAGTGGTAGTTTACAAAATGGGATTAGGATGGTTTTTAGAGCTGTTCAGAAAACAGATATTAAAGACTAAATACTTCTCGTTGGTTAACCTTGTGGCCGAAAAAGATGTTGTTAAAGAATTATTTCAAAGCGAAGTTAATGTCGACAACCTAAAATTGGAATTAAACAAGTTATTAAACGAAGTTAACTACCGTACCAAAATGCAAAGCGAATACAAATCGATAAGCAATAAATTGGAGACCAAAGGCGCAGCAGTTAAGGCAGCTCAGTCAATTGTCAATTCATTAAAAAAGAAATAGAAATGATAAGTTTATTAAAAAAAGAATTAAACAGCTTTTTTGGTTCCTTAAGCGGATACTTGGTCGTTTCAATATTTTTATTGGTTACGAGCCTTTTTTTATGGGTTTTCGATGGCAATTTCAACATAATTGAAGGGCAACGTGCTTCGCTAAAAGGTTTTTTTGAATTGGCGCCATGGTTGTATTTGTTTCTAATTCCGGCCATTACCATGCGAATGTTCGCCGAGGAAATGCGCAATGGAACCATCGAAATGCTCATTACCCGCCCAATCAAAACTTTTCAAATTGTGTGGGCCAAATACTTGGCTGCTTTATTGTTGGTTTTCATTTCGATACTGCCTACTTTGTTGTACTTTTTTTCGGTTTACCAATTAGGAAATCCGATTGGAAATATTGACACTGGGGCTACTTGGGGCTCGTATATTGGTTTGTTTTTGTTAGCCTCCATTTACATTGCCATTGGCTTATTTGCTTCGGCCATTACCAATAACCAGGTTATTGCATTTTTATTAGCCATTGCGTTTTCATTTACGGCCTATTTAGGATTCGATTTTGCAGCAACAACATCGCTCCCAGTTGGTTTGCAAAATATTCTACTTAAAATTGGCATAAACGAACATTACATTTCGCTTAGCCGTGGCGTGGTCGATTCGCGCGACATCTATTATTTTCTGGCCGCCTCTCTCCTCTTTTTATTTATTTCGAAAACGGCAATTCAAAAAAGCAAACGCTTTCAAATTTTCAATAAAAAGATATTATTTACAGCAATTGTATTTATTGGGTTGAGCTTTGTTTTTATTAACATTAGGGTTTTCCGAGTTGATTTAACAGCCGAAAAACGCTACTCCTTATCCCAAACCACCAAATCGCTACTTAATTATCAACGAGAAGCCTTGATGGTAGAGATTTTCCTTGCCGGCAAATTGCCTGCTGCAATGCAAGAGTTTCAAAGCGCAATTATTGAAAAAATTGAAGACCTTAATGCCTATTCGTCTTTTCGTATGGTGTACGACGTAATTAATGTGTATGAAATTACCGATGAAATTAAACGAAACCAACTCATTGAACAGCTGATAGATGCCGGTATCGAACCAGTTAATTTTGGACACCGAACAACCGAAGGTTTATCAACCCAACAAATTTTTCCGGGAGTAATTGTTTCGAATAAGAGTAGAAGCATTGCGCTTAACTTACTAAAAAATAACCCTTTGCTAAGTTCCGATGAAAAACTGCAACAATCCATCGAATTGCTCGAGTACGAATTTGCACGTGCCATTCGTATTTTACAATCGGAATACAAACCACGTGTGGCTTTTCTCGATAAACCAGGCATGGCCAGTAAAATTGAAACCAGCGATTTGCGCTACACTTTAAACGAAAACTACGAAATTGTTGACCGAACGGCATTTCAACTTTTAATTGATGATACAGTTCAAACTTTGATTGTTGCTGCTCCAACAATAGTTTTTACCGAAGAAGAAAAGATCAACATCGACCAATTTATAATGCAAGGAGGCCGCGTACTTTGGTGTATCGATCCCATCAGTGTTAGCATCGACTCACTTTCAATTGGTCTTTCGACCTTAGCCTTTGAAAAAGGGCTTAACCTGCGCGACCAGCTGTTTAAATATGGCGCACGCATAAATGCCAACCTGTTACAAGATGCTTTTTGTTTACAATACCCAATTAATACCGCTCCAGCCAATCAACAATCTAAATTTACTTCGGCCCCATTTTATTATTCGCCTTTGGCATTGCCTAACCCATCGCACCCATTAAGCAGAAATTTAAACAACGTGATGCTTGAATTTACCAGCTCGGTTGATTTGGTAGGCGAAAACGAGAACGTTAGTGGTTCAATAATACTGGGCACCTCGCCCTATGCGCGCGAAGTAAACACGCCAGTTGAAGTGAGCCTTTTAACGGCCACCAACCCGCCCGACAAACACTTATTTAACCAAGCGAACATCCCAATTGGGCTTATACTTGAGGGAAACTTTGAATCGGCTTTTGCTAACCGTATGACGAAACAATTGGGGTTTAGCGAAATCATTACCAGTAGTTCGCCATCAAAAATGATTGTAATTGCCGATGGCGATATTTTAAAGAATAAAGTTCGGTTTCGAAACGGACAATACCAGGTGTTACCACTTGGGCAAGATCAGTATTATGGGCAAACCTATGGCAATCGCGACTTTTTAGCTAACTGCATCGACTACTTGACCGATGATAGCAACATTATGCAAATTCGATCGAAAGTGGTTAAATTGCGCATGCTCGACAAAGTAAAAATAAGGGAAGAGAAACTCAAATGGCAACTATTTAACGTAGTATCTCCATTGGTTTTTTTCATGCTGTTTGGGCTATCCTATTATTTAATCCGAAAAAGAATTTATACCCACACAAAAATCAAACACGATAGTTAAGAATTTTATCGTCGTAAGGTATTTGAACTGCTCAAAGGCTTATTAATGAAGTAAATATTTTTAAACAAAAAGAAGGAGGCAAATTTGCCTCCTTCTTTTTATTGGTTTTCTAAAATCATTTTTAAAACAGCCTGGGCTGAAACCACCCGATTAGCAGCTTCGGGGATTACAATTGAATTCGGACTTTCGATTACCTCGTCGGTAACAATCATGTTGCGGCGTACTGGTAAGCAGTGCATAAACTTTGCCTGGTTGGTAACTGCCATTTGTTTTTCGGAAACGGTCCAATTCCGATCGGTCGATAAAATTTCACCATAATTGGTGTAGGAGGCCCAGTTTTTGGCATAAATAAAATCAGCTCCTTCAAATGCTTTCATTTGGTCGTATTCTACTTTAATATCGCCCATAAATTCGGGGGCCAATTCATAACCTTTAGGATGGGTAACAACAAACTCGTAATCGGTTTGGCGCATCCACTCTACAAAAGAATTGGCTACTGCTTGTGGTAAAGCACGTGGGTGTGGAGCCCAGGTCAATACTACTTTGGGTTTTTCAACGGTTTTGTACTCCTCGATGGTTATCAGGTCGGCAAAACTCTGCAAGGGGTGGCGTGTGGCAGCTTCCATGCTCACAATGGGTACACCGGCATGCTTTATAAACTGGTTTATAATTGTTTCGTTATAATCGTAATCTTTGTTTTCGAGACCGGCAAACGAGCGCACGCCAATAATATCGGCATAAGAGCCAATTACGGGAACAGCTTCTAAAAGGTGTTCGGCCTTATCGCCATCCATAATTACGCCACGTTCGGTTTCCAATTTCCATGCGCCTTGGTTCACATCCAAAACCATCACTTTCATTCCCAAATTTTCGGCCGCTTTTTGTGTACTTAAACGCGTGCGCAAACTAGCATTGAAAAACATGAGAATCATGGTTTTGTTTTTTCCCAAATGCTGAAAATTAAAAGGTTCTTTTTTAACTAAAAAAGCTTCTTTAAGCCCGTGCTTAATGCTGGGCAAATCATATACCGATGTAAAGTTTTTCATTTGTAAGTATTTATTTGAATCTATTGTATAACAAGTTTAAGGTCGTATTTGTCCATTTCCCTCAATAATAAATTTGTACGAGGTTAATTCCTCCAAAGCCATTGGACCACGAGCATGTAATTTTTGGGTTGAAATGCCTATTTCGGCTCCTAATCCAAATTGTGCACCATCGGTATAAGCGGTTGATGTATTGGAATAAACCGACGAAGCATCGACCATTTTTTGAAAATAGCTAATGTGCTCGGTGTTTTCAGAAATGATGGCTTCACTGTGTTTTGAGCTGAATTTTGATATGTGATCGATGGCCTCGTTAATTGATCGAACAGTTTTTATTGATGCTTTATAGGATAGAAACTCAGTGCCATACGACTCTTCGTTGGCATGCTCGAGTAAATTGGTAGGATATTTTCCGTTTAAGGCAGCATAAGCTTGCTCGTCGGCATATATAATTACATCTGATTGGGCCATCAGTTCAACTAAAAATGGCAAATCGGACAATCTTTTTTCGTCAATAACAAGGCAGTCGAGGGCGTTACAGACGCTTACACGGCGTGTTTTGGCATTATTGATAATTTGTTGTCCCTTCACTTTATCGCCAAATTCATCGAAGTAAGTATGGCAAATTCCGGCTCCGGTTTCAATTACAGGGATAGAAGCATTTTTACGTACGAAATCAATCAGGCTTTGGCTTCCCCGTGGAATTATTAAATCGACAAAACCACGGGCATTTAGCAATTGGGCTGTTTCTTCCCTTCCAGCGGGCAAAAGGCTCAATGTGTTTTCATCAACATTGTATTTTTTAAGCACATCGCGAATAATTGCAACACCCACTGTATTAGAGTCAATTGCATCGCTCCCACCTTTTAATATGCAGGCGTTGCCCGATTTAAGGCAAAGCGAAAACACATCGAATGTTACATTTGGACGGGCTTCGTAAATGATACCAATTACACCAAAAGGCACACTTACTTTCTTAATATTCAAACCATTTGGGCGGTTATTTTCGGTCATTACCCGGCCAACAGGCGATGGCAAACTTGCCACATTACGCATGTCGGACGCAATATCTTGAATACGTTGAGCGCTTAATTTCAACCTATCGTATTTGGGATCAGAAATATCCATTCGCGACAAGTCTTTTGCATTTTCGGCAAGAATGATATCGCTATGGTTCACAATAGCATTGGCTACCTCGTTTAATACGGTGTTAATGGTTTCGACTGAAATAAGGTTCAACGAACGACTTGCTTTCAGTACGTTTTCAAAAATTGGTGTACAGTCCATTTTCTTATTCATTTTGAAAAATATATTAAAAAAGCTCTTTTAAAAAAGTTGATATTGATTGTAACCTAATTTCTACTTTTATTCAGCCTATTCCAATATAATTTTTCTATTCGTATAAATACATATAATCGTAATATATCAAAGGTCTACTGGCTTTTTGACCAATCAAATCACGGGCTTGATCTGAATCATACTGTGATTTTCCAACGCCCAACTGATTGCCTTTTTCATCTTTAATTCGAATAATATCTCCTTTTTCGAAAAAACCATCAATTTTGGTAACACCAATCAGCAATAAACTGCTAGCATTCAGGCCGAACAACGCATTTCGAGCGCCTTCGTTTATTACCGCAATACCTTTTGTAAAACTATCGGAATGGGCCAGCCATTTTTTGTTACCCGTAAGCTTTTTGCCATTGGGTATAAAACAAGTGCTTAAAACACTTTTTCGAGTAACAAGGTCAATCATTATATTATCCCTTGTGCCGTTAGCAATAATTACTTTGATTCCTTCGAGGGCAATTTTGCGGGCTACATTATATTTAGTGTGCATACCGCCCCTACCAAAACCTGATTTTTGTGACGATATATGTTTTTCGTGACTTCGGTCGTTGACTTTAATTTCGGGAATTACTTTGGAACCTTCGCTCTCGGGTAATCCATCGTAAATACCATCAACGTTGGTTAAAATAATCAGTGCTTCGCAGTCCATCATCGATGAAATCATGCCCGATAGTTCATCGTTATCGGTAAACATCAACTCGGTAACAGCAATGGTATCGTTTTCGTTTACAATGGGTACTACCCCATTATCAATCATTACCGATATACAGTTTTTCATATTCAGGTAATGCCGCCGATCGCTAAAACTTTCTTTAGTTGCTAGTACTTGGGCACAAGTAATATGATGTTCTTCAAAAAATTCGAAATAGGTATTAATAAGCTTTACCTGACCAATGGCCGACCACAACTGACGTGCAGAAACAGCATCGAGTTTTGCATTTTCTTTAAAAACCGAGCGTCCTGCAGCAACTGCTCCCGACGAAATCAGAATCACATCGGTACCAATATTTCGCAAATGACTAATTTGATCTACGATGTGCTTAATTCTATCCGAATCGAGCATACCATTTTTATCAGTCAAAACGTTGGTTCCAATTTTTACCGCAATGCGCTTATATTGTTTATGTTGCATGATTAATCTTCCAAAAACGTTAAATACATGACAAATGTCAGTATTTTAATTTTGACTACAAAGGATGAAGGTCGAAAAATCAATAAAAAACACAATTCTTAAGCTTTTTGATCAATTTTGTTGTAAGCAGCCAGCAAACCTTTAATAATTGATGAGCTAAAACCCGAATGTTCCATTTCGTTTAAGCCGGTAATGGTAATTCCTTTGGGCGTGGTTACTTTGTCGATTTCAACTTCGGGATGAGTATTGTTTTGTAATAATAATTCGGCTGCACCCTTTGTAATTTGTGCGGCCATTAATTTAGCATCTTCGGCACTGAAACCAATTTCGACACCGGCCTGAATTGTTGCCCTGATAAATCGCAATGCAAATGCAATACCGCAACCAGCAAGGGCTGTTGCTGCAGGCATGTGTTCTTCAGGGATAAACAACACCTGTCCCAACTGATCAAAAAGTTTGTTGATAATTGCCTTTTGCTCAGGTTTTGCATTGTGCTCGGATATGCACGACATGGATTGATTGATAGCAATACCAGTATTGGGCATCACCCTGAAAAGTGGAGGAGTACAGCCCAACTGGTCGTATATATGGCTCGATTTGACACCCGTAACACACGATACGATAACTGGTTGCTGTTTAGCTATTTCAGCCTTAATGTCTTGTAATAAACCATCAATTTGCCATGGTTTTACCACCAACATTACCAAATCGCTTTGACTAACAGCTGCTTTATTATCTAAAACTGCCCGATAACCATCGTTTTTCAACAATTCGAGACGTTTTGGATCGTTCTCAGACAAAATCAGATTTTCGATACCAATAACACCTGATGAGATTAATCCCTTTGCAATTGAGAGGCCGAGATTTCCTGCTCCTAAAATGGCAATTTGCTTAAATTCCATAACTACTTATTTTTAAGCGATTTCGTTTAATGCTTCTTTTAATTTTTCGATGAAGAAAGTTACATTTTCTTTCTTCAGATTTAGAGGTGGAAGCAAACGAATAATATGTTTTCCGGAGACACCGGTAAATATTTTCTTTTCAAACAATAATTTTTTTCTGAGTTCGGCAATTTCAAAGTCGAATTCAACTCCAATCATAAGACCTACGCCCCTCACCTCTTTTATCGCTTCAATTTTACGCAATTCGTCCATAAGGAAATTACCGACATTTAAAGCATTGGCAATTAATTTTTGCGATTTCAGCACATCAAGTACGGCAATACCTGCAGTACAAGCTAAATGATTGCCACCAAATGTAGTTCCCAACATTCCGTGCCATGCCACAAATTTAGGATGAATTAGCAAACCTCCGATAGGAAATCCGTTCCCCATACCCTTGGCAATTGTGACCAAATCGGGGGTGATATTTGCATATTGAAAAGCGAAAAACTTTCCACTACGACCATAACCCGATTGAACTTCGTCGAGTATTAAAACCACGTTATTGGCGTTACATACTTGTTGTAAACCTTGCAGAAAGGTCATATCGGGAACAAAAATTCCGCCTATACCTTGAATACCTTCAATAATTACGGCGGTTACATCACCTTTTGCAATTTCGCGCTCAACCGCTGCCATATCGTTTAATTCCAACAATACCACATCGGATTTTTGATTGATGGGTGCTATTATTTTTGGATTATCGGTAATCGATACGGCACCCGAGGTACGGCCATGAAAACCTTTTTTGAAAGCAATAACTTTAGTTTTACCATTGGTGAACGATGCCAATTTTAAAGCATTTTCGTTGGCCTCGGCTCCACTGTTACACAAAAATAGGCTGTAGTTATCCATTCCCGATTGTTCCCCAAGTTTGCGGGCCAACTCTTTTTGCAATGAGTTATGTACCGAATTGGAGTAAAAGCCAATTTTTTCGAGCTGTGCCGAAATACTTGCCACGTAATGAGAATGTGAATGCCCAATTGAAATGACAGCGTGCCCCCCATATAAATCGAGATAGCGCTGCCCGTCTTTGTCAAAAACAAAAACACCTTCGCCCTTTATTGGTTCAATATCGTATAATGGGTAAACGTTAAAAAGTTCCATGATTTTAAGAATAAGTCAAAAAAAAAACAAATATCGTAAAAATAACAAACAGTACGGTTAAAAAGCTGACGGTTTCATATACAAACCACACTTTTCGTCGAGGCCAAACATGAGATTCATGTTTTGAACTGCCTGTCCCGAAGCGCCTTTTGTAAGGTTGTCTATCATGCTAATTACCAAAAGCTTATTTCCGTGTTTAACCAAATTCAAAATACATTTATTGGTATTGACCACTTGTTTTAAATCGGGATTGGTATCAACCCTATAAACGAAAGGATGCTCATTATAATAACTGTCGTAAAGATCTTTCGCTTCATCTAATGTACCTTCGTACTTGGTGTAAGAAGTAGCGTATATTCCACGGGGATGATTACCTCTTATTGGAATAAAATTCATTGATGGCAGGTAAGAAGGCTGCAACTGGTTTATACTTTGGTTGATTTCGCCCAAGTGTTGGTGTTCAAATATTTTATAGGCTGAAATATTATTGTCACGCCAGCTAAAATGTGAGGTGCGCGAAGGACTTTGTCCTGCCCCTGTTGAACCGGTAATGGCATTCACGTGAATATCGTCGCAAATAAGATGTTTGGCAGCCAATGGCAGCAAGGCCAGCTCTATGCATGTGGCAAAGCAACCAGGATTGGCAATATATTTTGCTGTTTTAATCTGCTCGCGGTTTATCTCGGGCAATCCGTATACAAATTCGTTTCTGTTGGCTATTAGCCTAAAATCGTTACTTAAATCGATTACTTTCAACGAATTGGGTAATTTATTATTTTGCATGAATTCAACTGATTTTCCGTGTCCCATGCAAAGAAAAATTACATCGAGGTTCGAAAAATCCATTTTGCTACTGAACACCAAATCGGTGTCGCCCAATAAATCGGTATGTACATCGTGTACATTGTTACCTGCATTACTGGTGCTATGTATGTATGTTACCTGTGCGCCGGGATGGTTGAGCAAAATGCGCAACAACTCACCTGCCGTATAGCCGGCTCCCCCAATTATTCCTACTTTAATCATATTATTGGTCATTATAAAAAATCGAAGTTTATTGTTATTGAATTAAAAATCACACAATCAATAAACTAAAACCCTTCCACTAAAAAAAAATCTATTCAAAATCTTTATTTACAGCATTGTAAACTTTTAGCGAAGTGCCAAAAATTTTAGTGAAACCTTTCACGTCGTCGGCTGTCCAGGCTTTACTTACTTCGCCATACTCACCAAACTCTGCTTTCATTAAATCCTTATCGCTCTCAACACCAACGAGCTGAAAACTGTATGGGCGCAATTTGACAATTACTTTACCGCTAACATTTTTCTGACTGCTTTCAAGAAATTTTTCAATATCGCGCATTACCGGCTCAAGGTAGAGCGCTTCGTGCAAAAACATACCGTACCAATTACTCAGTTGTTCTTTCCAATACTGTTGCCATTTGGTGAGCGTATGTTTTTCAAGCATTTGGTGAGCTTTAATCAAAATCATGGGTGCGGCGGCCTCAAAGCCAACACGTCCCTTAATTCCTATAATTGTATCGCCAATGTGCATATCGCGACCAATGGCCCAAGGGGCAGCAATTTTTTCCAAAGCACGAATTGCATCCACTTTATTTTCGTAATTGTTACCATCAACAGCTACAATTTCGCCTAGCTTATATTCAACCGTAATCAGTTTTTCGCCTTTTTCGGTGAGTTGGGTTGGGTAGGCTTCTTCGGGTAAGGTTTTTTCCGATTTCAGGGTTTCTTTTCCACCCACGCTAGTTCCCCACAAACCAGCATTAATCGAATACTCCATTTTTTTGAAATCGGCTTTAAAACCGTGATCTTTCAAATAATTGATTTCATATTCGCGGGTGAGTTCCATATCGCGGGTTGGCGTAAGTATTTTTATTTCGGGGGCCAAAACCTCAAAGGTCAAATCGAAGCGCACCTGATCGTTACCAGCACCTGTACTGCCATGTGCAACGTAAGCTGCATCAATTTCTTTCGCATATTGAATAATAGCAATGGCCTGAAAAATTCGTTCGGAACTAACCGAAATAGGATAGGTATTATTGCGTAAAATATTTCCGTACACCATATAACGAATGCATTTTTGATAGTATTCGCTGGTTACATCGAGGCATACGTGTTTTTTTGCACCCAACTCGTAGGCTTTTCTTTCAATTTCGACAAGTTGTTCATCGGTAAAACCACCGGTATTTGCAATTGCTGTATATACTTCGAGTCCTTTTTCTTTTGCCAGATACATTGCACAAAACGATGTATCTAAACCTCCGCTAAATGCTAAAACTACTTTTTTGTTATCCATGATATATTTTATAAACTTTAAACTTTCTATTTGATTCTTTTCCAATTTCGATATCTTAAAAATGTCGAAATGTATTCTGGATTATACTGAATTAGAGTATTTAGAATTGATTTTGAAAAAAAATGGTGCCGCAAAATAAACTTTACTAACCCAAATACCAATGCTTATTGCCTTACATTTAAAAAAACCAATTACACAACTATGAAATGTAAGTAACAATAATGGATAGAATAAAATTGCGAATTACCTAGCCTTGGTTAAAAAAAACGCGGCACCATTTATATCTTCAATTTCGTTTAAACAATTTCAACTTGACTTTTAATGGCGAAACATTGCCTGAGGCAGGTTTTTTGCTCAACCAATTTTTGAATGGAATAATTTTTCCATTAACGGCCTCTTTTTCCGACTCTTGTTTTTTATTCTCCCAAGTTGGGTCAAATATCATAGCTGTACACAAACATTTGGTGCGTTGTGTACGCATTAAAATATCGTAATTAACACAACTTTGACAGCCTTTCCAAAAGTCATCATCGTCGGTGAGTTCAGAAAAAGTAACCGGTTTATACCCTAATTCGGAGTTGATTTTCATCACCGCTAAACCAGTGGTAAGTCCAAAAATTTTGGAATCGGGAAACATTTTTCTCGATAAGGCAAAAGCCTCTTTTTTAATTCGTTTGGCCAAGCCTCCACCCCTAAAAAGCGGGGCAACAATTAAACCTGAGTTAGCAACATGCTTATTGTGCCCCCACGATTCGATATAACAAAAACCGGCAAATTGTTCTCCGTCGAGCGCAATAATTGCTTTGCCTTCGTTCATCTTTTTAATAATATATTCATCGGTTCGCCGGGCAATACCAGTACCACGTTCTTCAGAAGCACGTTGAATGGTATCGTTTATTTCGGTTGCATATTTGGTATGCTCTTCGCCGGCTACTACTACTTTAATGCTGTCGTTTTCCTTCATCTCTATTTTAAAATAAACGTCCTTTTAAATTGGGCATTGCCCGCTGCAGTAAAACGTAAACATCTCCTTTTTCGACCCCTTCCCTTGTCACCAAGAAAATAGTATCATCGCCTGCTATGGTTCCAATAATTTCGTAAGCATTTGCGGCGTCAATTATTGCGGCTATACTGCTTGCATAAGCGGGTTTTGTCCTAATTACTGCAATATTCAATGAAAATTCTATTGATAAAAAACCATCGGCCAAGTAATTAGCTCCTCCTCCAGATCGTTGAGTTGTTTCGCTTTTAATATCGTTGGTTAACAAATAAACATAACCACCAATCGGATCGGGTGCTTTTACAATTTTCAATGATTTTAAATCGCGCGACAAGGTTGCTTGTGTCATATTAAAACCTTCATGTTTTAGTAACATTAGCAGTTGCTCCTGCCCTGTTACCTTATTTTTGGCTACAATATTACGTATTGCTATTTGTCGCTGTAATCGTTCTTTCATTAAATGCTGTATAAATATTCAAATACGATGCAAAAATATTCATTATTTTATTAACTCCAACTGTTTTTTAAGAAAGTTTATTATTTTTGCATCAACATTTAAAATAGAATTAAAATGATTGTTGTGACCATGGTCAACCGCCATATTCAAAAGAAAGCAAAAGTGCGTTTAACTGCAAAAGCAGATAGGCGCATTTTTTTTATATATACATTCAACTAAATAAAAAAAACCTTGAAAAAAGTAAAGTTAATTCTTGAAAACGGAAGCGAATTTATTGGTAAATCGTTTGGCAGTGAAAAATCGATAGCGGGCGAAGTTGTTTTTTCTACCGCCATGATAGGTTACACTGAAAGTTTGACCGACCCCTCGTACGCTGGACAAATTTTGGTTTCGACTTACCCGATGCTTGGTAATTATGGTGTACCAGGAAAATCGAGAACTGACAACATTCTCGATTTTTTTGAGTCCGATAGAATTCATGTATCGGCCCTAATTGTTTCGAGTTATTCGTTTCAATACAGCCATTGGAATGCTGTTGAAAGCTTAGGTGATTGGTTGAAAGAAAATAATGTGCCAGGTTTGTACGATATCGATACGCGTGCATTGACCAAGATTTTAAGAGACCATGGTTCGATGCAAGGTAAAATTGAATTCGAAAACGATGAAGTTGAATTGTTTAACCCCAATTTTGAGAACTGGGTTGCCCAAGTGAGCATTGCTCAACCAGCAACTTATGGTAATGGCGATTTTAAAGTGCTTTTACTCGATTGCGGCACTAAAAACAGCATTATACGCTGTCTTGTTCAACGGGGAGCCACGGTTAAACGGGTACCTTGGAATTACGATTTCACAAACGAAACCTACGATGGCTTGCTCATTTCGAACGGGCCTGGCGACCCTACCCTGTGCGATGTTACTGTCGATTACTTAAAAAAAGCCCTATTAAATGATAAACCAATAATGGGAATTGGCTTAGGGAACCAACTTTTAGCCCTTGCTGCAGGTGCCAAAACTTACAAATTAAAACATGGACACCGGAGCCCCAGTCAACCTGTTATGCTGAATGGCACCAATCGTTGCTTCATCACTTCTCAAAACCACGGTTTTGCAATCGATAACGACTCCATCCCATCCAATTGGGAAGCTTCGTTTATCAATGTGAACGATAATACTAACGAGGGAATCAGGCACAAAACCAAGCCATTTTTTTCAACGCAATTTTACCCCGATGCGGCCAGTGGCTCAATTGACACCGAATTTTTATTCGATAATTTTATCGAAAGCATTAAAAAAAGCAAGCTTTAAGAGGGCAAAATATTCATCATCAACATTAACTTGATTAAGGGAAAAAAATAAAAATATGGATAATTTCAAATCACACATAAAAAAAGCGATTGTTTTGGGGTCGGGCGCATTAAAAATTGGTGAAGCCGGCGAATTCGATTATTCAGGTTCTCAAGCACTCAAAGCATTAAAAGAAGAGGGCATTGAAACCATATTAATTAACCCCAACATTGCCACCATTCAAACTTCGGAAGAAATTGCCGATAAAATTTACTTCTTACCTGTAACCGCCTACTTTGTAGAACAGGTTATCAAAAAAGAAAAGCCACAAGGCATTTTATTGGCATTTGGAGGTCAAACGGCCTTAAATTGTGGTGTTGAGCTATTTGAAAAAGGCCTACTCGAAAAATACAATCTCGAAGTGTTAGGTACTCCGGTTCAATCAATTATCGATACCGAAGACCGAGATATTTTCTCCAAAATACTGAGAAGTATTGATGTAAAAACACCCATAAGCATTGCCTGTGCCAACATGGAAGAAGCGAGAAAAGCTGTTGAAACTGTTGGTTTTCCAATTATTATTAGGGCAGCTTATACTTTAGGAGGTTTAGGATCGGGATTTTGCTCTAACATGGATGAACTCGAAATTAGGGCCAATAATGCCTTCTCCTACTCGCGCCAAATTTTGGTCGAAGAGTCGATTAAAGGATGGAAAGAAATTGAATACGAAGTAGTACGCGACCAGTTCGATAATTGTATTACTGTGTGCAACATGGAAAACTTCGACCCACTGGGTATTCATACCGGCGAAAGTATTGTGGTAGCTCCATCGCAAACATTGACCAGCAGCGAAAACAATAAATTGCGCGAACTGTCAATGCGTATTGTACGCCGTGTTGGCATTGTGGGCGAATGCAACGTGCAATTTGCACTTGACCCCAACAGCGAAGATTACCGGGTAATTGAAGTCAATGCCCGATTGAGCCGTTCGTCGGCACTGGCCTCAAAAGCAACAGGTTACCCACTGGCTTTTGTGGCTGCAAAATTGGGTATGGGCTATGGATTGCACCAACTTCAAAATTCGGTCACCAAAATAACTACAGCTTGTTTTGAACCAGCACTCGATTATGTGGTTTGTAAAATACCACGCTGGGATTTGACTAAATTTGTTGGGGTATCGAAACAATTGGGCAGCTCAATGAAATCGGTTGGCGAAATCATGTCCATTGGTCGTAATTTTGAAGAAGCCATTCAAAAGGGTTTACGCATGATTGGGCTTGGGATGCACGGTTTTGTTGGCAACTCCGACGAAATTACCATCGATACCATTGAAGATGAATTGGTGAACCCTACCGACAGACGAATTTTTGCTATTGCCGAAGCATTTCACCAAGGATACAGCGTTGAATACATTCACGAAAAGACAAAAATTGACCGTTGGTTCCTTTATAAGCTCGAAAATATTTACAAATTACGTTGCGAACTGTTTGCCTACAACACGCTCGGTGAATTGCCCGATGAGTTATTGCTCAAAGCCAAAAAACTTGGTTTTTCCGACTTTCAAATCGCACGTAAAGTGCTAAAATCGGCCAGTTTGAAAATGCACGAAAGTGCGTTGGTTGTTCGCAATCACCGAAAAGAAAGGGGCATTACTCCATTTATCAAACAAATAGACACCCTGGCTGGCGAATACCCAGCCTTGACCAATTACCTTTATGTTACTTACAACGGAACCGAACATGATATTGAATTTGAGCACGACAATAAATCGGTGGTGGTTTTGGGATCGGGCGCTTACCGCATAGGTTCGTCGGTTGAGTTTGACTGGTGCGGGGTAAATGCGGTAAATACCATTCGAAAAGAGGGTTTTCGCTCCATCATGATTAACTACAATCCCGAAACAGTAAGTACCGATTACGACAACTGTGACCGCCTTTACTTCGACGAGCTGAGCTTTGAACGGGTGATGGATATTTTTGATCTCGAAAAACCTTATGGTGTGGTACTTTCAACTGGTGGGCAAATCCCCAACAACCTGGCCATGAAACTCGATGCTCAAAACATACCCATTTTAGGCACCTCGGCCAAAATGATCGATAATGCCGAAGACCGTCAAAAATTCTCTTCGTTGCTCGATCGCATTGGTGTGGACCAACCACGATGGAGCAAACTTTCAACCCTTGAAGAAATCTACAAATTTGTTGACGAGGTTGGCTTCCCCGTTCTTATTCGTCCATCGTACGTGCTTTCGGGTGCTGCCATGAACGTAGTTTCGAATAGCGACCAATTGGAACAGTTTCTGAAATTGGCGGTTAAAGTTTCGAAAGAACACCCAGTGGTAGTAAGCGAATTTATTGAACAAGCTAAAGAAATTGAAGTAGATGCCGTGGCCGATAAAGGCGAAATGGTAGCCTATGCTATTTCGGAACACGTTGAATTTGCTGGCGTTCACTCAGGCGATGCCACCATCGTGTTCCCTCCACAAAAATTGTATGTTGAAACCTTAAGACGCGTAAAGCGCATTGCCCGCGAAGTGGCCAAAGGATTGAATATTACAGGGCCATTCAACATGCAATTGCTGGCCAAAGACAACGATATAAAAGTAATAGAGTGTAACTTAAGGGCTTCGCGCAGTTTTCCTTTCGTTTCGAAAGTAATGAAACTGAACCTGATTGAGCTGGCCACCAAAGTAATGTTGGGTGTTCCTTACGAGAAACCCGACAAATCGTTGTTCGAGCTCGACCACGTAGGAATTAAAGCACCCCAATTTTCGTTTCACCGACTGCTGAATGCCGACCCCGTTTTGGGTGTTGACATGAGTTCGACCGGCGAAGTGGCCTGCTTGGGCGATACTTTTTACGAAGCCATGCTAAAATCGATGTTGTCGGTGGGTTATCGCATTCCGAAACAGAATATTCTGATTTCGTCGGGGCCTGCACGTTCAAAACTCGAATTACTAAAATCGGCCGCCTTATTGGTGAACAAAGGTTTTAACTTGTTTGCCACCGAGGGAACCTGCAAGTATTTTCGCGACAACAACATCGAATGTACCCTGCTCCATTGGCCCGATGAAGAAGATCGCAAGCCCAACACCATCGATTTTATCAAACAGAAAAAACTCGATTTGGTAATCAATATTCCAAAAGATCATACGCGCAGGGAATTGAGCAATGGTTACCGCATTAGGCGCAATGCCATTGATTATAACATACCGCTCATTACCAATGCCCGTGTGGCCAGTGCCTTTATCCATGCCTTCTGCAAATATAATGTCGAAGATTTAGCAATTAAAAGCTGGGATGAGTACAAATAACATAAAGCAAACATTATAAAGCGAATAAGGCTGTTGGTATTAAACCGACAGCCTTATATATTTTAGATATTATAGCAATAGATTGTTAGATATTAGTATTGAGACAAAATACAGAAAACTAGTATTCAATTACATAAGGACACATTCGAGTAATACATAAGACACTACACATCAAAAAGGAGATAAAACAAAATGGAAAAATCTAAAATAAATTAATAATTTTGGTCAGGAAATCATTCTTTTTTCGTGGCACAACATCACCGAAACAAGTGGCACAATTACACTGAAATATCTAATAGTGAATTATAAAGTTAAAATTCATAATTGAAATTACCCTTCTTGGTATCAGGTATTTTGATTTTACGTTCCGAAATATAAACACTTCCCCAAAAACCAACCCCATTTGATATATTGCTGGGGATAAAGGTTGTAAGAACAGAAAAAGGCTCCATTCTGTTTTCGAGGTATTCATTTACACAACTGAAAAAGTTAATCATATCGGCTGAAAATGTAAATGATTGAACCAACATGCTGTCAATTCGATCGATCACATTCAATGTAGCATCATTATACACAATGGTTGAATCGCTTGTTATTTGATCTAAAATATAGGTATGGCGATAAATTGTATCAAGTGGTGAAATTAAATTATTCACTCCATCATTTAAGTTTATAAAAAACGATGGCCTTAAAAATTCTATAAAATCCCGATCGGTATAAGTATATAGGTTTGATTTATAGTACCAAAGATATCTTTCGACAATATTTGTTATTTTAAGCTGATTGTTGTAAACATAAAAGGAAGGTTGAATAGCACGGGGTTTTCCAAAAAGACGAATCAAAGTAGTATCGGCATTCGAATAATTTAATGCATAAATTTCTAATTTAATGCGTGCAATATCGGGCATATCCATAATTGGTTGCGATTCGGAACAAATCAATCCAAATTCATCTGTTAAAATACTTATATAATACAATTGACCTTTCGCTAGAATAAAATCTGAAGGTGTAACATAATTGTTGTGCGCCAGTGAAAAAACACAACACTCGGTCAAGCACATTTAGTTTTTTGCCTACGCTAAAATTCAACGCTAAAAAACCAAAAGATCTTACCCCTGCCCACCCACGACAAGACAATGAACATTTACACTATCAGACAATGTGTTTTTACTATCTTTGACACTGTAAAACTTTAATAAGACTTCGAATGAACAGAATTAAAGAAGTTCTGAAAGAAAAAAATATCTCACAGACTTGGCTTGCTAAAAAGTTGGACAAGAGTTACAACACGATTAACGACTATGCCCGAAACGTGAGACAACCGAGCATTGAGCATTTGTACCGAAACGGAGTTCACGAACACAAAAATAAATTTACCATTTGTGAGTAATTGCAAAAATTTTGGATGTTAACGCCAAAGATTTATTGAAAGAAGAATAATGACAAAAGAGAATCAAATAGAAGAGGCATTAATTAAGCAACTCACAGAGCTTAAATATAGCTATCGACCTGACATAGTGGATAGAAAAACGCTTGAACAAAACTTTAGAACCAAGTTTGAAGCACTCAACCGTGTTCGTTTGTCGGATAATGAATTTTTGAAAATGAGAGAAGAAATCATCAATACGGATGTATTTGTAGCTTCTAAACTATTGCGTGAAAGACAATATTTTCAACGTGAAGACGGAACGCCTTTGCATTACACTTTGGTAAATAACAAAGATTGGTGCAAAAATGACTTTGAAGTTATCAATCAATTACGCATCAATACCGAAAACAGCCACCAACGCTACGACATAATTTTGCTGATTAACGGACTGCCTGCGGTGCAAATCGAACTTAAAAAAGGAGACATTTCGCATAGAAAAGCAATGCAGCAAATTGTGGATTACAAAAACGAACCGGGCAATGGTTACGGAAATTCGCTGCTTTGTTTTATGCAGTTGTTTATTGTGAGCAATGGCGGCAGAACGCTTTATTTCGCTAACAACAAGAATCAACACTTTGCTTTCAATGCAGACGAGCAGTTTTTACCTGTTTATGAATTGGCAGATATTGATAACAAAAAAATTAACGGACTATACGATTTTACTGAAAAATTTCTAAGCAAGTGTACTCTTGGTGAAATGATTAGCAAGTATATGGTTTTGGTGGAGAGCGAACAGAAATTGCTCGTAATGCGACCTTATCAGGTGTATGCGGTGAAAGCAATTGTAGATTGCATCCATCAAAACAGAGGCAACGGCTATATATGGCATACCACAGGAAGCGGTAAAACCTTAACTTCTTTCAAAGCTTCTACCCTTTTAAAAGACAATCCCGATATTGAAAAGTGTTTGTTTGTTGTGGACAGAAAAGACCTTGACAGACAAACTCGTGAGGAGTTCAACAAATTTCAGGAAGGTAGCGTGGAAGAAAACACAAATACCGAAACTTTGGTAAGGCGTTTACTTTCTACTGATTATGCCGATAAGGTTATTGTTACCACCATTCAAAAATTAGGCTTGGCATTGGATGGCACGTATAAGAAAAACTACAAAGAACGTTTAGAGCCGCTAAGTAACAAACGAATGGTTTTCATTTTTGATGAGTGTCACCGTTCGCAGTTTGGTGAAAACCACAAAGCAATCAAAGAGTTTTTCCCCAATGCCCAATTGTTTGGCTTTACGGGTACACCCATATTTAGCGAAAACGCTACCTATCAAATAAGAGAAGGGGAAGAAGCATCTTATAAAACCACAGAAGATATTTTTCAAAAGCGCTTGCACGCCTACACCATTACCCACGCCATTGATGATAGAAATGTACTGAAATTTCATATAGACTATTTTAAAGGAAAAAATGTACAGACGCAATGCATTGCCTCTCAACAGGCAAAACCAGGCGAACAGATAGCACAACAAGCAGTTGTGGAAGCTATTTTAGATAAACACAATGCCGCTACCAATTTCAAAAGATTCAATGCGGTATTGGCAACAGCTTCTATCAATAATGCCATTGAATACTACCGCCTTTTCAAAGAAATTCAAACTAAGCGACAAGCAGAAGACCCAAATTTTGAACCTTTAAATATTGCTTGCGTGTTTTCGCCACCTGCCGAAGGAAACAAAGACATTCAGCAAATACAGGAGGATTTAACACAAGAGAAAGAAGATAACAAACACAATCCCGAAGAGAAAAAAGCAGCACTGAAAGAAATCATTGCTGACTTTAATACCCAATACGGCACCAACCACGACATTAACAATTTTGATATCTACTATCAAGACATTCAAAGCCGTATTAAAAATCAGAAATACAGCAACAAAGACTATCCGCACAAAAACAAAATTGATATTACCATAGTGGTAGATATGTTGCTCACAGGTTTTGACAGCAAATACCTGAATACTTTGTATGTGGACAAAAATCTGAAATACCACGGACTTATTCAAGCATTTTCGCGCACCAACCGTGTGTTGAACGATACCAAACCCTACGGCAATATTTTGGATTTTCGTTCGCAACAAGAAGCTGTAAATACGGCCATTGCCTTGTTTTCAGGTGAGGACAGCGGGAGTGCCAAAGAAATTTGGTTGGTTGACCCTGCACCTGTTGTGATTGACAAATACAAAGAAGCAGTTGAGAAGTTGGGCATTTTTATGAAAGAGCATAATTTGGCAAACGAACCGCATGAAGTGTATAATCTAAGAGGTGATGCCGCCCGAATTTCTTTTGTTAAAAACTTCAAAGAAGTACAGCGACTCAAAACCCAATTGGACCAATATACCGACATTGACGAGAAGCAACAAGCCCAGATTGATGCTATTTTGCCCAAAGAAACCTTGCAAGAGTTCCGTAGCTCGTATATAGAAACCGCCAAGCAATTACGAAAAATACAGCAAAAAGAAGGCGACCAAGCACCACACGAAATTCAACAATTGGATTTTGAATTTGTGTTGTTTGCTTCTGCCGTGATTGATTATGACTATATAATGAGCCTGATTGCGGACAGTACGCAACAAAAACCTGCCAAACAAAAAATGACCAAAGCACAGGTGATTAGTTTGCTAAGTGCCAATGCCAACCTGATGGACGAGCAGGAAGACCTAACCGAGTACATCAATAATTTGGATTGGAACAGCGGACAAGATGTGGACACCTTACGGATGGGTTACGACACTTTTGTGGTAGAGAAAAACGAAAAGGAATTGGCTGCCATTGCCCACCAACACGGCTTGCAAACAGCAGACTTGAAAGCTTTTGTAGAAAAGATACTAAGCCGAATGATTTTTGATGGAGAAAAACTCACTGACTTGTTAGCACCTTTGGAATTGGGATGGAAAGAACGCAGGGTAAAAGAATTGGCTTTAATGGAAGACTTAGTACCACATTTAAAAAGGCTTGCAGGAGAGAGAGAGATTAGTGGATTAAATGCCTACACTGTCTGAATTATGATTTTTAAGATTAAAGGATGATAAGATTTTAGAGAAAAGATGATGAAGCACGAAGAATTGACACATCAGATTATTGGCTGTGCAATGAAAGTACACAGCGTATTGGGCAACGGCTTTCAAGAAGTCATTTATCAACGAGCTTTAGCGATTGAAATGCAAAAGCAAGGATTGAGTTTTCAGCGGGAAATGGAAATGACCATTTATTATGAAGGTTATGACATTGGTACCCGGAGAGTGGATTTTTTTGTGGAAGAAAACATAATGGTAGAACTTAAAGCATTGATAAAATTGGAAGATGTGCATTTGGCACAAGCAATGAATTACTGTCAAGCCTACAATTTGCCTATTGGATTACTTATTAATTTCGGAGCAAAAAGCTTAGAATTTAAAAGAGTGTATAATGTCAATCACACCGAGAACAAAGACTACAAAAAAAAGTCAGAATTAGGATGGAAAGGATTAAAGGATGATAAGATTAGCTCAACCTCCAGCCCATCAGAAATCATAAAATCATCCAATACAAAAACGTCAGAATTAGGATTACATAGATTAGAAGATGATAGGATTAATCCATTATCACAATCAGAAATCATAAAATCATTCAATACAAAAACGTCAGAATTAGGATTACATAGATTAGAAGATGATAGGATTAATCCATCATCACAATCAGAAATCATAAAATCATTCAATCCAAAAACGTCAGAATTAGGATTACATAGATTAAAAGATGATAGGATTAATCCATCATCACAATCAGAAATCCTAAAATCATCCAATCCAAAAAAGTCAGAATTAGGATTACATAGATTAGAAGATAATAGGATTAATCCATCATCACAATCAGAAATCATAAAATCATTCAATCCAAAAACGTCAGAATTAGGATTACATAGATTAGAAGATGATAGGATTAATCCATCATCCCAATCAGAAATCATAAAATCATTCAATACAAAAACGTCAGAATTAGGATTACATAGATTAGAAGATAATAGGAT
>DATERL010000087.1:0-37872 GCA_035271585.1 Prolixibacteraceae bacterium
TACAAAAAAATGTTTCTTTATTTTGTATCCGACAAATGCAATTCATAATTTTAAAAAATAATATTAATGAAACCTACATTGGTAATATTGGCTGCCGGAATGGGAAGCCGTTACGGAGGATTAAAACAATTGGACGAGGTCGGTCCAAATGGTGAAGCAATTATCGATTATTCGTTGTTTGATGCTATTAGGGCTGGTTTTGGGAAAGTGGTATTTATTATTCGCCATGATTTTGAAGTGGCTTTCAAGGCTCGGTTCGACGAAAAACTAAAAGGTAAAATCGAAGTGGAATACGTTTTTCAAGAGCTAACTGATTTACCCAAAGGCTTCACTGTTCCCGAAAACCGAGAAAAGCCATGGGGAACAGGCCATGCAGTTCTTGCAGCCCGCAAAGCCGTACATACTCCTTTTGCCTCCATTAACGCCGATGATTTTTACGGATATGAAGCCTATGCTACCTGCGCTAAATTTTTAAGTGAAAAAGCAAGCGAAGAACAATATGCCATGGTAGGATATAGACTCGATAATACACTGAGCGATAATGGTTCGGTGTCGCGTGGTTTATGCGTTACCAACGAAAAAAACAACCTGGTCGATATTGATGAGTTAACCAAGATCACCAACGAAAATGATGGCATTTATTTTTATCGCGACGACAAAAAGACAAGTCTCAAGGGTGACGAAACCGTTTCGATGAACTTTTGGGGTTTTCATCCCTCGTTGTTTGAGTATTTTGAACAAGGTTTTGTCGATTTTCTGAATGAGAAAGGAAGCGAAATGAAGTCGGAATTCTTTATTCCAATGTATGTTGATGAGTTGATAAAAGCCCATAAGGTTGATGTTGAAGTGTTGACCAGCAACGCCGAGTGGTTTGGCGTTACTTATCAGGAAGATAAACCTGTGGTGATTGAAAAAATTAAACATTTGATTGAAGCAGGAAAATATCCCCAAAAACTTTGGTAGGTATTTTTCGTAATAAATATAAGGCAGTTTAAAGGCAGTCAATTCTTGTTGATCGCCTTTTTTCTTTTTATCTAAAAGGATGGGCAATTGTTGATTTTATGATATTTTTTTTACGAAAAATCAAAATATTTTACACTCATTTTCATCAAAACGATAATTTTTGTCATATTTGCGCTACTTTATTAGAGAACATTTAAAACGATATAAAATGAAAGTTTTCAAATTTGGCGGTACATCTGTAGGTTCACCTGAAAGTATGCGTTCGGTAATGGAAATAATTACCGACGGAGACCCAAAAATTGTAGTATTATCAGCCATGTCGGGCACAACAAATTGCTTGGTCGAAATTAGTAACAAGTTATACGAAGATGAAAAGGGAGAAGCCAAATCCATAATTAACGAGTTAAAAACTAAATACGATACAGTTGTTGAAAACTTGTATAAAACCAGTGAATATAAGGCTAAAGGACAAGCCGTAGTTGATAAACATTTTGCTGTTTTGTTTAAAAAAACCGATGCGCGTTTCAACGCAGTAAAAGAACAGGCCATACTGGCTCAAGGAGAGTTGATTTCCACAGCCTTGGTTACTTATCTTTTACAGGAAAATGGAATTAAAGCGGCTTTATTGCCCGCTCTTGATTATATGCGCATCGATCAAAACAAACAGGCCGATTTGCCTGCGATAAAAGAATTGATAAAACCGGTACTCGAAAAAGTCGGCAAACAAGAAATTTACATTACCCAAGGGTTTATTTGCCGCAATTCCGATGGCGATATCGACAACCTGCAAAGGGGTGGGAGCGACTACACAGCTTCTTTGGTTGGTGCAGCCATAAATGCCGATGAGATACAAATTTGGACAGATATTGACGGAATTCACAATAATGACCCTCGTTTTGTAGAAAACACTTCGCGTATCGATCATTTGCAATTTAACGAAGCTGCCGAGTTAGCCTATTTTGGCGCAAAAATACTGCACCCACTAACCGTGTTGCCTGCTCGGGAAGCTAATATTCCGGTAAGGTTGAAATATACCATGGAGCCTTCGGCGCCCGGCACGCTTATTTCGAACGATAAATCGATTTCGGGATTGAAGGCTGTTGCTGCCAAAGACGGGATTACCGCCGTTAAAATCCGTTCGGGGCGCATGCTCATGGCTTATGGTTTTTTGCGAAAAGTTTTTGAAATATTTGAAAAATATACTACCTCAATCGATATGGTTACTACTTCGGAGGTGGCCATTTCGATTACCATCGATAACGACAAATATTTACCACAAATATTAAATGAACTGAGCAATTTGGGCGAAGTTGAGGTGGATAAAAATCAAACTATTGTTTGTGTCGTAGGCGATATGATTTCGGAAGAAAAGGTGTTTTCGAAACATGTTTTTGATGCTCTCGAAGGTATACCAGTTCGAATGATATCGTTTGGTGGTAGTCGCTCCAATGTGTCTATTCTTATTGATAGCAACTACAAGAAAACAACCTTGCAGAAATTGAGCGACCATTTGTTTAATGGAAAATAGTCAAGTAATAAACTATAATATAGTTAAAGAAAACCCTGTAGTACAGGGTTTTTTGCTTTGTGTTTGTATCGTTCATCAGGGTAATAGTAACAAGGAAGAAAAAAGACATTCTGATTAGAATAAAGAAAAACTCACCTCATACAAGTTGGAATTGCAGATCTTTTTTTGCGCTTTGATTGTTTAATGTTTGTCATGTATTAACTTTAAGTTTTTCTAAAAAGATGATTCGTTATGTTGAAAATAATTGATATTAATGGAACTGTTAAATTAAATAATGGCGTTGAAATGCCATATTTCGGATTGGGAACTTTCCAAAGTAACGAAGGCGCTGAGGTGAAAAATGCTATTCATTACGCACTCGATGCTGGTTATCGCCTCATTGATACGGCTTCGTATTATCAAAACGAAAAAGGTGTGGGCGAAGCCATTCGTGAGCATGGTATTGCGCGCGATCAGGTTTTTATTACCACCAAAGTTTGGAACGACGATCAAGGCTATGACCAAACATTAAAAGCTTACGATCGGAGTCTTAAAAATTTAGGTTTCGATTATGCCGATCTTTATTTGGTTCACTGGCCGGTAAGCGGCAAGTTTAAAGAAACCTGGAAGGCCCTCGAACGTATTTATAACGAAGGCCGAGTTAAAGCTATAGGTATCAGTAATTTTTTAAAAATTCATCTCAATCAATTGCTACCCGATGTTGAAGTAATGCCCGCTGTTAATCAAATGGAATTTCACCCCTATTTAATTCAACAGGAATTGCTCGATATTTGTGCTGAAAACAAAATCGAATATCAGGCATGGAGCCCTTTAATGCAGGGGCGGGTTTTCGACGTTTCATTGCTGAAACAATTAGCCAAAAAATACAACAAGAATCAAGTGCAGATTGTATTGCGTTGGGATTTGCAGCGCGGTGTACTTACCATTCCCAAATCGATAAATCAGCAACGCATTGAGGATAATGCTAATATCTTTGATTTTGAGCTGAGCAGTGACGATATGATTGCTATTGATGCGCTCGATCGTAACCATCGTTTTGGCTACGATCCAATGCGAGTTTGAAAAATAGAACCATTTAGCCACTTTGTATGATGAAAAATTTTTTATTAATTTTTTTTTGATGAACCGAATAATTTTATTATCGTTTTGTATTCTTTTTTCTACATTTGTTTTTGCACAAAAAGCTGAAAAGAAAAGCCGAAAGACTTTAAAAGCTGAGCATGAAGTTTTAATTGCAGCCAAGGTCGATTCGATTTTAAATAGTAAGAGTTTTGTGTTTGTAGCCCATAGTGCCAGCCCAGTTCAAATGCAAACTGTTCAACTAAGTTCGCAATACGATTTAAGGGTTAAAGCTGATTCGGTTATGGTTTACCTGCCTTATTACGGAAGGGTATATCAGGTTAATCCCTTGTCCGAAGGTGGAATTAAACTAAATAATACGATGGAAGGGTACACGGTGGAGCAAAGAATGAATCTATATATTATTAAATTCAAAGCCTCATCGGAGTACGATGTTTATAATTTTCAGCTTTCGGTAAGTAAAATGGGGTATTGTACATTGCATGTAATCAGTAATTATCGTCAGCCAATTTCATATAGTGGAGTTTTAGATAACTTGGGATTATAATTTTTAATCATAAATACTAAACCTTATAAAATGAATAGATTATTGAACCGGGCAGTGTTGTTTGCATTGGCATTGCTCACATTTACAGGAACGGCAATGGCCGATGTGAAACTACCTTATTTGCTTACGTCGAACATGGTAGTACAACGCGAAGGAACGACCCTTGTATGGGGAAATGCCGATGCAGGTGAGAAAATTGCCGTAACATTCAGGGGCGAAACCGCTAAAACAAAAGCCGCCAAAGATGGAAGCTGGAAAGTGAAAATCAACACTGGTGCTGCCGGTGGTCCTTTTGTATTAACAGTAACAGCGAAGAATACCATTACGCTCGACAATGTGATGGTTGGCGATGTGTGGGTTTGTTCGGGTCAATCGAACATGGAATGGCCATTGTCTCAAGCCGAAAGTGGTCCAGCCGATATTAATAAGGCAAATTATCCGGGTATCAGATTGTTTCAGGTACAGCAAAACCCTGCAATTGAACCCCTTACCGAAACATCGCCTGCAAAATGGGAAGTTTGTACTCCGCAAACTGTTGCCGCTTTCTCGGCCGTTGGCTTTTATTTCGGTCGTAAAATCCATGCCGAAACCAATATCCCTATCGGGCTTATCAGTTCAAACTGGGGTGGAACAAGGGTTGAACCCTGGATGAGTGCCGAGGCTGCAAACAGCGAAAGTATAATGGCTGAATGGTTAAAAGGTTTGGAAGGGATCGATTTTGAGAAAATTGCCCAAGAACAAAAACGAACTTTTGATATTTATAAAATTGAACTCGACAAGGTGAGTCAACCCGATTTTTCTCACGAATATATTTCCAATGAATATAACGATGGCGATTGGATGACTGCAGTTCAGCCACAGTTGTGGGAAAATATCAACGGATTGGAAACTTTCGACGGAATAATGTGGTTCCGAAAATGGATTGAATTACCCCAAAATTTCAATGTTAATAATGCAACATTAGGGTTGGCGAAAATCGACGACTCCGATATTGCTTGGATTAACGGTGTTCGTGTAGGTGAAACTTTTAACCAGTACAACCTTACCCGAAAATACGAATTGCCAAAAGGTGCACTTAAACCTGGGCGAAACCTCATTGTGGTTCGTGTTGAGGATTATACCGGAGGTGGCGGTTTTCATGGGTCAAACGAAGAAATGTTTTTGTTCGATGGAATTAACATGCTGAGCCTTGCCGGCGATTGGAAGTTAATGAAAGATGAAACCCCAACGCCACAGAACCCTACAGGTGCTGTACAAACGGGTTTGTCGCCCAACCAGTTTCCAACTTTGCTTTTTAACGGGATGATTAATCCACTGCTTAACCATGCCATTAAAGGCGCTATTTGGTACCAAGGCGAATCGAATGCCGATGTATTGTCCGATGCCTTGCGTTACGATAAGCTTCTGTTAATGATGATTAACGACTGGCGAAAGCAGTGGGGAGTGGGCGAGCTGTCGTTCTACCAAGTGCAATTGGCCAATTTTAAAGCAGAAACAGCTATTCCGCAAAATCAAATATGGCCCTATTTGCGCGAAGCACAATCAAACTTGACTAAGCTGCCCAATATCGAATCGGCTTGCATTATTGATATTGGTAATGCCAATGATATACACCCACGCAACAAAGTGGATGTAGGCGAGCGTCTGGCGCTTAAATCGCTTAAAAACGATTACGGTTTCGATGTAGTTGCCAATGGTCCGCGCTATAAAGCTTCTCAGTTAAACGGAAATAAAGCCATTATTACCTTCGAACTGGCGGGAACGGATTTGGTAGTCAAAAATAAATATGGTTACGTAAATGGTTTCGCACTTGCTGGCCCCGACAACGTTTTTCACTATGCTAAAGCCCATCAGGTTGCTCCCGATCAAATTGAAGTTAGCTGCGAAAAGGTTAGCGATATTAAGGCTGTACGCTTTTTGTGGGCCGATAATCCAGGTGAAATCAATTTGTATAACAGCGTTGGTCTGCCTGCCGAACCTTTCCGTACCGATAAATGGTAAAATGTTTTTCTAAAACGAAGAATGAAAGCTGTATTTTACTTTTTGCAAAAGAAAATAGATCGTTTTAAATGAAATATTAGATAAAAAAGAACATCCGAAGCAGAGTAGCTTCGGATGTTCTTTTTTAATTTATTGACTCAATTACTTCCTGTGATTTTAGGTGAATTTTAATTTCCTTCTTGAGTATAATAGCTTATTGTGGCTTTGTTTTTTTTTGTTTTGTTGATATTCAGTGTATTGTGTTTTGTGAAGGCGAGACGGTATGTTGTTTGTTATCAGTGTGTTCGTTTTGTTTTTAATCCAAATATTTAATCCTAAAATCGAACAGGACTAACGATTTATTGATTGTTAATGCTCGGCTTAATTTTAATGGTTTGCGTACTGAACCAATAAAAAATAACAATTGTAATTGCAATTAAAACAAAAATGGCCGCTGCCATTATTAGCATGGTGGTTCTTACCGAAAACAGATCCGAAAGGTGTCCCGATAGTGCATAACCCAAGGCGGTGCCAACCCCAAAGTAAAATATATAAATGAACGATTGGCCCGTTGCCCTCCATTTGGATGGAATAAATTCGTGAATTTGCTGAATAACCGAAACCAAAAAGAGTGCGATGGTAACCCCGTGCATTACGCCAACACAAATGGCCACTAAGGGGTTCGAGATGATGCCGTACAAAAACATGCGAATCATGGTAACAGCCATGGCAAATACCATCACTTTCTGTGCGCCAAAGCGGTTCAGAATTCGTTTTCCATAAAAAAAGAAAGGCAGTTCAAAAAGAGCCTGTACGGCAAAAGCATATCCAATATGGTGACTTTGTGCGTTAATTTCGTTGTAATACAAGTTGATAAAAAGCATCACTGGGGCGGTCAGTATTCCATAAACGAATATGATGGCAATGAAAACCATTAAGCGGGGGCTATTGATAATGAGTTGCCAAAGGTGACTGAATTTAATGGCTTCGATATTTCTTGTGACTTTTAAGGGCTTATATAAAAAAAGCATGAACAGGCCATTTGCCAGAAACAAAGCTGCCGTAATAGGGAATATAAATTTGATGTCGATACCCTTCAATAAATACCCTACAACAACAGTTGAAAAAGCCCATCCAGCCGATGACCATAACCTTATTTCGCCGTACGAGTCGTTGGGGTTCTGTTCAACAAAGTCGAGCGCAATGGTATCGAGCATGGGCGATAATGGCGAGTAAAATGAACCAAAAACCAGCAGGAAAAATAAAAAATGATAAAAGTTGTCAAACAGCAAAATGCCATTAATTAAAATCATCGACATGAAAAGCGAAAGCAAGAACATTGACTTGCGATGATACTTATCGGCTAATATTCCCCATACCGGTAATACCAGCAGCGAGGCAAAAGGTAGAATACTCGATAATATACCAATCTTGGAAGTGGAGAATTCTAAAGCTTCCTTTAAATAGATGTTGAAAAAAATTGACCAAGAAGCAAAACCTGCCGATGATAAAAAGAATATTATCCGTAGTACAATTCCCTGACGAAAAGAAAACTGATGTAGCTTCATTTTTTTAAATTGAAAATGCAAATGTAATAAACTCACACACAAAAAAAGCCCCGCTAAAGGCGGAGCTTTCATCGTATCTTAAGCGATAATTTATTTGCGGTTCTCAATGTGTTTTTTGTACTTGTTCATGAATTTGTCCACACGTCCGGCGGTGTCAACCAACTTCACTTTACCGGTGTAGAATGGGTGCGACGAACTGGAAATCTCCAATTTGAACAAAGGGTACTCAACACCGTCAACCTCGATGGTTTCTTTTGTTGAAACTGCCGATTTTGTAAGGGTAATCTCGTCGTTTGACATGTCTTTGAACGCTACTAAACGATAATTTTTTGGGTGTATACCTTCTTTCATTCTGTTGTATATTTAATTACACTATTTTCTAATGGGTTGCAAAGATATAGATTCATTCAAATTTTGCAAAACTTTTGCATTAAATTTAAAACTGTTTTTAAAAAACTTTTCTTTTTAGAACTAATACGTATGTTATTCAATGGTTTTTGCTCTTGTAAAAGGTTTCTTTCGGTCGAATAAAAACCGCATTTGATAATGGGTTTTGGCGTGTTCAGCTCCGGTCGACTTGTACAACGAGATGATTTTGGGATTAAAATCGCCAGCCCACGAAAGCTCAATTTCGTTGTATTGTGGCTTCTTGGGCATTACGTGTTTGTCGAGGTGCCAAAAAATAGCCGATTCAATTCCCGAACGCTGGTATTTTTCAACCACTCCCATAATGATGATGCGGGTGCGGGTAAAATGTCGTTTTTTAATAAAACGCATTAGTTTGAAAATATTCCATGGGTTTAGTTTGCCGTTCTTTAAATGGCGCAATGCCTGGTTAAAATCGGGCAACATTACAAATAAAGCAATGGGCTCATTGTCGGCGTATGCAAACCAAACAAATTCGGGATCAAGCAGTATTTTTGATGATTGAATGAAGTTTCTCAACTCGTCCTTATCTATTGGCTTATAGTGTTCATGCTTTCGCCAGGCACCTTCGTACACTTTTCTGAAATCATCAACATATTTTTCGATGTCGTTCCATTCAAAATGCTTAAAACTGTATTGTGGTTTTTTGGCAAGCCATTCGGCAATTTTCCAAAAACGCTCGGGAAAAGGTTTGGTATAATCGAGGTGGTAACTATATTGCTCGTAGTAGGGCTTAAAACCGTAGCTTTCGAACAATTCGAGATAGTAGGGTGGGTTATATGGCATACCAAAACCTTGTGGTTCGAAACCCATAACCAGTAGCCCGTGATTCATGTAGTTTTCGCCCATGTTGGCTGGGCCATCCATCGCTTCCATTCCTTGTTCAACGAGCCAGTTTTTTGCTTGTTCAAATAATACCGAGGCAGCTTCTTTGTCGTTGATGCATTCGAAAAAACCAAAATTGCCGGTAGCTTGTTCAAACTTGTTGCACTTGTCGAAGTCAATAAAAGCAGCAATACGACCAACAGGTTTATTGCCTTCGGTTAGTATCCAGCGTTCAGCTTTTCCGTGCTTATAGAATGAATTTTTCTCCGTATCGAAAATTTCTTCTACCATTCGGGTTAATGGGCAGGCAAAATTCGAGTCCTTTTTGTAAATTATTCGGGGCAGTTTATTAAAAAGATTTTTCGATCGTTTGTTTTTTACTGTGATCAACTTCATGAGTATGTGTTTGATTTTGAGTAAGTAAGTTGATTGGTGTTGCTTCTGTTTTCAGGTTTTGAATATACGAAAAATGCGTATTGAAACCATAAAAATGAAGGCTTTAATTACGCCGTGCAAATATCGACAACAACCTTAGGATATTAATGTAAAGCCAAACCAGCGATACCAGCAGTCCAAAAACACTGTACCACTCCATGTATTTGGGTGCACCCTCGGCAGCGCCTCTTTCAATCATGTCGAAATCGAGCAATAGGCTAAATGCTGATATGCCGGTTACAATAATACTGAAAATTAGTCCAAAAGTGCCTCCACCCGAAAGGTAGGAAACATTAGCGCCAAAAAACCCGGCTATCCAACTGGCCAGGTAAAAAAACATTAATCCCATTAAAGCCGACATCATGCCCCGCCTGAATTTGCTGCTTACTTTTATAATACGTTGGCGGTAAATTAGCAACATACTCAAGAAAACCATAAAGGTTAACGCCACTGCTTTTATTACCAATCCAGGAAATTGTGCTTCGAACATGGCCGAAATACCACCTAAAAACAGGCCTTCTAAAATGGCATAAAGGGGGGTGAAAAAACCCGCTTTTTTAGGACTAAATGAAGCAATCATTGCTAAAATAAAACCACCAATACCACCAATGGCCATTAAGGTAGTTACTTTGCTTACGGCAAGCGCCGGGTTGGCCGGATCGAAAACCGCAAAAAAACGTTGCCAAACATAAAATGCCGATGCAACGACAAAAAGTATGACTAATGCTGTTTTGTTGATAGTCCCATTGATGGTCATACTATCTCCGGTATCAACCGATTGTGCTTTTTGAAAAACATTACTTCCAAATAAAGGATTCGATGTTCTTGTCAAATTCATTTTTATTGTTTTAAAATTAATAAACCCTCTTGAGTCAATAAGCATGCAAAATACAATTTGCTTGTACCTACAATTAACTTTTTAACGGACAAGGGCAATGAAATCGTCGTTTTCAATATCGTTAAGCAATTCGAAACCAAGTTTTTGAGCAGTTGTTTCCTCAAAGGTTTTAATTGATTGTGCAAAACTGACAGTTTGTTGGTGTAAGTTTTTACTTCGGCGAGCAATCTGACAAACTGACCGGTATAATATTTCGTGCATTGTTTGATCTTTGGTTATTGGAGCTGTTATTTCGAAAAAAGGTTCAAACATTTCGTCAATGGCATTTTTATCCGAGAGGGCCAAGCGCCCCATCATGAGTAAACCAGCGTGTTTTACTGCATGTTTTTTACCAAGGCACCATTCCATTGCTTTTGCAAAAGCAAAGGGGGTTTGGGTGAAAAGGTTAATAATGGCCTGTTCAATAATTTCGATGCTGTTGGCTGTTTTTATCCAAAAGTCCATTTGTTCTTCGTTTACTTTTGAATGCTCATCGAGCATTGTGGCTAAAATCATGGTTTCGCGCCATTTTTTGTTCCACAGTTTTAAAGCCAATAAATGATCTTTTTCCATAGTGGCTGCAAAATATTTTAAATCGACAATTGAACAGCCATAGTTTTTCTCGTAAATAAGTCCCCGTTTGATTAGGCTCTCGGCAGTATCTCCGTTTTGCATCGAAGGTATGGCCTTTAAAATTGATCTGAATTTTTTTTCAACATCGGGATTATCCATTAATATTTCCATATCAGTAAATTATGAATTCGACTAAAACAAAAACCGACACTAAAATTATCGATGAGGTTAAATAAAGCTTTATCGGTAAATATTGAGATAGTCGAATATTTAATTCTTTTTTACAGGCAAAAATAAGGTATACTTTTTCGAAAATATAGGCAATAACTGTAGCGTAAGCTACGCCCACTAATCCAATCGTTTTAGCCATAATTAAGCTCAGGCTTACATTAATTAAAATTTCGAAGAACGAAGCCCGAACAATTACATTGTTCATTCTTTTTGCCGTTAACATGGTTTGCGGGAACAGTACTCGGCTTACAACCAATAAAAGATAAACGTTGAAAATAGTGGCGCTCTCCTTAAAGTTTTCGTTAAAAACCAAGGGGTAAAGCCAATGCGAAGTCAAAAGCAATACAATGCTTATGGGGAAAAGCAACCAGTTAAGCCTGTAAATTTCGGAGCGGAATTCGGCCAATGGCGATGCTATATCTTTTTTTGCGAATTTTGGTAACATTGCCATGCTGAGAGAGTTGCATAGCAACATGGCCAATGGTAATTCGCGGGCTCCATATTGAAAAATGGCAAATTCGTCGGGCGAAAATTGCGATGTAATAATAAAGCCATCGATATAACGCGCTGAAGAACTTAGCAGTGTGGATAAAACCAAGGGGGAGCCAAAGCGGATAAATGTTTTTAGTAATTTGGGTTGAATGCTAATACTGGCGTAACGTTTTAGTACAAAAAGCAACCAAATAAACTTAACAACAGTTGTTCCCATTAGTCCTAAAATAATGACGTTAAGCCCATATCCCAAAAAGGGAGGAAGACCCACAGCCAATATTTGAATGGTGAAAATTGTGACGGCATAAATAATTATACTGCGCGAACGATTGTTCACTAAGTAAATGTATTCAATCATTAATGCCGGACTATTGAGTAGAATATAAAATGCTAGAATAAACGGAAGCGGTATGCTATTCCCATTTAATAAAAACGTTGAAACGGGCTGGTTTAAAACAAAAACCAGTAGGGCGGCCAGTACCGAAAATCCAAGAAGTAAAATGAAGACGTTGAAAATAAGTGCCGGTTTTTCAGTTTCTGATTGTTCTGAATGCATTGGCATCATTACCTTTAAGAAACCATTGACCCAAAAAAAGGTAAATGCCCCGGCTATTAACAGGAAGGTTTCGTAATGGCCAATTTCGCTTTGCTCTAAACCCGATTTAGACAATAAAATGCCAATCAAAAGCAGCGAGCCATACCTTACCAGCTGAAAAAACTGAAGCGCATTGACATTGGTTATTTTTAACTTTTTCAAAATGTTTTTTTCGAGTTTAAAACAAAGCACAAATGTAATAAACTGATTTGAACATTTTGTTTAAAAAATTATCCCAAAAATGAGTTTAATGTTATGTAAGAAAAAATAAAATACTATATTTGCACCGCAATTCCGTAAGGTTTGCTGAATGGTGATTGTAGCTCAGTTGGTTAGAGCGCTGGATTGTGGTTCCAGAGGTCGTGGGTTCGAGCCCCATCTTTCACCCTTAACAATCCAACTACTTGTTTATTAGAGTGGTTGGATTGTTTTTTTGTGTGTAATGATCAGCGGAATCAATATCGACAACTTCTATAAATGTAGCTCGGAATGCTTTCAGTTTGGGATAAAAACAGAAAACCCCGCTAAAAGCGAGGTTTTTTAATTTGCACGGGAGGAGCGACTCGAACGCCCGACACCTGGTTTTGGAGACCAGTGCTCTACCAACTGAGCTACACCCGTGTGTTTGCCAAAACAGCGGTGCAAATATACGTGATTTCTTCTTTCTACCAAAAGTATCGTGAAAAAAAAGTGAAGGCTGGAGCACTTGTTTTTCGAACCATTTTATAATGATTTACTTAACTAAAAAATCAAACATCATTTTGTCGTCAATGTAACCCTGTAAACGGTCGTTTATTTTCACCGGACCAACTCCGGCAGGTGTTCCTGTGTAGATTAGATCGCCTGTTTTTAATGTAAAATATTTCGAAACGTGGGCAATTAGCTCGTCAAACGGAAAAATCATCAGGTTGGAGTTGCCGTTTTGACGGGTTTCTCCGTTAATGTCGAGTCTAAAGTTGATACCATTGTTGTTTAATTGGTCAAGTGGAATAAATTTGTTGCTAATAACCGCTGAATAATCAAATGCTTTGGCTTTTTCCCAGGGCAGCCCTTTGGCTATCAGTTTGTTTTGCAGGTCGCGGGCGGTAAAATCGACTCCCAATCCAACAGAGTTATAATAACGGGGAGCAAATTTGGACGTTATGTTTTTCCCCAAACGGTCAATTTTCAGCACCAGTTCCACTTCGTGGTGCAAGTCGTCCGAAAACGAAGGGATGAAAAATGGCCGGTTCATTCGAAGTATCGACGAGTCGGGCTTCATGAAAATTACCGGTTCGGTTGGTCTTTCGTTGTTCAATTCGGCAATATGGTCGGCATAGTTGCGCCCAATGCAAATTATTTTCATGCTGGTTTTTATTATCTAATTAATGGTTAAACCCCTGCAATTTACCTTCAGTGATCTCGTAAACTCGATTCATTGCAGCTACTTTAGTTTCTATAAATATCTGAACCAAAGACTAAAAGATATTAGATTATAGACAATAGAATTTTTTTGAAATCTTAAATCTAATGTCTAATATCTCATTTCAATATTTTTATGAATTTCATTCATCGTTTTAAACCTATGTATTTTCAATGCATAGTGTTTTAGTTGTTTTTATTCAATGCTGTTACAAATTGATGCCAGAAATTCGTTATAGTCGAACTCGCCCTTTTTTGAGAATCCAGTACGAACCACAACTAACTCTTTCGAAGGTACGATGTAAATATATTGTCCGTTGTGTCCCCTGCAGCAATACATATCGGTAGGAACATCGGGATAATCGGTTTGCGATTGGTTCAACCAAAAGAAAGAACCGTATTGGCCCTTGGAACCCTCCGCCGTTGTGGTGGAGTATTCAATCCAGTTTTGGGGTAGAATTTGTTCGCCTAACCAATTGCCATTATGGAGATAAAGCAGGCCAAAACGGGCATAATCTTGCATGGTGGCATATAGGTACGATGAGCCCACAAAGGTGCCCGAAGCATCAACTTCAAAAATTGCGCTGCACATGCCAATTTTATTGAATAGTGCTTGGCGTGGAAATGCGTAATAAAGTGTATCGTTGTTTATAGCCTTTCTAATTAAATAGCTAACAATATTTGCTGCCCCCGAAGAATAAACCCAAGTAGAGCCGATGGGTTGAATGAGTGGTTTTGAGTAACTAAACTGCGCCATATCACCAAATTTATGCAGCATGTTGTTAACGTCGGAGCTGTTGCCATAGTTTTCGTTCCATTCGAGGCCACTGTTCATCTGCATCAAGTTGTTGATGGTGATATTGTGACGTTCGCCGGTTGACCATTCTGCAATTTCGGCCGGTGCATCGATGTTAATTTTTCCTTCTTTTACCATAATGCCCACTAAAGCATTGGTAAAACTTTTGGCTATTGACCAACTTAAGAAACGGTTTTCGCTGCTAAATCCTTCTTTGTATTTTTCAATAATGGGTTGACCTTTGTAAACAACCATTACCGCAAAAGTGCCTTTGTAGGGAATGGTGTCGATAAATGCCTGTTCAATAGCCGTTTCGAGTTTTTGCATATCGATACCCGAAGGAATTGAGTCACTAATTATGTTGCCCATTGGCCATGCAATACTGTCAGGATTTTCGGGTATTGTTTTTACTACGGGGTAGGGCCGGGTTTGAATATCGCTAATCGTGTAATCGTTAATTAGCACGCTTCCGTATGCATTTATAAAAGTAGTTTTTGAAGTGTGCCATAAGAAACGGCTTTTTGCACTTTTTTTCTCGAAATTAATCTTATTGTTTACGTATTTGATAAACGAAAAATTAAGGTCGTTCGCTTCAACCGATTCCTGGGTGCGTTTGGCTACAAATACACCCGACGAAAGGTTTTTTGCTGCATAACCAGTAATGATGGGCATAAGCGGTTTCATGTAAAAATAGCCACCGGTTAGCACTACTATTAGCATTATTGCTATAATTCTTGATGTGATTTTTCGTGATTTCATAATTCAGAGGTTTAATTGACAAGTAACAAAGATAAAAAATAATTAAAATCTAAAACCCAGTTAAAGTTGAAATCAAAAAAAACGGGAGTTTGACAATTTCACCTGCCAAGCCCCCGTTTCATTATTTCAATTTTTATTTATTTTTATTCCAGATTAGGTACATCCCAATCAATCCACTTATCTACTTCGTATTCGAAAGTGCCATCGGTATACATAATGTATGGATCAACGGTTTCGTCGTCTAAAAGGAAGCGTTTGGCAAAAGCTCTTAATTCGGGTAATTGCGATTCGGGAAAGCCACAGTGGTCGCTATGCCCTGATTGTGAAAAGCCCATGTTCTGCGGAACTCCCAGTGCTTCGTAAATTTTGTGAGCAGCTTGTCCGGTTGTCCAGCAGCTAAGGTTACCCAGCCAAACTTGCCAAGTGTTTTCAATAACCAGTAAACCACGAGGTGCACATAAGCCCATTATTGAGTGGTGGTCGAATGGTAATTTATTGGCTGTTTGTCCAAATCTGTTGAAATCTTTTCTAAACCAGCAGTTTTCGCCTACAATTTGTTTCAGCTGTTGAACGCTTGATCCCATAAAGTCAGACACTCGCCAGTTGGCAGCGCCTCCCGAACCCGATTCTTGTGGAATTGTTAAGGCTATGCGCTCGTCGAATGCTCCAGCAGCCAAAGCTCCTTTTCCGTTACGTGAGCAGCCGGTAACTGCTAAACGTTCGGGATTAATATTGGCTTCGGGTGTTTTTTCCAAGGCATCGATTACGCGGCTAATTCCCCATGCCCAAGCTATTATTGCTCCGGCCGAATGATCGCTGCAAAAGAAATCGAAGAATAAGCCTTTGCCCCTTGAGTCTGGCCCCGATTGATTCGCAATTTGGTCATTAGGGAAATTAATTACTGCAATACCCAGGTCGGTAATGTTCGATGCTACAGATGAATATCCATAGCTGATAATTGCCGGATAAGGCGCCGTTCCTGTTGTAGGATAAGTAATTGTACAATCGAACGATATGCTTTTACCATTATTTTCAACTTTAACGGTAATTTTATTGCCGTTAAGAGTTCCTGTGGTCGCTTCATAAGGTGTACAGGGCTTATAACCATATTCATAATCCTGTGCCAACACAGCAATTTCGGCCCTGCGGCAATCCCATTCCGATTTACTGGTGATACGTGTTCCGTTTAACGATGTAAATGGGTCGGGGAAGAATGGGTTATCGGGCAATGATGCATAACTTGGAACAGAAACGTTACATACGCTCATCTCACAAGAGGTTTCATCTTCGGGCAGGCAGGGTATCCCGTTTTGGTTAATTCTTACAACCTGACGGGTAATGTGTTCTGTGAAAATACTCAACAATGAGGTTCGTAATGCACCTTTGGGATTCGATTTGACAGTAATTTTAACCTGTCCGTTACCGGAGCCCGACTTTGGCTCAACTGTTAACCAATTTTCTTCAAAAGTAATATTCCAGTCCATATTGGTAGTAATATCGAAAGTAGCAGTACTATTTTCTTGTGCTTCAAGCGTTACTTTTTTTGATGAAAATACTAATTCGTATACCATACCAGCTTGTTTTACCGTGATAGTCTGAGGCAATGTATTATTGCCTGTAATGGTTATTTGCGCAGTACGTTCAGTAGTCTCAGCATTTTTTTCGGCAGTAATAATAAGCGATGCGTTTTCTGAGCCTTCGCTTGTAGAAATAGTAAGCCAGCTTTCCGAACTGGCAACAGTCCATGTTGTGTTCGATGTAATATCGAAAGTACCCGTACCGCCGGCCGCATCAATTTCAAACTTGTCTTGCGAAATTGCCAAATCGTATTGTGAGCCATTTTGTGATACTTTGACTTCGATTGGGCTTAGCTTTTCAGCGCTAACGGTAATCGTTGCAGTTCTGATTGTAGTATCGGCATTTTGTTCTGCTGAAACAGTAATTGCTGAGTTGCCTGTGCCTTCGCCAGGGGTAACACTTAACCAGCTCTCCGAGCTTTTAACAGTCCAGCCGGTGTTCGAAACTATATTAATAGTACCAGTGCTGTTTGTTTCCGATGAAATGGAAAGGCTTGGTACGTCTACTTTTAGTTGAGGATCAATGTCTTCGTTGCACCCAATTGCAAGGGTAAACAATACGGAGAAAATACTCATCAACACAAACATGTTTAAATTTTTCTTCATTTTCAATAATATTTAGGTTAGTAATTAATGCATTTATTTGAATTTCAATATTTTTAAAATGGGTTTTATGCAAATTAGTATTTCAATTGCAATAAATGGTGTGAAAATTATAGCAAAAAAGGTAAAAAAAATAGTGTAGACGGCTTTTTTAGGTATTGAAACGCATTTCAGTACCATTTTTTGTTGGTGTTACAAGTTTTTTTCGATTGTATGGCTATGTTTAATTAGTAAGTTTTTATGGGCAATAGCGTACAAAGATTTATATTTACAATTGAGTTTTTCGTTTTTCAACATTTTAAAGAAAAAGTAGATGCAAAAATCAGTTGCTTTAGTTTTATCGAGTGGAGGATCGAGGGGGCTTACCCAGATTGGAGTGATCAACAAACTCGAAGAACATGGTTTTAAAATAACCTCACTTGCCGGCTCTTCAATTGGATCGTTAATTGGTGGGCTTTACGCCATGGGTAAACTAACTGAATATGCCGAGTGGCTCATTAGTATTAACAAACGTGATGTATGGGGTTTTATGGATTTTACTTTTTCGACCCATGGCTTGCTCAAGGGCGAAAAGGTATTTGATAAAATGAAGAATTTTATTCCTGATATGAAAATTGAAGACATGGCAATCCCCTTTGCAGCAGTGGCTACCGATATTCTGAACGAGAAAGAAGTTGTGTTTACGCAAGGGAGCTATTACGAGGCGGTTCGAGCTTCAATTGCCATTCCTGCCGTGTTTCTTCCGGTTGAGCAAAAGAACTCGATACTGATTGATGGCGGTGTGCTTCATCCTGTTCCAACTCAGTTTGTTGTTCGTAATCCTGGCGACTTGCTTGTGGTTGTTAATCTTTATGGCGATAAAATTGAAAAGAAACCCGCAGATGAAAAAACCGATAAGCCAGGTTATTTAAGCAGTATGTTTGATGCATTTTCTAAGTTGATACCAACAGCCGACAAAGAGAGTATGGGGTATTTTTCGCTTTTGTCGGCTACATCGTCGGCTATGTTGCAACGTATTGTTCAGCTAAGTATCGAAAAAGCCAAACCCGATATTGTGATCAATATTCCGGTTGATTGTGCCAATACATTCGATTTTTACAAAGCCAGTCAACTTATCGATTTGGGTGCTGCGCAGGCCGAAAAAGCAATACAAAATTATTTTGAAAGTAACGTTGCGAATAAAAAGGCATAAAAAACCCGGAACAAGCAAAAAGATGCAAGTCCCGGGTAAAAAAAAATATATCTTATTCTGGCAAACCATAAGTTTCAATCACAAAATCGACATCCTTATCGCCACGTCCGCTCAGGTTAATTAAAATTGATTCGCGCTGTGCATTTTTAGCCATTTTTTTGGCATAAGCCACGGCGTGTGCACTTTCGAGGGCGGGTATGATGCCTTCGAGACGGCTCAATTCATAAAAGGCCTCAATGGTTTCTTCATCGTTGGCATCCACATAATTAACGCGGCCTGTTTGCTCAAACAAGCAGTGCTCGGGACCAACACCAGGATAATCCAACCCACTGGCCACCGAGTAAACAGGAGAAGGTTCGCCTTTTTCGTCTTGTAACACTTTGCATTTGAACCCGTGAATCATTCCAGGAGAACCAAATTTCATGGTGCAGGCATGGTCGCCAAGTTCGTACGACCGTCCGCCGGGCTCAACACCCCACAGTTTCACTTCTTCGTCGTCGAGGAAAGCCGAGAACATACCAGCCGCATTACTACCACCGCCCACGCAGGCCACCACGTTATCGGGCAATTCGCCGGTCATATCCAAAAATTGTTCGCGGGCTTCGATACCCACAATGCGCTGAAAATCGCGCACCATCATTGGGAAAGGGTGTGGCCCTACCACCGAGCCAATGCAATATATCGAGTTAATTGGGTCAACCAAATAAGCTTCGAAAGCAGAGTCAACCGCCTCTTTAAGCGTTTTTAAACCATGCGAAACTGGTATCACTTTAGCGCCTAAAATTTTCATTCGCACCACGTTGGGATGCTCTTTTTTAATGTCCACCTCGCCCATGTGAACCTCACATTCGAGGCCAAAATAAGCAGCAGCAGTAGCCAGTGCAACACCATGTTGGCCGGCGCCTGTTTCGGCAATTAATTTCTTCTTGTCCATGTACTTAGCTAGCAGTGCTTCGCCCATGCAATGGTTTAATTTGTGTGCACCGGTGTGGTTCAGGTCTTCGCGTTTCAGGTAAATGCGGCTGCCCAGTTTTTCCGACAAACGCTTGCAGAAATAAACCGGAGTAGGCCGGCCCTGGTAATGTTTACGAATGCTGCGCAGTTCAGAAATAAACTCGTGCGACTTGCTAATTGTATAATACGCATCCGTAATTTTATTCATTTCTTCTTGCAGGTGTGGAGGAACAAAACTACCGCCAAACTTCCCAAAAAAACCATCTTTATCAGGTGTAATTTTAAAATAACTTTTCATTATTAAACTATTTTATAGTGTTATTCTGATTTGAAGTATCAATATTTGATAAAAATATCCTTTCTAAATTAATTTGAAGCAATATACGCCAAAAAAGTTTCAGATTCTAAATGATTATATGGCGGGCATTTCGGTCTGCGGCTTCAAGTGCCCTCGTTTTGCCCTTGTTTCGCAAGGGGCGCAGGGGGCTCATTTCAATTGCCCCTGCGCCCCTGCTTAACATGGAGCCAACCATCGGGCGGCTTTACGCCTCCGCCCGGCCCGTGTGTGCGTGGGGCAGCCCCGCTACCGCACGATTGCATCGCGTGGTCAATTAAATAAAATACTTATTTTTATGACTCAACAGTAACTAGAAACGAAAATGAGCCGCAACTATAAATTTGACTTCGTCGATTTTCAATTCACAACCCCAATGGCGTGTACTTTATTAGTTTTGCCGTTGTTGAGTGGATTGATGTTTTTACAAGGAACGAATATAAAGACATCATACTCGATAGTTTGCGGTATTGCCAGCAAGAAAAAGAAATGGAGATATTTGAATGGCCCCGATGTACATCGGGGTGTCCAGCCATGTTCATTTAATATTCAGGAGTGCCGGAGAACAGAAACCAGAATTGCTGATTGCTGATTTTAAAAGGTTCACCAGTAAAGCAATCGTACAAGCAATTATTGAAAACCCCAAAGAGAGCAGAAATGATTTCCTACTTGACCAATTCAGAAAGGAGGGAAATAGCGCATCGAATGTTCACCAATACCAGTTTTGGTGGCACGACAACAACCATCCTATCGAATTATGGAGCAACAAAGTAATAGATGAAAAAATCGATTACTTGCATAAAAATCCGTTTGAAGCAGGATTGGTTTTTAGGGCAGAAGATTACATTTACAGCAATGCAGTTGACTATGCGGGCAAAAAGGGTTTATTGGACGATGTGATAGTATGTAAGTAGATTAGATTACTGAAAACTACGCGATGCAATGGCGCGGTAGCGGGGGCAGAAAGGGAACGATCTACGACTATGATATTGTCCCCTACGAGACAAAACGGTGTATGAACAAAAGCATTTTTCTACCCACATACATTCCCTTCGGGAAATTTAAAGCAGTTTCTAATGAAAAAATCAATTTAAGAAACATAATAACACACAAAAATTCTCCATATTTAAGGTCTTGTTCAAAACCACATTGAACCACTCAAATTAAAGCGTGATGAAACAATTGCAAGCCGGGTATTTTGTTGATGAGATCAGATCCTTATTAAAACGCAAAGGTGCTAATATGGAGCTTTTCTCAAGGATTGTAACAGAGTTTTCCTATTTCACCGTTGATGGATGTGATAATGTTTCGATACAAAATCCTTTGTTGGCTGTAGCACACAAAATAGTTTGTCGCGGAATACCAACCAGAGCATCAATTGAAGTTTCTGAAGCATTGTTAATAAAACATTTTAAGGATTTCTTCAAAGGAACCATCAAAAAGGAAAAGTCTGAGGTTGTTCTTGATTTAAAGGTAGCTCCAAACATTGAACTCATTTTTTTTAAGAAAAAAATCGCAGAAAAACAATTCAACAAAGAATTACTTTACAAAGAAGGAGCTAGCTTATTAGATTTCAGTGTATTTAATTGTATTGAAGATTTGTCACTTATTGCTAAACTTGAAATTGCAATTATTTTTCTTTTAGCTCAAAAAGATGATTATGACGAAAAATTCTCAATATCCTTTGATGGAGAAGAATTACCTCAAGGAATAATAATATTAGCAATATCCGATTTAAACACACTTTTTAAACACCTAAAAGTACTTTCTGGACATAAAGACCAATTGCCTATTCTGTTGTTTGATCCTGAATCAGAGAATGAAATACTAATTTCAAATGACAAAAATTATTACTCAAATAGAGGAATAACCTTGTTTGTCGAAACAGATCAATCTTTTGATGGATATGATAATTGCTTTTTCACAACCCAAAGAATTCATTATCCAAATTTTGAGGATACTACTGAATATAGAGGAGCTCAGGATTTTAAAATAGTGAACGAAGAAAAAGAAAATGCATTGCTGTATTTTTTGAATAACATTTTTAGAAAAACCGATTTCTATGCCGGACAAAAAGCTATTATTAACAGAGCCTTACAAGGCTACGATGTAATTGGACTTTTGCCGACCGGGGGTGGAAAATCGCTAACTTATCAGTTCTGTTCCTTGCTGCAGCCAGGATTTACAATTGTTGTTGATCCAATTAATTCATTGATGAAAGATCAGCATGACAAACTTGTTCTGAATGGAATTAATTGTTCCGGATTTTACAATTCATTGTTGGATGATAAAAACAAAAAACAAGAGATTTTAGATCAGTTCGAAAAGGGAAAATTTCTAATATTCTTAATTTCACCTGAGAGGCTTCAAATAGATTTTTTCAGGAACACTGTAAAACGATTGATATCAAATGACTTTCATTTTAGTTATGCTGTAATTGATGAGGCACATTGTGTTTCTGAGTGGGGTCATGATTTTCGATTTCCTTATTTGAATCTGGGAGAAAACATACGTCGTTTCTTTACCAACGGGCAACAACCTGCATTCTTTGGATTAACTGCTACTGCTTCATTCGATGTTTTGTCGGATGTTCAACGAGAATTAGGACTTGAATCGGAAGAAGCAATTATTACACTTCCACCCGAAGCCATTGACCGAGAAGAATTGGAATTCCGAATAATTGATGTTGGTGAAACATGCCCCGAAATCGATGAGCTTACAGCAGAATATTACATTCGTGAAAAACACATGGGTGAATATAAATATCCTTTGATTGAGAAATACATAAGCGAAACAGCTTTAAAAAGTATTCAACAAAGAGAGAAAGGTAAAGATTCAATCCGGAATTTTTTTTATAAAAGTGAAAATGGATATGAAAACGCTGGAATTATCTTTTGCCCAACCAAGTCGGATAAATTAAGTAACGGGGTTTTAGCTGTTCGGGATGGATATGAAAGGGGGAAAAAGTTTATTTCTGGGTTGAAAGACAGTAATAAGCTAAAAGACAAATTAGAAATTGGGACTTTTTTCGGAGCTGGTGATAGCGATGGAGTTGTTAATGCAATTGTAAACAATACTGCTAAAGAATCACTTGAAAATCAGGTAAAATTCTTAAATAATGAATTGAATTTAATGATTTCAACCAAGGCTTTTGGGATGGGTATCGACAAGCCAAATATTCGCTATACCCTTCATTATGCATTTCCTTCATCTGTCGAAAGCTTCTATCAAGAGGCTGGTCGGGCTGGACGGAATCGGCAGCCTGCACTATGTTCTGTTTTGTATCATCCTTCCGATGAAAGAATGAATCTTGATTTTGTTGAGAATGGCTTTAAAGGTACTGAAAGAGAACGAAAAACTTTATTTGAGCTTTTAACTGAGGTTAAATACGAGGATCAATTCATATTAAAGTATTTAAATCAATTGTTGCGTCAGGAATTCCCAGATCATCCCATTGACCTCTATTTGGCGGGGACAAATCTTTTTATTTATGGCAATTTCTTTCCCAACCCCTCAGATAAAGAGATTTATGGCAAAATAGCGCTTATGAAGAATTTTCCTATTATTCCTGGTGTCTCACAAAATGTTGACGAGCTAATTGCTGAAAAAATAACAAAGTGCTGTTCTGAATTGCTGCTAGATAAGTGTAACTCAGATAATCCTGTAGAATGGTTAAAAACAATAACTCAATCTGGCATTAATTCCTTACTTGAAAAGGCGGGAGATAAAACTGCAAAACTCATTATAGGTTTCAATAATGATGTTGCCAATGACCTGGTTGATTTCATCAAAAAAAAAGGTATTCCTGATTTTGATATTCAAATAATTAACAGTGCATTCAATTTTAGCAATACAGAAGTAAAATTCCTTGAAAACTTGAAATACCATTATAAAGCTAAAACAGGAAAAATATTTGATCCAAACCAATCGATCACGGATAAAATAAAAAACGACTTTAAAAAAATCCGCAAAGGAGAAAATACCCAACGAGCTGTTTACCGGTTAATTACTCTTGGAATTATTGACGATTACACTATTAATTATTCAGGAAGGGCAATTGAAGTAACGTTCAAAAATAAAAGCGAGGAAGAATACAAAAAGAACTTTAGGAAATACTTACGTAAGTATTTGGGTGAAGAACGCACGGAAGAATGGTTGGCCAAAGTTGAAAAATGCGAGGCGAACACACTTCTCGAAAGATACCTGTGGGTTTTGATTGAATTTGTTTACGATCAAATTTATAACAAACGCATTAGTGCCGTTGGTTACATGAAGGATCTTTGTGAAAAAAGCAAAGTGAAAATAAATGAAGATGTTTCAGGTGAAAAAGGAAAAGCATTAAAAAGTGATATTGTTTACTACTTCACTTCAAAATATGCCAATGCACTGAATGATGATCTTTCTGATTTGAAAGTAGATTCCGAAATTGTAACTACATACGTTAATGAAATTTATTACGATTGGAAAGATGGGAAGAAAATACCTGGAACTGAATTGAATAATGCAAAACACTTACGAGGTGCCTGCGACCGATTATTAATTGATAAAACCGACAAACGACCTGCTTTATTTATTCTTCATGCATTCAGCCTTTTTGCTCTTGAATATGGTGGAGCAAAAACTGAAAACGAAATATTGGCAAAACCAATGATTCAAAAAGCAATTGAAGAATATCGAACAGGATTTATGCAACTTGTTGAAAAAGAAGATTGGCAAACATGTTTAAAACTTATCTCAATAATTTCAAAACATGTTAAGGGACTGAATCCTCCTTTGGTAAAACCATTGAACCGTTTGGAAAAGGTATTCCTAATGCATTATAATTTGAATAAGTTGAAGGAAATCAATACAAAATTCAGTTCTGAGATTATTGAAAAGTAAAAAACTAAAAATATCATGAAAGAATCCATCGAAATGCAAAACGAGTTCGAAGAAATTATTCAAGAACTTAAAAAACTCAAAAGTACAAACGAAAGCCTTTTGAAATTTGAGGAAGAAATTGGCACAACTGCTAAAAAATTCAATGAGGTGAATCAGAGTGCAGTTGAACTATTTCAGCAAACTCAAGTTCTTATCAAAAGTATTGACAATTTCATTGAAAAATACAAAGGCATCCTCGATGAACAAATTGATGATTTAAAACGCGAGATTCGCGACTTAAAAAAACTCCTTAAAGAACTCGATCTGAATGGAATTATCGATGCAGCCAAAGACGAAGTAATCGATAAAATGAATACCAAAACCGAAATACTGCTCGAAAAGTTAGACGGTTTAAGTAGCTCTTTGCAGAACCTGTCGGAAAAAACCGATGCAACCCAAAAGCTATGTGCCAAAGAGTTTCCGGCGCTTTCACAAAAAATGGAAATAGAAGCGGCCAAAATCGCTAATGATTTTATTGTACCTCTCAACAAAGATGTTGAATTTGTGCTTAAGCAATTTGAAACCATTAACTTTCCTGATCAATTCAAAAATATAAATACAAAATTTGAGGAAGTCAGCAATGGGATTGGATATATCCAAAATGAAATAAATATTCTTCATCAACAATCAATAAAGATATCGGGTATTTTGGGAGATATTCAATCGGGGCAAAATGAAAACAGAAAGCTACTTGACATCATTAATCAACGAATTGCAGGTGTTGAAAAACAATATAACAATGTTTTATCTCAAATGGAAAGTAACTCAAAAAACCAAAGGGTTCAATTCATTATCATAATTGCTGTAATTATTGTTTCTTGGATTGTATTAATGCTTAAATAATTAGATAACCATGAAAAAACCAAAACTCTCGACCGAAGCAATTATTGGCCTTGTTGCCGCTGTTGTAATTGTTATGGTGCTGATATTTGCTTTTAAGCAAAAAAAGGAAATTAAAGCCATCGAAACCCATAAGCAATTGGAGATTGCCTATATAGACAGCCTTCAACAGCTTATTAAACAAACAAATACATATTATCGCGACACGCTTTCGGTATTGGATAATGAAATTGCCGCTTTAAAAACCGAAATCAACAATACTCGTTCAAAACAAGTCAAATACGAGAGCTATGCCAAACTTGACCGTATGGTAAGTATGTCGCGTTTTCTAATACAAGAAAACGAAGCCTTATTGATTAAACTTAAAAACGAACCGCCCAAAAGCGAATACACACCTGAATTCCTTGCCGATTTAATTGAGGCTTTAATTGAAAACATTCAAATTAAGGAACAACGAATAATCGAATTGGAAGCCGAAGTACAAGTATTAAGTGAAGAACTGAGGGATCAACAAATCCTCAACAAAAGCATTGTTTCTGAAAGGGACCTGGCAAATGCTGAACGAATCAAAACGGAAGAAGAAGCCAAAATGAAAGCCATGATGCTGGCACAAAGTGAGGCCGAAAAGGAAAAGTTGCTGGTTTTTCAATACATACTTGGCTCACAAAAAGAATTATTAAAGGATAATATTCTCACAAAGCGTTTATTCAAGAAAGAATGTTTTATGGAAAATAATATACCCGCTGAACGCTTTACAAGCATTCAGCTGAACAAGGGTAAAAGCAAATATTTTTTGGGCGATATTCCTGACGGCGAAGTATATTGTGCCCCGGCACTATCGGGTGCATCCTTCGGTATTGAAAATGGTCAGCTGTTATTGTACATTTCCGATTTAAACCAATTGGTAAAAAATGGCCGGTTGGTTTTTTATTATTAGTTAACTGTAAATTTATAACAAACGTTTACATCCTAAAGAAGCCCAGAATATGAAACGCCTTTTAAGAAAAACTGATAATTATGAACCTTACCAATAAAATTTTAGCATTCTTCATCTCTCGCCCCGATTACTTTCTGAAAAACATTTCAGCACGTTACCCGCTTTCGGCAGCACAACTTAAAAAGTACGGCAATGTACTGCATTGGAATTTGGTTTCGGCTAACGATGCAATAAATTGGAATACAGCGGTAATCGATGCCAATACCAACAAACTCAATTGGGATATTTTTACATGCAATGCAAAAGCTTTTCCCGATTTATCGCTGCTTGAAAAATACAACGATTTAATCGATTGGCGCGGCAGAAACGGCTGTTGTAGCAATTCAATTACCGAAAATGCAGGACTGCCTTGGGATGAAGCTTTTATTGAAAGCGTAGAATCAAAAATCGATTTTTACAAGCTTTCACAAAGTACCTGTGTGAAATGGTCGGAGTGCATGATCGATAAATACATTGAAAGGTGGGATATGCCATCGTTGGCATGTAACGTATCTTTCTCTTGGTCGGAGAAGCTCTTCGTTAAATACCTCAACATGTCGTATTTTATGTATTACCCCTTTAAATGGAATCCGGCACTAATCAGCGATTTGGGTTTTATTGAAAAATACAAGGATTATGTGCTGTGGAGCTCTATTTGTGCAAACAAAAACTTGCCTTGGTCAGCACTCAACTTGCTCAATAAATGGAAAGATTATATCGATTGGTGGGGCATTGCCTTAAATCCTTACTTTTTTCTGAACGATGAAAATTTCTTCTATTCAAATCTCAACAAATGGTATGGCAACAACTACAGAAACTTCGGGGCTCTTTCGGCAAACGCTGCATTGCCCTGGTCATTAGATTTTATTTGTAGCTACAGAGCTTACTGGAATTGGGAGAGGCTGAGTTTAAATGAAGGTTTACCGTGGAGCATCCAGCTTATTGAAACTTATCCCGACAAATTAATTTGGGGCGGCAAAGTTCCGGCGTCTATGCTCGACGAAGAAGGAAATGTAATTTCCCCAACTGGGGGCTTTAGATATATAAGTGGCATGGTGCAAAACGAAGCCTTGCCATGGTCGGTCGATTTTATAAACCACTTTGAGCACGAAATTGATTTTGACGAGTTGGCCGACAACAATGGTGCATGGAAAAAGGCATTTGAAAACCATGTTGACGATGGTTTAATCGATTTGGTAATCCAAAGTTCAGTCCTCCCCCTCGTTTGAGCGTAGCGGAAACGAGGGGTTCATCGAAAGTCGTCTGTGACGACACCTAATCACGCGGAGCGTGAAATGAAGATCAGCCTGAGCTAACAGAAAAGTCCAAGCCATCACATCGTTATGTAAAAGTTGCTATCTTTAAAAGCAAAAATGTCATCAGAAAATTACATCATCCACGATCAGCATGCGGTACATTTCCTTACGTTTACCGTAATTGATTGGATCGATATATTCACGCGTGCAAGCTACAAAATTGAGATTGCCAACGCGCTTGAATATTGCCAGAAGAACAAAGGATTGCGCTTATTTGCATGGTGCTTGATGACCAATCATCTGCACTTGGTTTGCCAAACTGACGAGCCATATAAGTTGAGTGAATTTGTACGCGACTTTAAAAAGCACATGGCCAAAACTATTTTAAAATGTATTTGGGACGAACCCGAAAGCCGCCGGAGTTGGATACTTGGCGCATTGCGCGAAGCAGGAAAGTACGATAACCGAATTACCAACTATAAGTTTTGGCAAGAAGGCTGCCATCCAATACAATTGCATAATAACGAAATGATTGACCAGCGAATCAACTATGTACATGAAACGAACATGTTTGCAGGAAAACACAATTGAAAATCAGCGTAAGCTAAACACGGATGAACAAAACTCATGTGAGTTCCATCCGGTCGAACAGTTGTTTGAAAAGCGAATCTTATATCCAAAAGATAATCAGTTTGTTAATAGTTTTGTGCAGATGAAAATCCGGTAAGAGCGATGATTGTCGAAAAGGCCGAAGATTATCTTTTCAGTTCTGCAAAGAATTATGCATCTTTGGGTGGCATTATTGAAGTTGAAGTGATACGTTAGTTATTGAATGATTGCATCATTCAATAACAATGTGTCGTTACAAACGACTGATGTTAAACCCCTCGTTGCGCTTCGCTAAACGAGGGGTAGGTGGGTAGTACACTCCAAATAAATATTTCTAAATTAGCCAAAAAAACAAATCATGAAAAAAATACTTTTTTTATCAATCTTTCTCATTTTTAGTATTGTTTCATTTGCACAAAGTCAACAAGATTATAAAGATTATTTAATCGAAAATATCGAAGGAAATCCTGCATTGGATAATTACAAATTGTATGTTTTTTTCAATATTAATATTTTGAAGGAGGATGCTGAATATATGGCAGGAAGAAACTTAAGTTCGGATCAATTTTCAAATCTTTTTATTTATGGTTATGAGATATATCGGACAAATAAGAAGAGTCAATTAATGGGGCAAGCCTTTAAGTGTATTGATATGTCAGGCATTAAAAAAGTGTCTACTTATCAAGATAATTTTCAGGGAAAGAAGTTTTATGTAGTGAAAATATACATGAATAACGGATACCTTTCTACTTCTGGTTCCCCTGATGTAAGAATTGAAAACAAATATGAACACGAAATAAAGCTTAATTGTAAGCAAGTTACGGCTGAGAATATTAAGAAATCTATACTTAAGCTTGCGAAAATGAATGGAGCCTCAGATGCCTATGATGGAAATGACTTATTCAATTAATAACTATCATTTTTAATCCACCATCACAAACCCTGCCCAATAATAGGGTTCAGGGAATTGGCTTCTTAATTCAAGTTGAGCTTTTTTAAAAGCTTCATTTTTATTCATGCCACTAAGCCAGTTTTTATAAAATGCTTGCATAAGCATTGATGTTTGTTTATCGGGTATTTTCCACAAACTCATAATGATGGTTTTTGCACCAGCCAATTTGAAAGCACGCTGCAAACCAAATACTCCTTCGCTGTTATTGATATCGCCCAGACCGGTTTCGCAGGCCGAAAGAACAACCAATTCGGTGTTAAACAAATTCATTTCTGAAATTTCAGCAGCTGTTAAAATTCCATCTTCCAAACCCTGTTGAGGATAATCGCCCTGCCAGGTACGGTTTGAACCGGCCATTAATAATCCTGATCGTAACAAAGGGTTGGGAATATATTTAAAACGGCTTTCGCCCAAGGGTTGAAATCGGTCATGTTCTTTTGGTTTTTGATGTTCAGAAGGAAAAAAGAATCCATGAGTTGCAATATGAATGACCCTGTTTCCCTGGCCGCTTAACTTTTTGAAAGCATCTTCAGTTGCCTGGCTACCGGTGAAGTTCTGAACTGAATAGTTGGTTTTCTTCATTAATGCAGAAATATTTTGTACTTCGCTTTTTGTGCCTTCAAGGTAAGTGAAAGAATTAGAACGCTGGGTTGAATCGGGTGTAAAACCTCTCGACATGATTTTTTCAATATCCGTACTTGCCAGACTTGAATCACTCCAAAATTGATTGTTCAAATCATAATCAATCCCTCCAAACAGGGCAATCCTGTTATTCTTTGTTTCAGGTTCAATAATATCATGAACAGCCAGTTGCCGTGTACTCGATAAACGACGCAACTCAAACTGGTCGCATAAAAGTCGGGTGCTATCAATGGGAATTGCCGAGAACGAAATCTTGTGCAACAATCCACTGGGTGCAATATACACGGTGTTTACACTATCTAGTTCCTTTTGCAAAGGTTCCCAAATCAATTGATACAATTCCTGACCATTAGCGGCTTTCTGTGATGTATTATAAAAAACAGTTGTTCCCCTTGAGGCATAAAGCTCGTTGGGTACCAGCTGTTTTTCAAGCAAGGGCTTTAATTGTTTTTTTTCAAAAAGTGGAATCATGGCAGGGGATTCCATTCCGGGTTTGACAACTAAGGCACAATATAGGGTGCTATCAGTCCATTGTTTATTGTAGTATGGAAAAGAGATAAACTGGATTGCAGCTTCACCTTCTTTTAGATTTTTTTGAATATCCTGCCACTGAATATTTAAGTTCTCTTTATTCTGTTGATAGGCTTGCGATGCTTTGGTGAGTTGCTTATCCAACTGGTTAGCTTTTTCTTCCAGCTCAGTTATTTTATCCTGTTGGTCAGGTTGAAATTGAAGGTAGTTTATTTGACCTCGAATGGCTTTGAGCTTATTATATGTATTGATTAAACTGCTATCGTTGCTGTTTAAAATTGTCTGTTGTATTTCGATGAAAGTATTAAGTAAAATAGAATTGAGGAAAAGTTCATTGTTATATTCATTACTTGAGTATGATTTATCTTTTTTGAACGCATTAAATGTCATTGCTTTATAACCATTCAGAATATTGATATTTTTTGCTAAATAATTATTTCTTGAGCTATTTGAACTAAAAGCAAAAATAGATTTCAATTCTGACATAAAAATTTCAAAGCTTTTATTTGAGTATAAAAAGGAATTATTATAATCCTCAGAATGATAATAATCAAGGCTTAGGTTATTGTAAGCGGAAATTAATGAAGAATGGTTGAATCCAAAATTTTTTGAAAGAATATCAACCTCTTTTAATCCTATTTTAATGGCTTTTTTGTATTCCTCTCTTAATGATAATAATACAGCATAATTACCTAAGGTTATTGCATAATTTGGATGTCCTGTTCCAAATATCTGTTCTTGTATTTCAAGAGTTTTGAGAAAATAACTTTCTGCATTATTATCATTAATTGTTCTTAGGAAGTTTGCAAAATTACTTAAAGTAGTGGTATAGCTGTCGTTTTCTTCTCCAATTAAATTTTCAATGATTTTCAATGATTTTTCATATAGCTCTTTAACTCCTTCATATTTGTATTGATTTTCCAAAACTGTTGCAAGATTACTTAGTGTTACTGCATATAAAACATTGTTTTCTCCTAATATATTTTTTCGAATTTCAACCGTCTTTTTATACAGGTCTTCTGCTTTTTTATACCGTCCAAGCTCAGAATACAATTCAGCCAAATTATTACTGTATAATGCAATATCAAATTCATTCTTGCTTTTTTCAGATATTTCTAATCCTTTGATAAAGTTTTCCTCTGCCTTTGATAAATTACCAATTGTACGATAATACGTAGCCTGATTATTCAGAATTGAAGACCATTCAAGATCGTTTTTGCTTAATTTAACTTCTGCAAGGTTGAATAAGGTGTCAAAAAGTCTATCCGCTTCTTGATAAAGTCCCATTTCAACATAAACTCTTCCAAGTCCATTGAGTGCTTGAATATGCTCTAAACTTTGTTCTCCATTAAATGATTTTTGAAACTGTACAATTTCAAGATAATACTTTAATTGTCTATTAAAATCTTCGACATCATTATAACAAACAATAATATTTTGTAAGACAGAAACCTGTTCTACGCATTTTTCATTAATTTCTTCTTTGGAAATGTTATAGGCTTTGTTCGCAAAAGTTATTGCTTCATTAAATTCATTATTTTTTCTGAAGTTCATTGATTTAAATAGTAATTCTCTAAATGTAGGTTCATTGCAAAATGAGTTGGTGTTTTTTAAAAATTCAGCAACTCGCAAATATCCATTTTGAATGGCATAATCATAAGCTGTTGTTTTATTGTCAGAATCCTTAACTGTTAGGTCTGCACCATGCTTCCATAGCATATAACAGGCTCTTAAATTTCCTTTTATGGCTGCAATCAAAATCGGTGGTGATGTAATGTCTGTTCGTGTATTTATTGTTACACCTTTCTCAATTAAATACTCAACAAGTTCATTATTGTAGTTAGCAATTGCTTGCAGGAGTGCTGTATTACCATTCTCATCTAAATAATCAATGTTAGCTCCCATCCCCAACCAATATTTAACTGAATCTGTTAAGTTTGATTCTGCAGCACGGTAAAATGCACGATTTATAATTGTATTTCGCCAATCTTGTATAGCTTCATAATATTGATTCCCATCTGCAAGTTCATTCTTGGCAATTTTCAAAGTTCTATCAGCAATTGAGTATGCTTTAGTATAATTTTTATCGTTAAATTCCTTTATCATTCGTTGATAAACTTCATTAATAGTTGGCGCTTCGGAATATGTATCTGGTGATTTAAAAAAGTCAGCCACTCGTAAATACCCAAGATTAACAGCATAATCATAAGGCATATACCCCTCAGAATCCTTAACATCTAATTTTGCTCCATGTTGTTTTAGCAGATAGCAAGCACGAAGATTACCTACACTAGCAGCAGTAAAAATAGGTGCAATGTATTCATTCTTTAATTGTTTTACGGAAGCACCTTTTTGAATTAAATGTATCGTTAGGGTTTGGTTAAAATTGGCAATTGAATAGTGCAAAGCCCCAAATCCAATAGTATCAACAAAATTTATCTCAGCACCCTGCTCAATCCAATACATAACTGAATCAGCTTGATTGTTTTTTGCAGAAAGAACCAAGTTTCGATTGATAATCTGCTGGTCTTGTGAATAGCATTTTTGCGACAAGGAAACCATCACAAGCAAGGAAACTATTATGACATAAACATGCCTCATTAATTATTCGAGTTTGTTTTGTAACTGTTCTGCCATATCAAAGTAATACCCATCCAACTCAACAAGTTCTTTAAGATGTGTTTTTGCCTTTCTCTTTTTATGTTGTTTTAAGTAAATTAAAGACAGATACCAACGAGTTTCTTCGAAATAAGCAAAATCGTTATCGAGTTGGTATAATGCTGAAAAGGTATTGATTGATTCTTTTGTTTTATTGTTGTGCAGCTGTGTTATTGCCAGATAGAATTTGTAAACATTATTATCGGTGTGTTTTTGAGTTAACTGAATAAAGGCTTCTTCTGCCTCAGTGTAGTTTTCTTGTTCGTAAGCTGTTGTTGCTTTGTCTAAAAGCGGGTTGGGATTTTCTTCTACGTAGGCTCCCCTGTATGTTCCATTTTCAAATAATTGAATGTTTTTAGTACCAAAGTTTTCGGCAAATAAATTTTCCATCTGCCGGTTTTGTGCAAAATTCTGAATAAACACAAGCCCAATAAAAACGGCGGCTATAGCCATTGCTGTCCGTACTATTTTTACGATTTTGTTTTTCTTGCTTGCAGCTATAGCACTTTCTATTTGTTTATCAACAAACGCCCGGCTTTTGATTTGATGAACTACAGCATCATCCAATTCCGACTTAAATTTTTCGGTTTCGCCCCGGGCACTTTGTATTTGGTCATTTACAAAAGCTCGGCTGTTAATCTGATTTTGAATTTCACGATGAATATTCAGTTGTTCTTTCAATAAATCATTGGTGGCAATTTGCTTTTCAAATTCAGCTTTTTCGGTTTCATCCAACTTGCCGAGCAGGTATTTTTCTAATATGTCGTGATAATTTGTATTCATCAGGCTAAAAGTTGAATTTGTTTTTCTTCTGAAATAATTTTTAAGCGAACCAGTTTTTGTAAATAGTCCTCTTTCAGTTTTTTCATACATCGTGAACGTTTTACTTTCACGGTATCGACCGATGAATACGAGGTTAAAGGTAATATTTCGCTATCACGTTTGTGCTCGAACCAAAACAAGCGAAGCAATGTTAAGCAGGGCTCTTTCATTTGACCTACTGTTTCATTGAGTTCTCTTAATTTGATAAGCTCTTCGTCGTCTTCTTCAAAAAAATCAAGTTGGAGCATTTCTTCTGTGGGTTTGTAATCAATCAGTTCTTCGCCCCGAAGTTTTTGCTTACGATTTATTTCATCAATTGCTTTAAATAAGCCTATTTGAAAAAGATAGGTCTTTAAGGTACCGGTTAATTTTACCAGCTTGCCATTTTGCACATTTCGGTACAAAGCATGAAAAGCTTCGGCGTAGGCATCTTCAATTTGTTCAGAATCTAACGAAAAGAAACGCGATTTGATGAACCGGATAAAATTATCACGGTAAAGCTTGTATAGCTCTCCAATAACTTTTGTATCGTTATTTTTTATTCGTGGCAGATAGTCATTGTCGTTCATCCCGATTATTTTTCAAGTACAGTAAAGGTATAATTAAAAATATTAATGTCGTTTTCGAACCGGAATGTTTTGGCACTTCGGTCATGAACGAACAAATCGTTAAGCAAATGTTCAAATTCGGTTAACCCGGCATATCTTTTCTGCGAATATTGCATTGTTTTTATTGGCGATAAATCGAGTTGTTCTTTTGAAGCAACTACTTTATACATTTCTAATCCGGCTGGATTACAGGCGGTCAGCGTAAAGGCATCAATAAGTATTGTATCTCCGGCATCAATCATAAAATCATTTGGTGACAGGATGCTTAAATCGGTAATTAATAGAACTTCATTATCAGGCTGAATGCCAATTATTTGAAAGAAAGCATTCTGATTACCTTTGTTTATCGCTTTAATTCGAAACTGTTCTCCTGTCTTGAATGTTTTTGATGTTCTTTCCTTGTTTGAATTTAACGGAATCAATTCAATTTCTACCTGAACATTTGGTGCACTTGATTTTGCTTTCCGCAGCACATTAGCACGCATTTCTGAAACTGATTCGTAATTTTCCAGATTGTTCAATTGTTTTACAAAGCCCCATGTACCCGAAATATTTTCAACAGCAGTGTCAAACTTTACTTCGCTTTTTGATATTCCAACCAGCGAAATAATTCCTTTTGCTATTGGGGTTTGGATTTTTGGCTGAGAAGTATCAGCCGTGTAGAAATCAATTAAGCTCCCTTCGGTTAAACCACTCAAAGAACCACCGTTGATTATTATCTTCTTTGAATTTACTTGCTCAAGCACGCTGTAGTAGGGCGGAATGGTTATTTGCAGTCCTGCAAAAATCAAACGCTTGGTATTGCCTTCAATTTGTGGTGTTTGAAAATGGTTGCCCCTGAATGCAATGCACATTTCGTTACGGACATTGTCGAAAAGTGTCTGATAGCTAATTTTTTGGTTTGCAGTAGATAAAGTTCTGGATAAAGCAAAAGATAAGGAGCCGTAAGCATTTCCTTGTTCATCTATTATTTCTTTATTAAGCTGGTTTTGTCCCGAGGCACTTAAAACTACAAAGGGCGATAAACTGGGGCTGTTTGTTGTTTGTTCATCATATCCTTGCTGCTCAATTTTTTGAGTTTGGATACTGTTTTTTTCAAATTCAAATCTCAATGGAGTTCCTCTATAACCTTCTACATTGTTTGTATTTCGGGTAGCTGTTCCGCTGTGGCATGCATCTAAAATAAAAATCACATCGCCGTTTGAACCTGTCTTTTCTCTCAATTTGTGTAAGTAGGTATTTAATTCATCGTCAATAATGTGATTTTCGCCTTGATAATATACTGATGGCAAAAGATAAGCGTCATAAGGAATAATTGCTTCGTCGTAACCATCTAGTTCATCGCCATTTAAATCGCTGATTTGCTGCCCATGCCCGGAGAAATGGAATAAAGCTATATCGTTCTCTTCTGTTTGTGCAATCAGATTATCCAAAGCTTTCAATATCCCGTTTTTGGTGGCTTTGTCATCTTGAAGAATAGCAATGTTTTTTGGCTTAAATCCCTGTTTCTCCAATAATGCAAACATTAAATCAGCATCGTTTAGTGCACTAAGCTTCGACCAGCCACTATCCTCATGATAACTTCCAACAGCTACTATCAGCGCCCTCTTTTCGGATGCAGATAAAATCTGAAATGTGAGCAATAGAGTTGTAATTGTAGTAAATAGATAGTGCATAATTAATTATCAAGGTGCTTTGCTTCTGTTTTTTAGTTGTTTAAGCCTGATGGTTATAGGAAATACTATCATAAAAGTAAGCAATTATTTAAAATTTAAACTAAAATGTGTTTACGTTTTGACGAGGTGACCGATTAATGGGAAACAATTAATAATTAATCAAAACTTGAATATTATGGTTTACATTACCCGGTCGAATGCAAAAAGAATTATCCAAAAGATTGATTTCAAAAATTGTAATCTTGAAGGAAGTGTTTATAAAAAACCTATCTATTTCTTTAATCGCTACGAGGAACAGAATCTGTTGGCTTTTAAATCGCTAATGGAGAATCCTGAGTTGTTTTTCAATGATTATTACTCAATTATACGTCCCCGTGAAGACAGTCTGTTTGTTCTTTCCAGTTCTACGCCAGCATACCACAAAGATATCGATTGTCTAAGACTAAATGCAGATTTCAAGAATTATATAATTCCAGATGAAATAATTGGAAGAGGAGATGCTGAGATTGAAAAATACCGCAAATGGTTCAAAGGAACTGTTTATCTGCTGGATGAGGAAGATGAAATAAAAACTGAGATTTTTCTGGAGAGATGTAGGCTAAGGTTCAGGTTAACACAAATACCTGAATTATTAAAAAAAAACAACTCAGGTACTTTTAGCATCGAAAATCTCAAATTGGGTGAATTAGAAGATAATATTGACCAACTTTTGAGAGAATCGGCTCGTTATTACTATCAATCCCCTAAACATACTGCAATACTGAATCATCTTTCCAAGCATGCATATCTGGGTAAAAGAAGTGATCCTATTATGCGAAATGAAACTGGATATTCTGATAAAGAAGTAAAAGAAATACTTCGGGAGTATGAATATGAAATAAAAGTTCCAACCGACGAACTTCTAAGGGAATGGTACAGGGTAAAATATAATCCGGATTTATCTTTTGACGGATATTTACTTGAAAGATTGGGCTTCAATCCTTGTGGTCATTGCCACGACCCGCATTACAAAAGAAAAAAGGAAGAACCAACTTGTTCGAATTGCTTGGCAAATGACAATTAATTTTCTAAAAAAACGCCTCAACTTGTTTACCTTTTTGTCAAATTACAGATAAAGATATAAACCATAAAATTAACAATCATGACAGCAGTGAATTTATATCGTCAAATAATTTCTCACCCAGATTATTTTTATTGTGAGGACACCAACTCTTTTAATAGTAAAGAATACCAATCAAAGGCAGGTAATAATTATCACTTTGAACTTCGTTTAATTGAAGGAATAATTATTAAAGCTGAAATAGGAATTGGCCATAAATTTACATTCCTCAACAAGTTGCAGATATTTGAAATTAAAACCAAAAAACTTCTGGATACATCTGAATTTCATAATCACAAGTATAATCAAGACACCTTAATTGATCAAGCAGTGCACATGTTATCAAGAGTTTTTATTGCAAATCAATCGGACGATAACAACATCTACTTGGCCAAAGACGCAGTCCCTCAGATATTTCAGAAAGTAAATTCAGCATTTAAAACTGACCAAAGAGCCATTGCTCAAAAAACATGTTTAAATCAACTAGTTGCCTAGACACTAGAATATGTGAATAGTAGCATTTTAAGTTGTATTAAAACAATAAAAC
>DATERL010000088.1:0-32148 GCA_035271585.1 Prolixibacteraceae bacterium
AACTCTTCCATTTTTGCGGTTAAAAAATCATAACCATTCCCTTTTTCAATTGCTTCGGTTATTTCTTTTTTCTCTAATTCATATGCTTCTTGAATTAATTCCTTTTTGGTTTTTTTCATAGTGTTTATTCCGAGGGCTTGACAAAATTTTACAAGGTCTGCTTTTAAATATCTTTCAAATTCTGCCATTATTTTTTAATTTCTAATTTTATCTTACAAAGATACATTTTTATAATTGTTCGAGTGTTTTTCGGTATTGTGGCTAACTCCCAAATATCAATACCATTTTATCACTTCCAGAACCTGATAATGGCCAATTCGGTGAGTAAAAATAGTATGCCGAGTACGATGAATAATCGCCACAGTTGAACTCCATTGTCGATTTCTTCGATGGCCATAAGCATATTTTTTGCGCTGGTTTCAATTAAATTGGCGTGAACAATGCCGGCATCTTTGGCCTGTTTGAGCAGTTTGTCGCCTTGCAGGTAGTCAAATTCTGATTCTTTGAGTAGGTAGTTAAATGCTACTGCACCAATGGTATTGTTTTCGGAAAATACCTTATAAAACCCGGCTTCTAAATCGCCGTTTACCGAAAGTCGCAATGTATTGCCCCGTTGCTGTAGGGTAGTGGGAATTAGCTCAAGTCCGTTTTGCTGGTTTTTAAGCATAAAGTTAATCGAGCGGTTTTCGTTATTTAGTTTAATATCGAAGGAGTGATCAATGCCAATTGTATTGTACAGTTGCTGGTTAAACGACGATTGCAGCACCATGTTGTAAGCCGTGGGGAGAAATAGTAAATGGTTGATAAAATGATTTTCGGTAGGCGAAAACGGAAAGGCAAAAGTGTACAGTTTCCCATTTTCGACCGATGAAAGCGATAGTGCTTTTGTTTGATCGGGGAACATTAGGATATTGCTTTCGGTAAATTGTTGCGAGCCGCTAAATCGAAAACGCCATTTGATATCGGGTAAGGCTACGTTTTGGCGTTCATCTTTGAAAACCTCACTAAATAAAGCGTGTTGGTACGATACTTCTCCAATGGGTAGTGTAATGGTATCGGTTCCGGTTATGGGTGGCGCATTAAGCAATTCGAACAAGTGGTTGTAGGCTTCAGTATCGATGTGCTGATTGGGAATAACGATTAAGGTTCCGCCGTTTTTTGTGAATTTGGCCAGTTCATCAGCCAATCCCGAAGTGATGTTTCGCAGTTCGTTTAAAAATATAGCAGAATAGCTATCGAGTGTGCTAATTTGTAAACGGTCGGCCTGTTCAATATCAAGTGTTATGTACCCGTCGTTAATGAAAAGTGCTTCGATGTTTTTTGAAGTACGGTTTTTATTTTGTTGAATCAGTAGTGTGTTCAGCGTTTGTTTAACTTCGTAAGCAAGATAAATGGTGTTGTCGTAAGTGATGGGGTAGTCGGTAATTTCAACACGCCCAAGTTGCAAACCCGTGCTAAGGTTGGTGTACTGAAATTCTACTATTTTTTCTTCCCGGGCTGCTATATCGATGGTTGTTAGCGATTTTAGCGTGTCGTTAATAAAAAAATTGACCGGAACTTGAAAATAATCTTCGTTGGAGCTGTTGATGATTTTAACGTTTAGACCCTCAGCTTGTTTGAAATGGTGGGTTGGGGCATCGTACCAACAAGTGTCAATGTAAAGGTTTGAAACATTGTTTATCAAAACTGGTATAAAATTATAGCTTAACAACGAATCGGGCTCAAACTGATGTATGTCGGACGAGTGAATTTGAAAATCGGAGATCAGGTAACACGTTTTGTTGGTTTCGAGCAAAAAATTCTCCATCATGCTGATAAATCGACGCTGAATGGTACTCATTTCGATCCAGTTATGGCTTACTTCGACATCGGCAATCAGCCTGTTGATTTCGGCTTTGCTGTAAAACCTGTTTTGAAGTTCGTCGAGCGAATTGGTCAATAAGGCAAATTTTGCATCGGGTCGGCTACCGTTTACAATGGCATAAGCCTTTTCGCGCGCACTTTCAATGGCTCGGCCTTCGGGGCCTTCGGCGTTCATGCTAAAAGAGTTATCGATGTAGATACCCACTACGCTATTGGCCATCTTTTTTTCGGCAGTTCCTTTTGGTTGATAGGGTTTTGCGAATGCCAGCACCAATGTTAAAATAACAAGAATGCGGCTGCCCAATATCAGGTATTGTTTAAGTTTCGATTTCCGTTTGGTTTCTCTTCGCACTTTTTTTAACAGACTTACGTTCGAGAAATAAACCGTACGGTGCTTTCTCAAATTCAGCAAGTGGATGATAATTGGAATGGCAATTAGTAAAAGTGCCCACAAAAACGAAGGGTATATAAATCTCATCTTTTCTTAAGTTTTCAATTATCAAAAATAGTAAAAAGAAGGCTCATTCAATATTAAAAAGAAAACAATCAAAAAAATGTTGTTTTATTGAACCTCATAAATTCAATTCAATAAAAAAAGGGCTGCCCGTTGATTTTTCATCGTGGACAGCCCTATTTATTTTTGAGAATTCAGATTATGAATATTATTTTCCTCTAAGTACAGCTTGAGCAGCAGCCAAACGGGCTATTGGTACACGGAAAGGTGAACACGAAACGTAATTCATACCTGAGCGGTAGCAAAACTCAACCGATGATGGTTCTCCGCCATGCTCGCCACAAATACCTATTTTTAGGTCTTTGCGCACGCTGCGGCCTCTTTCGATTCCCATTTCAACCAATTGTCCTACGCCTTCCTGATCCAATATTTGGAATGGGTCGGTTTTTAGGATGCCTTTTTGCAAGTAAACTGGTAAAAATTTTCCGGCATCGTCACGTGAATATCCAAAGGCCATTTGGGTTAAGTCATTGGTTCCAAACGAGAAGAATTCGGCAGTCTCAGCAATTTCGTTAGCTGTTAGTGCAGCACGAGGAACTTCAATCATGGTACCAACCAAATAATCGATACTTTCGTTGCGCTCGGCAAATACCGCTTTAATTGTATCGCGAACAATTTTATCCTGAAGTTGGAATTCTTTTGCGGTTCCAATAAGTGGAATCATTATTTCGGGCAGAATTACCAAACCTTTTTTCTTCAGGTCGAGGGCTGCTTCGATGATGGCGCGTGCTTGCATTTCGGTGATTTCGGGATATGTATTACCCAAGCGGCAACCACGGTGACCCAACATGGGGTTGAACTCGTGCAGGTCAGCAACTTTTTGTTGAATTACTTCAATCGAAATACCCATCTCTTTTGCCATTTCGAGTTGGTTAAGCTCTTCGTGAGGTACAAATTCGTGTAATGGTGGATCGAGCAGGCGAACAGTTACCGGCAAACCATTCATGGCTTCGAAAACCTCTGTAAAGTCTTTGCGCTGAATGGGTAATAATTTTGCTAGGGCTTTACGGCGACCTTTTTCATCATCGGCCAAAATCATTTCGCGCATGGCCTTAATGCGTTCCCCTTCGAAGAACATGTGTTCGGTGCGGCAAAGTCCAATACCTTCGGCGCCATAAGCACGTGCTTGTATGGCTTCGCGTCCGGTTTCGGCGTTGGTACGTACTTTCATGGTACGGTATTTATCGGCCAGTTCCATTATTTCACCAAAGTCGCCACTTAATTCAGGATCGATGGTGGCAATTTTACCCTTGTAAATTTCACCAGTGGAGCCGTTCAGCGAAATCCAATCGCCTTCTTTTAGGTTTACTCCGCCTGCAGTTAATGTACGGGCTTTGCCATTAATTTTGCAGTCGCCTGCACCCGAAACGCAGCATTTACCCATTCCGCGCGCAACAACAGCTGCGTGTGAGGTCATGCCACCACGGGCGGTAAGAATACCTTTTGCAATATCCATTCCTTCGAGGTCTTCGGGCGAAGTTTCGATACGCACTAAAATAGTGGTTGGGAATTTTTTTGCTTCATCGGCATGGAATACAATTTGGCCGGTAGCTGCACCTGGCGATGCAGGTAATCCTTTGGCCAAAACGTGTGCACTGGCCATTGCTTTTTTATCGAAAACAGGGTGGAGCAGTTCGTCGAGTTTGTTGGGCTCCTGGCGTAAAAGTGCTGCTTTTTCGTCAATTTTTCCTTCGCGAAGCAGATCCATGGCAATTTTAACCATGGCAGCAGCGGTACGTTTTCCATTACGGGTTTGCAACATCCAAAGTTTTCCATCTTGAATGGTAAACTCAAGGTCTTGCATATCTTTGAAGTAGTTTTCGAGGTTCTTTTGAGTAGTGTTTAGCTCTTTGTAAGCTATGGGCATCGCTTCTTCGAGTGATGGGAATTTGGTTTTACGCTCATCTTCTGAAACGCTTGCCAATACAGCCCAACGTAGCGAACCTTCTTTGGTAATTTGTTGAGGTGTGCGTATACCTGCTACCACGTCTTCGCCTTGTGCATCGATAAGGTATTCGCCATTAAATGCGTTTTCGCCAGTAGCGGCATCACGGGTAAAGGCTACACCGGTGGCTGAGTTGAGTCCCATGTTTCCAAAAACCATGGCTTGTACGCTTACAGCGGTTCCCCATTCCCCGGGTATTTGATTCATGGCGCGGTAGTATTTTGCCCTTGGGTTTTGCCAACTGTCGAAAACGGCAGTAACAGCGCCCCAAAGTTGCTCCCATGGGTCGGCAGGAAAATCGTGACCGGTAACTTTTTTAACGGCCGCTTTGAATTTAGCAACCATATCTTTTAGGTCGCTTACATCCAGCTCATTATCGTTTTCAACACCTTTGGCCTCTTTAATTTCTTCCATAATTTCTTCAAAGGGGTCGATGTCTTCTTTTGATTCGGGTTTCATTCCCAAAACCACATCGCCATACATTTGAACAAACCGTCGGTACGAGTCCCAAGCAAAACGTTCGTTACCCGATTTTTTTGCGATGGCAAGTACTGCTTCATCGTTCATTCCCAGGTTTAAAACGGTGTCCATCATTCCGGGCATCGATACACGAGCACCTGAACGAACCGACATCAAGAGTGGGTTTTCTTTTGAACCAAAACCCATGTTCATGATGCCTTCAACGTATTTCATAGCATCTTCGACCTGGTTTTTGATTAAACCGATAACCTTTTGTTTACCATCTTCGTTGTAAATTGTGCAGGTGTCGGTAGTAATGGTGAATCCTGGAGGTACAGGAACGCCAATTAGGTTCATTTCGGCAAGGTTGGCACCTTTTCCCCCCAATAGGTTTTTCATGTCAGCTTTTCCTTCAGCTTGACCGTTTCCAAAAGTGTAAACGTACTTTGTAGCCATAATAAGATTGTTTGTTTATGATTTTAATATGATAGATTCAAAATAAAACAAAATGAATTAACGTTTATTGCAGCGTTCAGGTTCAATAAAAATATATTTACAAAGTTAATATTTTTGTCATCTGTTGATGTCACTTATTTTAAAAAATAAAAATTGAGGTTTTTATATCATGCTCTCTTCGAAGTCTTAACAATAATTAACAATGATTTTCAATTGTTAACATAGTTTTGCTGTATATTTGTATTGTTAGTAAAGCAATAGATTTTTCATAGAATTAGGTTTGGTTAGGATGTAGAGGATGGCAATTGCCATCCTTTTTTCATTGTACTAATTCTTGGTTGCTTTTAACACATTAGCGAACTGCATTTCGAAGTTTTCATCGGGCCATGGCGCTTGTGAACCGGCCATGCGTCCTTGTGGATCGACCAAAAAATAGGTTGGTAAAATCCTAACATTGTAAGATTCGTATATTTCGCGGCGGGTTGTTCCCCTTAAAACTGTCCATTGAAAATCTTTATTCTCAAGTAGTCCTGCATTTTGTTCGTCGTTCTCGTTTTCAATAACAACCACAATGGCCAAATCGTCTTTAAATTTGATTTGAAATTCTTTCATTAGCATTTTATGAGAGGCAAATTTCTCATTGTCGGTACGTGAAAAACAGAGGTAAACATACTTTCCTTTAAAGTTTTCCCATTCAACAAAGTTGCCGTTAATGTCCACCAGATCTAACTCGGGAGCAATGGTTCCGTATTGAGTGCGAGCCAGTTCGTTGAAGATTTTATTGGCTGAAATACGGTGTATTTCAATGGTTGATGTTTCGGTTATTTTATGAAGGATGTTAAATAGTCCCACTGTATTGAATCGTTTTGAATAGAAAAGTGGTTTAACCCCTTTAAGTATAATTGATTCGGCCAGTGGTTTGTCGAATTTCATGTCGATGGTGAGCCAATCAATTAGCTGTTCGAAGGCTCCTGAATTTAAAAGTACGCTTATTTTTTGCCCGTTTACTTGTTGGGTAGCGTATTGTAGATATTTTGTAAACAACTTATCGAACATTTCGCTGTATTCGGGTTGGTTGTATAAAATTGGGTTTTTAATGAAATATTCGTTGATAACATTATTAGGATCTTGTATTTGTGCTGTGTGTTTAATTGAGGCGTATTTATAGGTTTTGTAATGCTCAAAGTAGATGTTGTTGGTCTCGGAAAATTGGCTTTGTAAATCGCTTACTACTTTTTCGGCAGTTTCAATTGAGCGTCGATAAAATATTTCTTGCATGTTTTGGCTCATCTGCATTTGAAATTGCCGATTGAAGTTTACAATTAGCAAGTTAATGTTGTTGGCTGCCGGGTTTTTAATGCCCAGATGAACCATTCTTGGTTTAAAGAATGGGTTCGATGATGTTTTTTGCTCCTTGGGAGGTAATGTTATTTCTATGGTTTCGTTTGGGTTGAGAACCAGCCAACCTTTGTAAACGTCAAATTCGGCATAAACAGGGAGTTGTTCGCTGATATCAATTTTGCAGCTGAACGTTCCGGTTTTATCCACTTCGCCACTTCCTACAATCTCTTGTTTCTCGGTAAGAAAATTAGGAACAACGTAAAAACTGAAAGCATCACCCGCGTAATCAGGAGCAATAAATTTAATCTCGGCACCATAAAGGAATGTCGAAATTATTAGTAAAAAAATGGTGTAAGAAAATTTGTTGTCAACCCTCATTTCTAAAGTATTTTTTTATATCAATTTTTTCAGGAATAAACATGCTGATGTTGCCGTTGTGTTTTAGAATATCGCGTACTACCGATGAATTAATTGGAGTATGCTCGGGTAAAGTTAATAAAAAAACGGTTTCAACATCATTGAACATTTTTTTGTTCACTTGGGCAATAGCCCTCTCATACTCAAAGTCGGCAGAGGTTCTCAGCCCTCTTAAAATGTGTGTTGCTCCAACTTTTTTACAGAAATCAACGGTCAGACCATCGAATATTTCCACTTCAATTTTTGCTTCGTTTGCAAAAACATCTTCAATCATTTGCTTCCGGGTTTCGATTGGGAAAAGGTTTTTTTTGTTATCGTTGATTCCCAACATTACAATTACTTTGTCGAAAATCGGCAATGATCTTTTAAGTACCGACTCGTGTCCAACGGTAAAAGGATCAAACGACCCTGGAAATACAGCAATCTTTTTCATACATTTTCTCTTCAACTTACAAAACTAAAGTTTTTATTGAATTTGGCTCTATAAATAAGGTGTTTTTCAGATCAAATTCCTACTTATTTAGCGAGAACTTTGAGTAGATCGGTTTGGTTGTTTATAGCTTTTAATCCCATTTCTTTGATTCCTTGTGTTTCAGATGTTTCATTTTAGTTAGTTTCAAGGCTATTTTAATGATCCATAAACTTGTGATATAATATCTTGTGGCTGTTTTAGTTGGTTTGTCAGCGTTTCTAATTACCCTGAAACTTTAGGTTTTTTCATTGTAAATTCTTTAAACTTATAATTTTTGCTTTGAATTTATATTGAACCTCTAATTCTTACTTTTTCACAAAGCTTGATTTAAATCACTTGGGGATACTTCACTTAAGAGTTGCTGATTTTTTAACACTTTATAATTAATCGGATGGTCGACGCACAGCATCCAATTGAGGTATATGTAAACCACTTTAAGCAATTAATCAACTGAATGGTTATTAGGTGTTTGTTGTTGTGAAATTTATTTTATGCATTTAATAAATTCATAGATGTGGCCTAATGATTTAGAAATTATGAAAATAAAGTTTATTTTATTTTTATTTCAGTTATTTTAGTGACGTTGTTTTTTGCGGGTTCTATACCTGCCGAAAATTCGGTCGGTTTTAAATAGGCACTGACTGAGTTTATCGTAAGTTCTGGATATATCGTAGGTGTGTTATGTTGAATGGAATTGAAGGGTTATGTTCAGTTCTGATTCAAAAACTCTTTGTACGTAATGAAAAATGAATGGACTTTAGGTCTTTTAGATAATATTGGTACTGCCATTTTTGATAGTGTAGTTTTTATAAGTGACTTGCAATTTAGTAAGGTGTTAGGATAGGGAATTAAACAATAAATAATATGAGCACTGTAAACTTTTCAAATGTAGAAAAATGTTTTCTGAAGAAGTCTGGAATCAAAGAGACACTTACAAAAGTACCATACATTCCTGTCGATAATTTTCCTAAACTGGGTTTGTTTACAGCATTAAGGTTTCTTGAGTGGGTTTCCGATCATCCCGAAGGAGTAATTAGCCTGCCAACAGGGAAAACACCTGAGTATTTTATTCGTTGGACACAATTTCTTTTGGAAAATTGGAACAGTGCAAAAGGGAAAAAAATACGAATTGATAAGGGCCTGGATATTGAAAAAAAACCTGATTTAAGCAAACTGCACTTTGTTCAGATTGATGAGTTCTACCCAATCAACTCTGCACAGCATAATAGCTTTTATCACTATGTTAATGAGTATTATATCAAAGGGTTTGGGTTGGATCCGGAGCGTGCGCTGTTGATTAATTCTGACGAAATTCCCTTGGCTGGTGGAAAACACTTTACTGAGGTTTTTCCTGATAGTATTGTTGATATTTCACTGCGATACCGGGCGGCTACAACTAAAAAGGAGCAGGAGCAACAGTCATCAATTTTTATGATTGATGACTGGTGTGTGAATTACGAAAATCAGATAAGAAATAAAGGGGGTATCGGATTCTTTCTTGGGGGAATTGGTCCCGACGGTCACATCGCTTTCAACACAAAGGGATCCGATCATTACTCTACAACACGTTTGACCACAACTAATTTCGAAACGCAGGCTCAGGCAGCTGGCGATCTTGGTGGTATTGAGATTTCTAAAAACCGCTTGGTAATCACTATTGGTCTTAATACTATTACCTACAATAAAGATGTAGTGGCCCTGATTTTTGCAGCCGGAGAAGCCAAAGCCAAATTAATTAAGAATGCTTTGGAAAGTAATCCAACAGTATTGTTTCCGGCTACAGTTCTTCAGCGCTTGCCAAACAGTCGTTTCTATATTACAAAAAGTGCAGGGGTAAAATTAAAGGCCAGTGTTGACGAATATTACACAACAGGAGAGTGGACTCATGAAAAAACGGAGAGAGCAATAATTGATCTATGTAAAAGGATTGTGAAGTTCGGAAGCAAACTACAGCTCGATGATCTTAAGTCCGATCCTTATTGTCGGCTTATTCCCAATTTATCACTCGATACGGTACAGGAAGTGATTGATTCGATACAAATGAAAATTCAGAATGGACTGAAGCGTGAAACCAATCAAGTTTTTTATCATACGGGGCCTCACCACGATGATATCCAACTTGGAATACAACCCCACGTAAATCGTTTGTTACGCGACAACTCTAATAAATCATATTTTTCAATATTAACATCAGGTTTTACGGCAGTTACTAATAACTTTATAACAGAAACATTAAGCGAGCTAAAAAAATTATTGGATGAAGGCTTGATACAAATGGTAGAATATCCTGACTTTTTTGAATCGGGGTATAAACATAAGAGAGATAAAGATGTCTATCATTTTCTGATGAAGGTGGCTTCTGGCGAGCCCATAGAGCGAACGCGAGGATTATGCCATCGGGTAGTAAGGGCCATTGTTGAAATATGGGAAATTAAGAATAAAAAGCAGCTTCGAGATACTATTAATGCCGTTTTAGCTAACATAAGAGAAAGTTACGACGGGCAAAAGAATCCTCCCAAAATCCAGAAATTGAAAGGAATGATTCGTGAGTTTGAAGAAGAATTAGTTTGGGCGCATTCTGGTGTGCAGGTTGAAAATGTACATCATCTTCGATTGGGATTCTATACTGGGGATATTTTTACCGAGCAACCAAACCGAGATCGAGATGTGGCTCCTATTTTAGAAGAACTGAGAACAATTAAACCAACTGTGATTAGCTTGGCGCTTGATCCTGAGGGGAGTGGCCCAGATACGCATTATAAAGTATTACAGGCTATTGCTGATGCTGTTCGTATTTGGAGCAAAGAAGAAGATTTAAGTAACCTTAGAATATGGGGATACCGCAACGTGTGGTTTAAATTTCATCCAGCTGAAGTGAATGTTGTTGTACCGGTTAGTATCAATTCTCTCCATGTACTTGATAAGTCGTTTACCGATTGTTATTTAAGCCAGGTAAATGCATCATTCCCAAGTCATGAACTTGATGGTAAGTTTAGTACTTTGGCTCAAAATATTTGGGTTGAACAACTTGATGCTGTTCAACATCTATTAGGAAAAGATTATTTCTATACCAATGAGGATCCAAGAATCCGAGCCAGTCACGGCTTAATCTTTTTTAAGGAGATGAAGGTTGAAGAGTTTCTTGAGCAGGCAAGGGAATTAGAAAAATCGATGGAAGGTGTAGTTTAAGAATAACTCTTTATAATATTAAAACGAAAGTTCGGAAAATGAAAAAGGAGATAATTGTAGGCGTTGATATCGGTGGTACGTCTATTGGAGCTGGTTGTATAATTGATAAGAAAATTGAAAAGATCTATTCAAAACCAACAGGTGCCAACCGAAGTGCTGATGAAATTTTTGAAACCTTGTGCGAGGTAATTGAGAATGTTTTATTGCCAGGCACTCTGGCCCTTGGTGTGGGGGTTCCAGGGCTTTTAAACGCCCAGAAAGGAGAAATTTTGAATATTTATAATATTCCTGTGTGGAAGAATTTTCCTTTAAAACAAAAATTGGAAGAACGGTTTAAAATTCCAGCTCATATTGATAATGATGCCAATTGTTTTGCTTTAGGAGAAAAACATTTTGGGAAAGGACAGCAATACAAAAACTTGGTGGCTTTAACACTTGGAACAGGTGTTGGCGGTGGAATGATTATTAATGATAAAATTCATTCGGGCATGTTTGGTGGTGCTGGAGAAGTGGGGTGTTGGCCTTATAAAGATGAAAGTTTTGAAGATTATTGTGGAAGCGGTTTTTTTATTAAAAAGAATAAAATAACGGGACAAGAGCTTTTTGAGAAAGCAAAATCTGGTGACCAACAAGCACAAAAAATATTCGATGAGTTTGGAATTCACGTTGGTAAGTTAATAAAAAACATTCTTTATATTTTGGCTCCTGAAGCGATTATAATTGGAGGATCGATTAGTAAGTCGTTCAGTTTTTTTGAAGCTGCTATTCGAAATGAATTGAGTGATTTTCCTTTTAAAGTGATGATAGAGAATATTGCGATAGAAAAGTCGGAACTAAAGGATATTGCCATATTAGGAGCAGCAGGTTTGTATTACAACTAATGCTATATAGATTTAATTTTTTTAATAGATAAAAAACCAGAAAATGAACGAATTAAAAAAGTCAAAATTAAATGGATACATCGTGCCATTGGCAATTGTGAGCATCCTGTTTTTTGTGATTGGTTTTGGTATTGGGATCAGTGGGTTTCTAACTCCTTTTCTTCAAGATGCCTTTAACTTATCTACCTCACAGTCGTATTTGGTAACAGCAGCCATTTTTTCAGCTTTTGTGATTTTTGGTGCACCTGCGGGGGTCGTCATTAGAAAGGTGGGATATAAAAAAGCAATGGTCATTGCCTTCTTTGTGATGGCAATAGGGATGATGCTTTTTGTGCCATCGTCTAAGCTTCTAAGTTTTCCATTGTTTTTATTGGCATTGTTTATTGGAGGAGTTGGAAACACCCTTTTACAGGCAGCTGTAAATCCTTATGTAACCATTATTGGCCCTAAAAAAAGTGCGGCCATGCGCATGAGTTTGATGGGGATTATGAATAAATCGGCATGGTGGTTATCATCAATTTTTCTTGGTCTCTTTTTGGATTTAAAAAATGTAAAGATCGATGACATCATCTTCCCTTTCTATATAGTAACTGCAATTTTGGTAGGCTTAGGGATATTTATGATTTTTGCCCCGCTCCCCGAAGTTAAGGCCGAAGGAGAAGACGAAAGTGACTTAGAAACTGGAGCAGGAATTGCATCAAATAAAACAAGTATTTTTCAGTTCCCTCACCTCTTGCTTGGCGTTCTTGCCCTATTTATTTACGTAGGGGTCGAAACATTGCCCATGGTGTCTGTTATTGGATATGCCAAAGCCATATTTGGAGGTTCAGCAATAAATCTGGATCACTTCGCCCTTTTTGTGCCACTTGGTATGGTAATAGGTTACGTTTTTGGAGTAATTATGATACCTAAATATGTATCACAAACCACAGCGCTTAAAGCATTTGCCTTGATTGGAATAGGATCCGCTTTATTATTAATATTTCTTCCAGGGGAGCTGAGTATTTACACTTTGGCTTTACTTGGTTTTGCCAATTCGTTAATGTGGCCGGCCATCTGGCCATTGGCAATAGCCGACTTGGGAAAATTCACCAAAACAGGCGCATCGTTATTGGTGATGGGTATTGTAGGTGGAGCCGTAATTCCATTGATATTTGGCTTTATAGTGGATATGGTACAAACAACCGACGTTATTACGGTGGCTAATTATAAAAGTGCCTTTTGGATTTTCATCCCATCCTATTTGTATATTCTGTTTTTTGCAATAAAAGGATACAAAATCAGAAAGTAGTGCAATTTGAATCAGTATTGTTTGGTTAAAGCTATAAATTGCTTCACCACCAGCTGGCGGTGAAGCAATTTATTTTTTAATTAAATGATGAGTTTTTCAATTGAGAATTTTGCATACGAGCTCCCGCTTTTCAACAAAATCGGCTTAACTTTAGCTGATATTGGTAAATGAATTAATTTTGGCAAATGGCAATAAACCGTGATCATATTGGTTTTTTTGGAAAAATGAACTCAGGCAAAAGTAGCCTGATGAATTTGTTAACCCAGCAAGAAACATCAATAACCGACAGTACTCCAGGAACTACGGCCGATACTAAAATTACGCTTCAGGAGATACATGGTTTAGGTTCTGTGAAATTATTTGATACTGCCGGTCTTGATGAAGCTAGTAACTTGGGCGAGAAAAAAAGGCAAAAAGTATTAAGTGTTTTAAAAGAATGCGATCTGGTTATTTTGGTGGTCGATCCATCAACCAATACTTTCGATGTTGAAAATTTGGTAATGCAACAAGCGCGAGAGCTCGATAAACAGATATTGGTGGTTTTCAACCTTTTTCAGCCCATTCATCGTTCATTAATTGAGTTTTGTATAAAAAATATTCAGGCTATTGCTTATTATCCGCAAATTGTGTTGTCGGCAATTGATCATGAGCAGCGTAAACTTTTGCTTGGTTTCATTGTGAAAAACTATGAATCAAAAAATTCGCAGCCCGAATTATTGCCTTTTGTTGAGCCCGATCAGTTTTATGTGCTGAATATTCCAATGGACGACCAAGCGCCTTTAGATCGCTTTATACGTCCGCAGGCTATGGCCGAAGAGTACATTACAAGGCATTGGGCTTATCTGGTTTCGTATCGCATGAACCTGAAGACTGCCCGGAGCGAAAACTTCAAAAAAGAAAAAGATCGGTTTGATGCTTTTATTGGCCAGTTCAAAACACGCCCTAAAGCCATTATCACCGATTCGCAGGCCATTGATATCATGTCGGAGTGGGTGCCTGCCGATATTGCCTTAACTACGTTTTCGATTATGATGATTAACCATGGTAGTAATGGCCGACTAATCGATTTTTATAATGGGATTAATGCCATGAACAATTTGCAGCCTGGCGATAAGGTGTTGATTGCTGAAGCTTGTAATCATTCACGCATTCAGGAAGATATTGGCACAATTCAAATACCTAATATAATAAAAGCGTTATTTCCCAGTGTTGAGGTTGAATTCAATTTTGGGCGTGAGTTTCAAACTAAAGAAGAATTACAAAAATACAAGCTAATTATCCACTGCGGTGCTTGCATGATTAGCCATCAAAAGCTACAAGCACGCTTGCGCGAACTACGCAGTGTGGACGTACCCATTACCAATTATGGTATTTTTCTTTCGTGGGCACAAGGCAAAAAAGCATTGCAAAGGGTAATGGAACCTTGGCTAACACAATCGCTTAACGAATAAATTCCATTATCAATTCTTCTTCGGTTTTTTCGCCTGCCGATAAATTGATGGCCGTTTCGATTAATGCGAGGTGCGAATAGGCTTGCGGAAAATTGCCCAACAAGCGTTTGGTGTCAAAGTCAATGTCTTCGCTAAACAGCCCCAAGTGGTTTGCATATCCCAACATTTCGTTGAATTTTTTCTCGGCTTCTTCCTTTCGTCCAATTTTTATTAAAGCGTTTATGAGCCAAAAATTACAAATAGTGAACGATGATTTGGGCTTTCCAAAGTCGTCGTTATTTTTGTATCGATACATTAAGCCATTGTATTCCAGTTCTTTTTGAATGGCCTCAACGGTGCTGATGTATCGGGGGTCGGTGCCAGTAATAAAACCGTAGCTTTCCATCAGCAGTACTGCCGAGTCAAGGTCTTCGCTGCCATAAGCTTGAGTGTATGCCTGCTTTTTTTCCGACCAAGCCTTTTCTATAATATCGTCGCTGATTTCTTTTCGTAAGGCAATCCAAGATTCTAAATATTGCTTTTGGTTGAGCATTACTGCGATGCGCAAGGCACGGTCGATTGCTGTCCAGCATAAAACTTTACTGAAGGTAAAATGTTTGTCTTCGCTACGCATTTCCCAAATTCCCTTGTCGGGTTTTTGCCAGTTTTGTTCAACTATTTTAGTCACGTTTCGCACAATGGTCCAAAGCTCTTCACTGTGCATTAACGAAGTTTTATGTATTTTGAATTGTTCGTAAATAACATCGAGTAAAATGCCGTAAATATCGTTTTGCTTTTGTTTGTAAGCTGCATTTCCAATACGAACCGGTTTCGAATTTTCATAGCCCGATAAATGGTCTAATTCATATTCACTTAGGTTTTTTTGGCCATTAATCCCATACATAATTTGCATTTTTTCGTCTTTGTCGGGCATAATGTCGGTAATGAAATTGAGGTAACGGCGTGAAACACTGTCGTGCCCCAACTTTTTCATAATTTTCACCACCATCGAAGCATCCCTGATCCAGCAAAAACGGTAATCCCAGTTACGTACTTCGCCAATGGTTTCGGGCAACGATGTGGTAAGTGCTGCCAATACTGCACCGCTTTTTTGAAAGCTAAGTAGCTTTAGTGCAAGTGCACTTCGGTTTATTTGTTCGCTGTACTTTGTATATGATGTTGTGGTTTGACACCAGTTAAGCCAATATACTTTGGTGCGTTGAAGCTTTAAGTGCGAGCGCTCGGTGTTTTGTTCCAATAATTTTTGATGATAACTAATCAGGCAAAAGTTGTCTTCTTCTAATGTTATAATTTCGCCGTTAATGAGTTTTGTTTTGTCGAAATCAGTATAGAGGTACATCGAATCGTATTCGCGCTCTGAGGTGTATGTTTTTATATAACCCTCTTCGATAATAGTATGGCTTTCGCTTTTTGCATATTCGAGCTTTGGATTGTAAATGATTTTGAATTGTGGTCGCCCAATAAGATGTTTGAAATGCCGAATTAGATCCGATGGCGCATAGCGTTCTTTTAAACCGGTACTTTCGTAGCGGGGCATAAAGTCAAACACGTCAAAAACACCATCGGTACAGGTGAAACGGGTTTGAAGTATGTTGGTTTTTTTTAGATAGTTTTGTTCTATTTTTATGCTGTTTACGGGTATTATTTCAAAACTTCCACCTATTTCTTTATCTAATATTTTTGCAAATACCGATGGTGAATCAAATTGTGGAAAACAGAGCCAATCAATTGATCCTTTATCCGAAATTAATGCGCCTGTTTTGCAATTTCCTATTATGCCGTAATTTAAGTTATTCATATCAATATAGTTGTATAGCCAATAAATAGAGGCTTTTTAAAATTTATTTCTTATTTTATGAGAATTAAGCAAAATCAGCAAACTATAGTTCACATTTTCTAATTAAACAAAAATATGGGAAGAATCCACATTTTATCAAATAGATTACCTTTTAATGCCGAAAAAATTGATAATGAATTTATATTAACGCCTAGCGTTGGCGGGTTGGCAACCGGAATGAAATCCATTTATCAAAAGTACAATGGGAAATGGATTGGATGGCCCGGATTGGCCGAAGAACAATTTGAAGAAGGCGACAAAGAACGCATCGAAAAAGCACTCGAAAAAGAAAATTGTAAAGCTGTTCACCTAACAAACGATGATATTGATAAGTATTACGAAGGCTTTAGCAATAAAACAATATGGCCTTTGTTCCACTATTTTAACGAATATGTTGAATACGATCAGGAGCATTGGAACGCTTACGTGAGGGTTAACCGCTTATTTGCCGATGCGGCTATTAAGGTGATTGACGAGGGCGATACGGTTTGGGTGCACGATTACCAATTGTTGTTGGTTCCTCAAATGATTAAAAAAGAACGCCCCGGGGTTACCATTGGCTTCTTTTTGCACATTCCATTTCCGTCGTACGAAGTGTTCCGAATTTTACCTTGGCGCAAAGAGATAATTGAAGGGATGCTGGGTGCCGACCTTATTGGCTTTCATACTTACGATTACGAACGTCACTTTTTTAGTTGTGTTCGCAGGTTGCTTGGACTCGAAATTAACTTTAATCAAATAAATACCGGCAATCGGATTATTCTTGCCGATACTTTCCCAATGGGAATCGATTACGATAAATTTCATAACGCATCGGTTGAAAGTAAACAAAAGCTGAATCAGGAAAAATCGGATCTCCAACTTGGTCTTGAACGCTACTTTTTAGCATCGCCCAACCGAAAACTCATTCTGTCAATTGATAGAATGGATTACACCAAAGGCATTCCGAACCGGCTTAAAGCTTTTTCGTTCTTTCTTGAAAAATACCCCGAGTACCGTGGACAGGTTAGCCTGGTAATGCTTGCGGTGCCTTCGCGCGGCGAGGTTAAGCATTATAAATTGCTCAAAAAACAGGTCGATGAATTGGTGGGCGAGATCAACGGAAAATATGGGATGGTGGATTATGCTCCGGTTTGGTATTTTTATCGATCAATGCCTTTTGAAAACCTGATTGAGTTGTACAATGCTAGCGATGTGGCACTAATTACGCCTGTTCGCGATGGGATGAACTTGGTGGCCAAAGAGTATGTTGCTTCGCGCGTGAATAAAACTGGTGTTGTTATTTTAAGCGAAATGGCTGGTGTAAGCAAAGAAATGGGCGAGGCAATCATTATCAATCCCAATAATTTTAACGAAATAGCCGAAAGTATTTACAATGCCATTACCATGCCCGTTGCAGAACAACGCGAGCGCATGGATATTATGCAAAAACGCCTTAAACGTTACGATGTGTTTAAATGGGCTTCGGAATTTGTGAAATCGCTTGATAAAATTGTGAACATTCAATATCAGTTTAATACCAAAAAAATTACGCCATCAATTCAACGTAAAATAGTTGATAAATATGCCAAAGCCACTAAACGTGCAATTTTTCTCGATTACGATGGCACTTTGTCGGGGTTTAAAGCGAACCCCAAAGATGCCAGTCCCGATCAGGAGGTTTATCAGATTATTGGCAAATTAGTTTCAGATCAGCGCAATCAGGTTACCATTATCAGTGGGCGCGATCGCGATACCATCGAAGAATGGTTCCAAGGTTTCGATCTGAATTTGATAGTTGAACATGGTGTTTGGACCAAAGTGAGGGGCGGGGAGTGGTCAATGCTGCACCAAATAAATGCCGATTGGAAAGAAAATATACGGCCTACCCTTGAAACCTTTGTTGACAGGACTCCCGGCTCGTTTATCGAGGAGAAAAATTACTCCTTGGTATGGCATTATCGAAAATCGGAGCCCGAACAAGGTGTTTTGCGGGCCAACGAATTAAAAGACGAGTTAACCAACCTTATTGCTAACCATAACCTCGAAATTATGGAAGGAAACAAGGTTGTTGAAGTGAAAAGTGGGGGAATCAATAAAGGTGTTGCTGCTCTTCGGTTTATTGGTGCCGAGCAATACGATTTTGTTATGGCCATTGGCGACGACTGGACCGACGAATTCATGTTCCGTGAGTTGCCCGATTCCGCTATCACGGTTAAAGTGGGGATGGTGAATACCGCCGCAAATTACAATGTTGAATCGGTGTTCGAGGTCAGACGTTTGTTGAGCACTTTGGCCAATTTAAACGATGAAGCAGATGTCTAGTGACAAGCTGATTGACTGTGAAAAATAGAATAATATCAATGTCGTTTAGTTTATATTTATTGTTGTCTGGTAAAAGTCAGAGATTGCTTCTCCCGATGAAAAACGATATCGGGAGAAGCAATCTGTTTTGTATTCGTTTCAGTTTATTGCTTGTTTGTGTTTGATAATTAGAGCATTATAGCCTGTATGCATGAGTCGCTATATTCTCATTATTAATGAGTTCTGTTTCATTTTAATCCAAATGTCTAATAATCTAACGATCTATCGTATTCCTCATACATTAATTTTTCGATGTCAATTTTTGTTCTTTTTCCTTTTTTCGCATTAAATATGCGATAAACAACAGGTACCACAATTAGACTTAGCAGTGTTGATGAGGCCATTCCACCGATAATTACCCATGCCATACCGTTGCGAAGCTCGGCTCCCGAACCGGCAGCTAATGCAACCGGCATCATCCCAATTATGGTCGAAAGTGCGGTCATTAGTATGGGGCGGGTGCGAATTTGAACTGCGCTGATGAGTGCCTCGTTAATTGCTTTTCCTCCTTTCATGGCATCGTTTACAAAGTCGACCAGCAGTATGGCGTTTTTGGCTACCAAACCAATTAACATTACCAGTCCGAGCATGGCGTAAATGCTCATGGGTGTGTTGGTAAGACCTAAAGCTAATATTGCCCCCAGTATCGATAGCGGGATTGAGAACATAATAACCAAGGGGTCGATCCAGTTGTTGTATAAAACAACTAATGATAGGTAAATAAGAACGATTGAGAGGAGTAAGGCTGCGCTGAGCACGCTCATCGAATCGGCCATCGATTTTACGTCGCCGGTTGCTTCAATTTTGATGCCTTTGGGTTGTCCCATGTTTGCAATACCGCTCATAAAAAGATCGGAAACTGTACCCGAAGTGGTTCCTAATACTTGCGTTCGAATAGTAACCGAACTGTTTCGGTTGTAGCGTTCAAGCTTATTGGGACCAGTGCCTAGCTTAATGTCAGCAAATTGGTCGAGTCGTACCGATTCGCCACGATTATTCAAAAATGAAACCCCTTCAACATCTTCGGTTTGTTGGCGGAATGCCCTGTCGGCGCGAATGTTGATATCGTATTCGTTATTGTTTTCGGTAAATTTGAGCAAATTGTTTCCTTGAAAAACGGTTTGCATGGTCAATCCCACGTTGTCCATGGACAATCCCAATGCCGACATTTTATCGCGGTTTACGCTTACTGATATTTCGGGTGTGCCACTTTCAACCGAAAGTTCTTGTTGCAAGGTGCCGGGTATGGCACGCATAATCGATAATGCCCTGTCGGCAAATGCCATTAAAGTGTCGGCATTGGTTCCGCTTATCACATATTCAACAGCAGCTTTTGAAGCTTCACCGGTAAGGGCCACATTAAATATCTTCACTTTAGCATCAATCAAATAGTCCGAAAGTGCTTGTTTTATTTCTGTTGTAAAGCGCCGTGTTTCTACCTTTCGCTGTTTGGCCGGAACCAGCTTAACGTTCATTTCGGCCATGTACGGAATGCCGCGTGCACTTTGGGTATTATCGCTGGTGCCGCCTACATTGGTAATTACTTTTTCCACCTCGGGCAAGGCCATTAGCCAATTTTCAGCTTTGCGCACCAGCGTATTCGATTTTTCAATGGAAATATCTTTTGGCATTTCCATTACCACAATAAATTCACCTCGGTCAACATTGGGGAGAAATTCGAAGCCAATATAGCCCATGGGGAAAAGAGAGAAAATAGCTACCATTAAGGCAATAACCACTATCCCTACCCAGCGTTTATGGCTTAGCGACCATTTTAATAAATTCGAAACCCAATTGCTAAAACCAGTAATCATCTTTTCGAAACCGCCTAAGACTCTGCCAAAGAGGTTGTTCTTCTTTAATCGTTGAACTTTTCCAAATCGGGAGGTTAATAGTGGCGTTAAGGTTAAAGCTGCTATGGTGCTAAAAAAAATTGAAATAACAATTACCAGTGAAAACTGTCGAAGAATATCGGATACCAAGGTGTTGGTAAGCGCTACGGGCAAGAATACCACAACAAGCACCACCGATGTGGAAATCACCGTGAAGCTAATTTCTTTCATGGCATCGTAAGTGGCACGAACTCGGTTTTTTCCCATTTCGATGTGTCGGTAAACATTCTCGATAACTACAATCGAGTCGTCGACTAAAACCCCCACCACGAGCGAAAGCCCCAATAATGACATCAGGTTGAGCGAAAAGTCGAGTAATTGCATCCCAATGAAAGTAGCAATAAGCGATACCGGAACCACGGTCATTACAATGAGTGCGTTACGCAAATTTTGCAAGAAAAGAAGCATCACCAGGGTAACCAAAACGATGATGAGCAGTAGGTCGGAAATAACTGAATTGATGGATTGACGGGTGAAAAAAGTAGAGTCTTGTGCGATTTCCATTTTCAAACCTTCGTTGGCATATTCCTCTTCGAGAAATTTAATTTTTTCCATTACGGCATCGCTCACTTTGATGGCGTTGGCATCGCCTTGTTTTAGCAAGTTAATCAGCACGGCATCTTCACCGTTTACGCGCGCCAGCTTCACCGGATCTTTCATGGCATCGGTCACTTCGGCAATATCGCTTAAGCGTATTTGGGAGCCCGTTGGTAAAGTGCTTACAACAAGGTTTCTTATTTGTTCAACCGTTTCGAGTTTTCCCGACAAGCGAACCGTGGTGTTTGTTTCCATGTTTTTGAGACTGCCTGTTGGAAAGTCGAGATTTGATGCCCGAATAAAACCCTGAACCTGAATGGGCGTAATGCCATAAGATTTCATCTTTTCAATGTCGAGGTTTACCTGTATTTCGCGCGCCTGACCACCACTTTGGGTAACTTTTCCAACCCCCCGTATGCTGGACAGTTCGGGCATGATTCGTTTGTCAATTAAATCGAAAAACTCGGTGCTTTCGAGGTTTGATAATGTGGAAATTGTTAAAATTGGTTTATCGTCTACCGTAATTTTATTGATGGTTGGCGAAAGAATATCGCGCGGTAAATCCATCATTTTTGCCGATAACAAGTTTTGTGCATCGGTAATCGATTTGTCGATGTTGGTTCCGTATTGAAAACTGATGATAATCATCGACATTCCCTCGAACGAAAATGATTGAACCTGATCAATTCCTTCGAGACCCGAAAGAGCATCTTCCATTTTTCGAGTTAACGAGTTTTCTACTTCTTGAGGCGATGCGCCTGGGTAAATTACCTGTACGTTGATTACGGGCGGTGTAAATTTGGGCATCAATTCGGAGCTAAGGCTCCTGTAACCCAAGTATCCAAGTATGGAAAGTACCGAAAAAAGTACAATCACGTAAATAGGTCGTTTTATGGCAGCTTCGTATATCTTCATGGCTTTTCTATTCTTTATTAATCACCTTAACACCATTGGCTATGTTTATTAAACCTGAAACAACTATGCTGTCGCCGGCTTGTAAGCCCTGCAGTACCTGAACTTTTTTGCCTACCATAGTACCGGTTACAATATTGTTTTGTTGTGCAATTCCATTTTTCACCACATACACACTGGCCGATTTAACGCTGCCACTAACGGCATTGCGTGGAATCAACAAAGCTGTGTTTTCGGTGTTCGATGCAAAATGGGCAGTCATGTACATTCCGGCTTTCAGCTCAAGCGGCTCGTTGATCGTTATTTCAATTGGATAACTGAAACCACGGTCGGCTTTTGAGCCAATAAACGTGATGCTACCCCCGAAGTTTTCGCGTGGAAAGGCGCTGCATGTTGCTTCAATGCTTTGGCCTATTTTAAGTTGAAGTACTTGTTGTTCGGAAACCGAACAGCGCAGCTTGAGTGTCGAATTATCAACAATGTCGAATAGGCGAGCGCCGGGATTTAGCAAGGCTCCAATTTGAATGTATTTTTCGTTGATAACCCCCGATATGGGCGCTTTAATTGTAGCATCGGCCAGTCGGCGCTTACTGTTAATGTAGCGGCTTTCGGCCGAGATATACTGTGTGCGGATATTGTCGAGTTGCTGTGCCGTAACCCCACCGTTTTCGCTGGCATTTTTGAAGCGTTCATAATCGATTTTCAGTGCCAGGTAAGTAGCTTCGCTGGCTTGGTAATCGGCCTTGAGCATCTCGTTGTCGATGTTAGCCAGGGTTTGTCCTTTAACCACACGGCTGCCTTTTTCAACTTTTATTGAAACAATGCGCCCCGATACATCGGAGACAAACGATAACTCTTTGACCGGTTCTAAAGTGCCGTTGGAAGTAAAGTTGGCCGAAAGTGTTTCTTCTTTTACCACATCGATCAAAACTGGCACTGCTGTTGAAGCCTTCGCGGCCAATTCGGTTTTTTCAAGATTGGTTCTTTTGTTCCTGTTTAATACCATAACAACTAAAGCTATTAAGGCAGCTATTATGATTATATTAATCCACTTTTTCATAACGATATCGGGTTTTAAAAATTATTCGGTAATTTCTTTAATTGTGCCATTTGCTTTATGCAACTCTACGTAAGCTTTCATGTAATTGTTTAGTGCATCGGAATAGCTGAGCTGAGCCTGAATGAGCGACGAATTGGCGTTCAGCACATCCGACATAGACGCCAGACCCTGCATGAAATTGCTTTCGGTAATGCTGAATACCTCTTCAACCATTTTGATGTTTTCGCGTTGGGCTTCGATTGTTTTTTTACTGTCCGACAGCTTTAATAAGGCATTTTTGTAAGCCATATTCAACGACTGGCTAATCATTTGCTCGTCCTCTTTTAATTTTAGCTGTTCAATTTTTGCGCCCTTAAGCTTGGCACTGCGCGATAAACCTCCAAAAATGGGAACCCGTAAATTGAGACCAATATTCGACGAGGGGTAGTTGTAATAGGTTTCACCCGTGAAAAATTCATCGCTGATAAAATTGTGCTGGTAGTTTAGTCCAAAAGTGAGCGAAGGGAGTGACTCTCCCAAAACTGATTTAACCTGCTGTTCGCTCATTTTTTGCTGTTGTTGTATCACTTTAAAAGGTATCAACCTGTCAATTTGAAATGAATAGGTGTATCCCGATGTGGCTTTGTATTCGAAAAACTGAAGGTCGATTGGTGTTATGGCAATGGTTTTATCCATGCTGAAACCCAATTGTAGTTTAAGTAAATTTTTTTGAATTTCGATGGCATTTTCTATCGCACTGAGCTGGGTTGCCAGGTTTACGCGATTCACCTTCATTCGGTCTACATCCACTTTTCTGACCATTCCATTTTCGAAATTGGTCTCCATTGTTTTTAGCATTTTTTCAATCAGCCCGAGGCTCTTTTTAAATTGCCCCACAGCATATTCGGTCGATTGGATACTGTAAAAAAGGGAGGCTGTTTGCGCAATAATATCCTCTTCTTTCGATTCGATATTTAAACTGGCCATGCTTTCGGCAATTTTTGCCAGTTCGAGCATACTAAAAAGCGAGTAGTTAAAAACTTGCTGGTTGAGCGTTGCTCCTAATCCGGCCGAATAATTGGTGCCCATTTCAATGGTCAGGTACTTGGCGGCATTGGGATCTTGTGCAACTGGCGGCAACATGTCGTTTATGAAATTGGGCATAATAAATTTTGGCTTTTTCAGGTTGTAACTCATGCTTCCCGAACCATTAACCTGTGGTAGTAAATTTCCCAATATTTCCTGTCGCGACTGCTGGCTTTTTTGCCTGTCGAGCTCCGATTTTTTCAGGTTGTGATTGTTTTCAAGCGCGAAATCGACACACGCTTTTAGACTATAAGCCTCCTGTGCAATACCTTGCATTGTTATAAAAAGGCTAAGTATTAAAATGAAAAATAACAGTTTACGATTCATCTGTCAGTGATTTAGTTAAAATTTTTCTTCCTTCATCGTTTACAATCGCCCTCATATTATACCTAACAATAGTGGTGAAATAGTTGGCCGCAGAGAATTCACTATCGGAAATTATTGAGTGAAAATAAAAACCGAATATTGAATGCACTAAATATTTGCTGGTGAGCTGAATATCGATGTCGTTACGATAAAACCCTTCGCTAATTCCTCGTTGAAGGTTAAGCTCTATTTTCTCCCTAAACTGGCCATATCCCATGGTGTGTTTATTGCTAAGTGATTCGGGGTATAAGCGTTGCAAATCGCTGATAAAAATTGGGGAATGATCGCGAAATTCAAGCGATAATTTATTGAAGGTGTTTAAAAAACATTCGATGGGGTTGAGGCTGCAATCGTTAAACGATAACATGCTTTCATGCAATTCTTGGAATACTTCTTTAATGCAGGCATTTAATAATTTTTCTTTCGAGCTAAAATGGTTATAAAGCGTTTTTTTACTTATCCCCATTCTCACGGCAAGCTCTTCGAGCGACATGCGCAAGCCTTCTTGCTTAAAAATGATTAATGCTTTATTGATGTATCTTTTTTTCCGCTCCATATTTAATATTCTTTTTCACTGTTGTCCGGTAAAAGTTAGAGATTGCTTCACCGCCAGTTGGCGGTGAAGCAATCTGTTTTGTGTTTTATTATTTTACCGGACAACAATGATTTTTTTGAAATAGAAACGATAAAAATACGAAAAATACACTATTGTTGTATAGAAAGTGTAAATACTTCACGAAAATTTTTTGGATTCTTGGATAATTAGATTTTCAGATATTCGGATTCTTGAATTGTTGGAATGTTGAGGTTTTAGATTTTAAAACAATATGGGTTTGAATTTATAGATAATTCCCACTTTAAAGGTTTGGTAATTGTAGTCGCGAAATCCGGTTTGATATTCGGCGGTAAAGTTGAATCGCTTGCCACTTCTTTCAAATCGTGTTCGAAAAATTATAGGGTCGTTGTGGCCTTGTACTGATCCTTCGCCATATATACGATTGAGAAATTTGTAGGCATCGTAGCCTCTGTAGCCTCCCAATTCGTTGTACCACGAGTAGTTTCCTTTTCTGAGTTGTAAGCCGGTTTCAATTACAGGTCCTTCGTCTTGCGACATTTCCACCTTATTGGTTTGCCACACATAAAAACCGCACATTGCAGCCATGCGTATTTCGTCAAGTAGTTGTGAGTTCAGGTTGAAGCTTTTTCCTAAAGCAAAATAAAAGTAGCTCATGGGTGAATCGGTATATCGGCCATGGTCGTTTTCGCCGGTAGTGGTTTTTTGGGTAAAGTTAATGCTTAGGTCGGGCAGGTACTTTTTTTCTTTTAACAACTGAACAAAAACGCTGAGGTACAAATCGCCAACTTGAGTGACCCATCCTTCGTCGTTGGGGGTAATTTGTCTATAGTCGCGCAGGCTATTACCAAGGCGGAATGTTTCGCTGGGTTGCCCCCAAATTTGAATTACAGCCCTGCCAGGAGCAATGTTCCAATGGAAATTGAAATGGGAGTTAATGGCCGTGTCGCCTGGCATTTGGTGGTAGTGTGCGCCTATTTCTATCTTCGATTCGTTGCCAATTAGTGCATAATCCATGGGGGGCACGGGTAGCGCGTTGGGACCCAGTTTGCCTGGGGCAATTTGCAACCATTGCGAGGCGTGCGAGCTTCCAAAATTGATCCAGTCGCTTTTGTCGCGTTGCTGCGCATTACCTGTAAAAGGTAAAAAAAGTAACAGTAGAAAAAGGGCGTTTAATTGCTTCATAAAAAGAATTTAAACAACCAAAAATAAGAAAAGATTTATAATGAGACCCCTATTTCAGATTTTTGATTAAGTCGCAAATATGCTTTGATAAACGTTCAGTGTCGTCTTTATAGATATGATTACCATCGACAGTTTGAAAAGTTCCGCTTTCTGATATCAGATTTATGTATTGAATTTTGTTGTGTTGGGCAATTTCTTCAATTCGTTGGTCGAATCTAGGAAAAGCCTGGTTTTCAAGGTTCATCATGGCTTCGCTTGTTGGTAGGCGAACAAGAAAGATGGTGCCAACCGCATCGAGGTAACGTACCATTTTTTCCAAAGCAATAAATCGTTTTTCAGCAAGTTCAAACTTCAAGGTATCCTGCGTGTAAAGATGAATTTGCCAATTACTGTTATCGATTGCTCCCTTGGATTTGTTTTCAAAATTAACCTGTAGCCATCCATTTTCGTGCAGATGGTAAATTGACGAGTCAGGAAAGAATATTTTCTGGAAAAAAGGTTTTTCTTTCTTATCTCGAAAAAGTAAATATTCAATATTGGGGCTCATTGTTTGAGTTTGCTGATGGGCAAAAAAAGTATTTTCCTCGTCGAATTCCGAATTATTTTGCCCTATGGGCTGTTTCATAATCCATGGGTCGACACACAGAATAAACAATGAATTTTTGGCCGGCTTCAATTTCTTCTTGATTTTTTTTAAATAATTAGGGCCTATGTTCGAACTTCCAACAGTAAATGAATAATTGAAGAACGGAACTGAAAATTGATCGTTCAATTCACGATCAAAAATTTCGGGTCGAAGACCTTGTGCTGTGCGCGAACTCCCAAGCAAAAGCGAAGGGCGTTTGCCAACAGTAAACCGACGATAAAATGCATCGAGCGTTTCAATTTGAGAGGCGTGGTAATAATACAGAAAACCAAAAATCACTCCTGCTGCAATTCCTGTAAAAACAATAACCTTTTTTATAAATTTTCTCATACGTCTTTCGCTTAGAATTGAAAATAGATAAAATCAGATTTCTCGCCAGGCGCAAAAAGAAAAATGATTAAAATAATACACAGGTAAATTGCATATCGCCAATAACCAATTCGATGTAATTCCTTAAGAGGGTGTTGTTTATCTTGAGTGAACCATTCGGTAATAATTAAAATGGAAATAAAGAAGAGTGATGAAAACAAAGGGACAACTGAAAGCAATCGGCCATAAAATGCCGGGTTTTCTATTGGGCAAAATGTGTATTTGATATACATAAACGCATCGTTTAATGACTCGGAACGGAAAAAAACCCACGAAGTCATTACCAATGAAAAAACGAAAATGATTTTTAAAATGCGACTAACGGGAGCCGGAAGTTTTATCAATTTGCTGCTAATGTGAACTCTTTTTTGGAAAATAACTTGAATGAGATAAAGTAGTGCATGAATAAAGCCCCAAGTAATAAAGGTCATATTGGCACCATGCCAAAGACCACTTAATATAAAAGTGGCAAATATGCTCAGTATAAAACGTTTAATTCCTTTTTTGCTTCCCCCCAAAGGAATATAAACATAGTCGCGAAACCATGTGGAAAGTGTAATGTGCCAACGATGCCAAAAATCGACAATGCTGGTAGCAAAGTATGGCGTTTTAAAGTTAATGGTTAAATTAATCCCAAATAGTTTTGCAATCCCCAATGCAATATCCGAATATCCTGAAAAATCGGCATAAATCTGAAATGAAAATAAAAACACACCAATCAGCAGCACCAAGGGTGAAGCCTCTTGATAATTGCCAAATACATCGTTTACAATAATGGCTGCGTTATCGGCAATAACAATTTTTTTAAAGAATCCCCATAGCATTTGTTTCAAGCCATCTTCTGCAAGAAGACGATCGAATTTTAGTCTCTGTTTAAATTGAGGCAAGAGATTAGATGCGCGTTCAATGGGACCGGCAACCAACTGTGGAAAAAATGCAACAAAAGTAAAGAACGACAGGATGTTTTTGGTTGGTTTTAATTTTCCCTTGTAAATATCTATTGTATAACTGAGTGTTTGAAATGTGTAAAAACTGATTCCGACCGGTAATATAATATGAATAGTTTTGTTGTGAACTGTCATGCCAAATTGAGTTGCCAGCTGAACAAAAGAGTCGATAAAAAAATTGAAGTATTTAAAGAATCCGAGAATTCCGAGGTTTATAAAAAGACTTAAGAATAACAATAATCGTTGTCGTGATCGTTTATTTTGCTTGTATATGGCTTCACCTATAATGAAATCGGCTAACGAACTGATTACAATTAACGAAAGAAACCGCCAATCCCAAAAGCCATAAAAGATATAGCTGGCCGATAACATAATCAGGTTTCGTAATTTTTGAGTCCCCGAAAGCCAGTATAATGCAAAGGTTATGATTAATAGTATGGCAAACTCGAATGAATTGAATAGCATGTTTTTGGTTTTGGGGGGTAAATATAATTCTTTAATTTCTATTTCATTTCTTATACTAATTCAAAATTTATTCAACTGCAAGGTATGTTTATGTACTAAAAATTAAATATGGGGTAATTTGTTGTGCGTTTTCAAACTGCGAACTCACCCAATAGTGTTTTGGCCAAATGAACAGCTTCATTCAGCTTTTCGTTGGCGCCAAAACCAAAGAAAACCATCAAAAAACGTTTGGTGTTGAGCGTAACCGAGGTGCGCACAGAGTCGCTAGTGGGCGTGCCAAATGCTCCAGATTCATCGCGCAAAACGGGCAAGTTTTCGATGTTGAGTTCGCCGCGGCCAATGGCTTGGTATGGCTCTCCCAATTTTCCTACGCCCAAAGTAATTGGTCCGTTTATTTTATCGAAATCGTAGCCACCTATCGAAAAACCGCTTGTTGCCGAAACCAAATTAACAATATCGACCACGTTGCTAATTTGGTATAAACTGTTGCCCTTAACCACCCTGCGCATAAGTGCCTCGGCCGAAAGTCGATAGCGAGCAGGGTCTTTACCCAAAGCACGGTATGCCTTGCGCGATGAAGCAATTGCTGCTTGCTGGCTGATTTCCTCAATTTTAATCGATTCGCGCAATTGGGCACTTAATTGTTCAATTCTGTCCCACAATTGCCGATTGTGCTGATCCATTTTAACAGCACAATCAATAATCCGTAGTTCAATGTTGGGCCATGCCGATGTAAATTCGGGAGCTATCGAAATTTCGGTCATTTTAAATCTCTTCGCATAATCGTTTTAGTAATTTGAATTCGTCGGAACTCGTAAATGGGCTTAATGCAGTGAGCACAATTTTATGATAGTTGTTGATCCATTCAATTTCCTGTTGGTTTAAAAGCGATTTTTCGATCAAGCGGGTGTCAATGGGGAAGCAGGTCAGTGTTTCGAAACGATAGAAGGTACCAAATTCGTTGGTGCTGTCTTCAACACAATGAATCAGGTTTTCGATTCGGATACCATATTCCCCGGTACGGTAAATGCCCGGCTCGTTCGACAGTATATTACCTGGACATAAAGGTTGATTATTAAAATCGAGTCGAATGCTTTGCGGTCCTTCGTGTACGTTCAAGAAAGCGCCAACGCCATGTCCCGTGCCATGTCCGTAGTTGAGGTTTTCGTTCCAAAGGGCAGCGCGTGCCAACACGTCGAGGTGGCAACCGGCAATTCCTTTGGGGAATTTAATACTGCTAAGGGCAATCATTCCTTTGAGCACGAGGGTGAAATCGCTTTTCATTTTTGAACTTACAGGGCCTAAGGCAATGGTGCGGGTAATATCGGTAGTGCCATATTCGTATTGGCCACCCGAATCGATCAACAGTATTCCTTCGGGCTGCAGTTGGTAGGCAGTTTCGGCATTTACTTTAAAATGTACAATGGCGCCATGATCGCGGTAAGCAACAATGGGAAAAAAGCTATTACCAATGTACCCAACCTTTTTTGCGCGGCATTCGCTGAGTTTTTTGGCCACATCAAATTCGCTTATTGGTTCTTTACCCAGGCTGTTTTCGAACCAAAGCATCAGGTCAAGCAATGCCAGACCATCTATTATGTGTGCTTTTTGCATACCCGAAATTTCGCTGCTGTTTTTTACCGATTTAAGTAAGGTGGGTACCGAAAGACCATCGATAAGCTTATTTTTTGTATTTAGCAGTTCATAAATTCGATAATTGGTACAATGGGTATCAATAAGAATGCTTTTTTCTTTCAGCAGTTCCAATTCCTGATAAAATTGATGGTAATCAATAAGAATAACGCCATCGGTTTGAAGTTCTTCAATTGCTTCTGAATCGAATTTCGATAAATCGGTAAAAAGCTGTATGTTGTTTTTTTCTAGCAAGGCATAAGCCATAACTACCGGATTGGATTCCACATCGGCGCCACGTATGTTGAATGTCCATGCAATGTCGTCGAGTGCAGATATAACCATCACTTCGGCACTAACTTTGTCCATTTCGTTGAATAAAGCTTTTAGCTTTTCGGAACGCGATGTGCCAGCCCATTTTATTGGATGTAAAAACGCTTTATTATTAGGAAATTGTGGTCTGTTGTTCCATATTGATTCAAGTAAATTTAGTTGGCCGTTAATTTTTATTCCTTTCGAATTGAGTGTTTTATTTAGAGACTTGATTTCTGCAGCTACGTGACAGCTTCCGTTGAAGCCTACCATCGTGTTTTTCTGCAGATTAGTGGCCAGCCATTGCTCAAGCGAAATTGATTCGGGATCGCGGGCTTTCATCATTTCAATACCGGTGCCTTCGAGTTGTTGGGCGGCTTGCAGGTAATAACGCGAGTCGGTCCACAGCAAAGCTTTATTGGCCGTGATGGCCATATAACCGAATGAACCCGTGAACCCCGAAATATAAGTGCGGGTTTTCCAACGTTCGGGTACGTATTCGCTAATGTGCGGATCGGTTCCATTTATTAGGTAGGCATCCAAGCCGTTTTCGACCATTAATTTTCTCAAATGTTCAATTCGTGTGGTAATAATGTTATTCATTTTGAATCTGTTTTATAATGTTCTGTAATGATTTGAATGGCAAATCATCGATGTTGATTTTTTTGGGCTGAATAAATTCGATGCCCATAATATCGTCGAGGTATTTTATGTTTTCGAAATTGCTCAGTTGGCAACGAAAAACCGAATCGACAGTATTGACTATGGTTCCCGAAAAATGGTATTCGTTGGCAAAGCTTCCGTAGTAAGAAATGCTATCGGGAATCACGTCGAGTTCTTCTTTAATTTCACGCAAAATAGCTGTTTCGGCATTTTCGCCTGGGTCGATAAACCCACCGGGCAGGTCAAGTTTACCGTAGTGTGGTTCAATGCCTCTGCGTGCCAATAATAGTTCGCCCTGAGGGTTAAATATGAGCGCCGTAACTGCGGCTGCCGCATTCAGAAAAAAATGAAAGCCGCATGAGTTGCATTTAAACGATAGCTCATTGTTGTTGAAAATACCTTTGGTGGCACAACGTGGGCAATATTTATAATGGTTTTCAGGGCTGGTTTTCATTTTTATTTGCTTTTTTGACCTACAAAATAGTCATCTTTTTCGGCAAAAAGTATGTTGAATGTGGTTAAACTTCCATAAGCACGGGTAATGTACTGTTGCAGTTCTACTTTCTCCTCTTCCGAAAGTTTAGCATGGCTGTTAATGTTTTGCTCCAAAACGCGCAGCCTATCGCGTATCATCACAATTTTATGGAAAAATGCTTCCATGGGCACTTCTTTTGCTTGCAAGTCGGGGTTGGCCGGTTTCATTTCTATTGTGCCATCCTTCCATTTATCTGCAATTTTAACGGTGTGGGTAATGCCCTGGTATTTGTCCATTACAAACGAAATAACTTCTTCAATCTCGGCCAGGCCAAGTCCAGTGCGAGGAGCATTTTCAGGTATGCCCAATATTTTTAGATCGGGATTATGTTTAGTCAATTCTACTTTTCCGCCACGTTCGAAATAAATTTCGTAAATGGTTAAGTGAGCTTTGCTTATCAAGCCTTCGCCATAAACGGGATGTTTTACGCGGGTACCTACTGCCAATTCTTCCATAGTTTATAGGTTTAGAAAATTTAGATTCTTTGTTAAGTTGAAAAATGTAATTTCAGGAAAAATAATTCTTTTTA
>DATERL010000089.1:0-4457 GCA_035271585.1 Prolixibacteraceae bacterium
CAATGAACTTTTTTATATTTTAATGGGACAGTAGTGAGATATTAATGTTTATGGAGTAAATATGCCTGTGGCTATTGTTTGGAATAGAGGTAAATTATGTCCTTTTGTTGGTGTAGAAATAGGTAGAAACCTAATACCTAATAATGAGTTCGCTCTTGGTTTAGTAAATACTCTTGAAACTATTAAAGACATTTCTACTCTATATGAAGCTGAAAGTATCATCAATTTTTCATCTTCTACTGTAAATGTCAACGGTGGTGTCGATTATGTTTTTTCTCCTAGAATAAAGTTGAGGCTTCAATATTCAATGGGATTGAATGATTTTGTAACACATCGTATTTCTACGATGATTGTTGATGGGGTGAATATGAATGGAACAACTTTTCAAAGTAATCGGGTGAATAAGCTTCAATTAACGGCAATTTATATTCCTGATTGGAAAAAAAATAAAAAGAATAGGCAAATGCAGAAAGCTGAAAGGCCTTCATTTAAGGAACGCATTAAACTATTTTACGAATGAGGTATTTATTTATATTTATAATGATGCTGACAATTTCGGCACATAGTCAATCGGTATACTTAACAGGAGTGGTAAAATCTCCGGTAGGCGAAAATGTGCCCTATGCTTTGGTTGCCGATTCAGCAAATAATAAGGCAATTTATACCGACAATAACGGGTATTTTTCAATGCAGTTAAAAAAATCTGTTTGTTCGCTTAAATTCAGTCATGTTTCTTATGCGCCAATAAAACAAGATTTTATTCTCAGTAACGATACTTTTATAACGGTAGCATTGAATGATATTGAAATACCTGAAGTATTGGTGCAAGGAACTTCTTTAGCTCGACAGGCTATGTTGGGGGTTAATTTCCTCGAAGGAAGAACGATACAGAATATTCCTTCATTTTTTGGTGAGCCCGATCTGATAAAATCGATGACTGTGCTTCCTGGAATATCAGGAGGTATAGATCTTTATTCGGCTGTTTATGTGAGAGGTGGTTGTCGCGATCAAAATCTTTTTTTAGTTGATGGAGCAAGGTTTTTTACCACTTCGCATGCCGGTGGATACCTGTCGTTGTTTAATCCCGATATTATCAGCCATGTGGATATTTACAAAGGGATAGCACCTGCAAGTTTTGGCGATGGCATTTCGTCGGTTGTTGATGTTCGTTTGAGCGAAGGTGGTAATGTTCCCAAATTGAGTGTCGATATCGGTACTTTGCGATCTGGATTTCTGATTGAATCGAAAGGAAATACTAAGGTTTTTGGAATGTTGGCAGGCCGTTTTTCGTATATCGATTTAATTTCGGGTAGTGCTTTTAAAGAGTTTGTCGATGTAAGAGAATTAGGTGATGATAATTATGATTTTAGTCGATTTAGCTTTTGGGATTTAGATGGTAAAATAGTTTATAAACCTTCTGTTCGAACTTCGCTTTCATTGAATGGACATGCCGGACGCGATGAAAATTCTTATTTTCATGAAGGAGGCGAGGTGCTTGAAAGCTTCGGAAACACAAAAGTGAAAGATCAAATGGGAAGTTATATCGATAACCATAATCTTACGCTAAATTTGAAACATCTTTTTTCATCGGGGTTAACATTAAAAAATACGGCCTGGTTTACTTACTATAACCTGTCCCATATAAACGAACAAGAATACTTTGTTTCATATCGCTCGGCAGCTAAAACTTATTATGAAAAAAGCACTTATGTAAAAGATTTTACTGAGAAAATGGAACTAAGCATGTTGTTGGGCGATAATCATTTTGGGAAGGCTGGTTTTCAGGTATCGTCATTTACGGTAAATCCTTCGGTTGGCGAACAGTATGATGAAATATTATCAATTGATTCTGTTTTTGGTTATGAAAACCAGACTGCAATCGAAGGGGCGCTTTTTATTGACGATAATTTTGAATTATTTACAAATTCGAAAATGAAAATTGGACTAAGATCTGTTTTCTTAAATGCAAGTGATACCAATTATATTAGTTTTGAGCCTCGTCTTTTGTTTAGTTATCAAATTGCACCCAACTGGTCTGCTAAAGTTGGTTATTCCCGAAATAGCCAACCATTTCATACACTGGTTGAGACCTATGGTTATTATGAAAAAGAAAGCTGGGTTTTATCAAATAATAAATTTAAACCACAGGTTGCCGATCAGTTTTCATTTGGCATATTCGGAAAATTAGCCGGAACTTCAATTGAGATGAGCTCCGAAGCATACTATAAAGAAATGCAGAATCTTCTTTTTCTAAACCCTATTGGCTACGATGTTTTAGATATGTTAGATTTTTTATACAGTAATGGAGAAGGAAAAAGTTATGGTGGCGAATTTCTTATTCAAAAAACAAATGGCAAAATTCAATGGTCAGTGGCATACACCCTAGCATGGTCGAAACGTAAATTTGAAAACATAAATGCAGGGGAATGGTTTTATTCTGAATTTGACAGAAGGCATGATTTGAATTTGGGATTTCATTATTTCAGTAGTAAAAAGCATTCATGGAATTTTAATTACATCTATCAGTCGGGAAGACCTTTTACACTACCAGTTGCTTATATTCAACAAACTTCTTTCTATACTGGGTTTTATGTTACCGGAGGCATTAATAATTCGCGTATGCCTTCGTATAAACGTTTTGATGTTTCGTACAAGCGAAAAGGATCATTTTTGTGGGGACGAAAAAGCGAACTCACGTTGTCGATTTTGAACGTGTTTGCGCACAAAAATCCGGCAGGTATGTATGTTCGTGATGGTAAGTTATTCATGACCTCTTTGTATCGTGTAATGCCTTCAGCTAGTTTGAAAATAAATCTTTTAAAAACGAATTAATCATGAGAAATATTTTGATTCTATTAGCTGTTTTTCTGTGTCTTAGCCTTATTGATTCGTGCACGGAAACAATAATCGAAGTTGTTGACGGTAAAGAGTTTTATGAAGGTGATCAGTTGGCAGTTGTGGGCTATTTGTCGAATATGGGAGTTGTTGTGAATGTTCAGAAAACACAGTCGGCTTTGAATGCTGATACAAAGTATTCGATAGTTAATAATGTTAAAGTGAAATTGTTGACTTCCGATGATAATATCTTGGCAGTTGAACTTGAACAACTTGATGATTATAACTATGTTTCTCCTGAAGGTTTTATACCAGAAAAAGACAGAGCTTATAAAATTGAAGTTTCTGCCCCCGATTTGGAGCCCGTTTTTTCGGAGCAACAAACAGTAATGTCAGGGAAATTGATAAGCTCGGTAACGTTAGAAATTCAAGAGTGGAATTTTCATGTTGAAGATACAACGGTATATACTCTATTTGGTAAACCCCGATCTGTATATTGTTCTTATTTCATCGAAAATACAGATAATACAATTTTGAATAACCATTCCCGATTTTTGTTTGGTTGGAACAATAAGTTATATGAATTTAAAGGAAAAGATGATTTTCAGCAGTGTAAATTACCTTGTTTCTTTTTCAATTTGGAAATGGGTGTTAATAATTTTATCGATATTCCTGAAATAGTATCTGGTAAAAAATATTTTTATGACCAGGTAGAAACAAATGATACGATTATTTACAATGGTGTAGCATGGCCAGTAATCGATCGTATAGATGAGATTGTAATTCAATCGATGGTATTTTCACCTGACTTTATTAACTTTTTTGAGAGTGTTAATGAGTACCTTGAATTAAGATCAGATCCTTTTTCAATAATGGCTGAACAAATTCCCAGTAATATGTCAAATGATGTTGGCTATTGGGGGAATGTTTTTATTGATGAAAAAATTGTAAGCTTGCCCGATTCTCCTAACGAAACAATTACTATTCATTTTTAATTGCTTAGAAGTGCTATAATGTTGGATTATGTATGAGGAAAGTGAAATCCAATTTTTTCGCATAATCCGAAAATATTATCAAAATAAGTATTGTTCGTAATCTGTTTATCTGCAATGCTCTGAAGCCCTGTTGAAAATCATCTCAGGCTTCCAATTGGTTTCGTTGCCAAAAACCATTCGTGGGGTTTTGTGTTAAAAGTATTATGAGTTCAAAAATGATTCTATTCATTTGTTGTTTACATGAGGCTATCCCTAATTCGTATTTTGAATTTGAGTTAAAATAATACGCTGAATGAATTGAAATTATTGAATTAGCCGAAGAACTGAATCGGGGCGAAGCATCGTTCGTGTATTATTTTAAACGCTTAGAAAATAGCCCACTATTTATTTCTATTGCAACAAAAAACCACCGAGTTTTCAATACCAATCGTATTTAGTAACTATTCAGTTTTATTAAAAAAAGGTAGAATTTTCGTTCAGAACAGGATGAATTGCCCGTCCCGATGTACATCGGGATTAACCCTGGGGATAATTGATAACAAAAAAATCAATACCGATAGACCAACAAAGGAGATTATAGAGCGTAGCGAATATACGCGACATTTTGTTGGCTAATCGGTATAAAAT
>DATERL010000090.1:0-25714 GCA_035271585.1 Prolixibacteraceae bacterium
TGTCTTTTATTAATTACAATAAAATGATACAAAAAAACCGATTGAAGGTTAGCCTTCAATCGGTTTGAAAATCATAATATATTTAGCCAAATAAACCTATAATGGTTATTTAGGACTAGTAGCATTAATGATTATGCCAACGGTATATTTCCACCTCCAAAGCCCATTGGGGGCATTTGGGGTTCATTTCCCTGCGTAACCTTAATGAGTCCATGCTGGCTTTCGTATTTCTTCACATTGTCTTGTAAAGCCAACAACAAACGTTTAGCATGCTCAGGTGTTAGAATAATACGTGATTTTACACCTGCTTTTGGAATGCCGGGCATTACCCTTACAAAATCAATTACGAATTCCGAAGTAGAATGAGTAATAACAGCCAAGTTTGAATAAATTCCCTGGGCAATTTCCTCACTCAACTCGATATTGAGTTGATTTTGATTTTTTTTATTTTGCTCATCCATTTTAGTAAGTATTAATCTTCGTCTTCGTTATCGTCGTAATCGAAATCACGCTGTTCAACTAAGCGGTCGTACTCTTCTTTTGAACCAACTACCAGATTTTTATACTCTTTGGTTCCGGTACCAGCAGGTATCAGGTGACCACAGATTACATTCTCTTTAAGTCCGGTCAAATCGTCAACTTTGCCATTGATAGCAGCCTCGTTCAACACTTTAGTGGTTTCCTGGAACGAAGCGGCACTCATCCAGCTTTTGGTTTGTAACGAGGCACGTGTAATACCTTGTAAAACCTGACTCGATGTGGCTGGAATTGCTTCGCGCGCCTCAACCAACTTTTTGTCTTTACGGCGTAATTGTGAGTTTTCGTCACGTAAACGGCGTGATGTTACAATTTGACCTTCTTTGAAAGAATCGCTATCTCCATGATCGAGTATCACCTTTTTGTTGTAAATCCAATCGTTTTCGTGCAAGAAGTCCATTTTGTCAGCCAATTGTTTTTCAAGGAATCGGGTATCGCCCGGGTCTTGAATTTCAACTTTACGCATCATTTGACGTACAATAACTTCAAAGTGTTTATCGTTAATTTTCACACCTTGCATACGGTAAACGTCCTGAACTTCGTTAACTATGTATTCCTGAACAGCAGTAGGCCCTTTGATATTCAAAATATCGCCAGGAGTTGTAGCACCGTCAGAAAGGGCGGTACCTGCACGGATATAGTCGTTTTCTTGAACCAAAATCTGACGAGAAAGGGGCACCATGTATTTCTTCACATCGCTAGTACGTGAGGTAATCATAATTTCGCGGTTACCGCGTTTAATTTTACCTAAGGAAACTTCACCGTCGATTTCGGAAACCACAGCGGGATTCGATGGGTTACGGGCTTCAAATAATTCGGTCACTCGCGGCAAACCACCAGTGATATCACCTGCTTTACCTGAGCTACGAGGGATTTTAACCAGAATTTCACCTTGCGAAACTTTCTGCTTATTACCAACTGACATGTGACCGCCCACCGGTAAGTTATACGAACGAATTACAGTGCCACTCTTATCTAAAATAGTAAGAGCAGGATTCTTGGTCTTATCTTTAGTTTCGATAATAACCTTTTCTTTGTAACCAGTTTGTTCGTCAGACTCTTCACGGAAGTTAATACCTTCAATCAGGTTTTCGTATTCGACTTTTCCGTCGTATTCCGAAATAATAACACCATTGTAAGGATCCCATTCGCAAATCAATTGATCTTTATCAATATTCTGACCGTTTTTGATGTACAATTTCGAACCATAAGGAATATTGTGGTTCGATACAACAATACCGGTATTTTTATCTACAATGCGCAATTCGACCAAACGGCTCACCACAATTTCGATGTCCTTTCCATGTTCATCTTTTTTGGATACCGATCGTAGTTCTTCGATTTCGGCAATACCATCGTAACGTGAAACTATTGACGATTGCGTTGAAACGTTACCGGCAATACCCCCAACGTGGAAAGTACGCAAAGTAAGCTGTGTACCAGGCTCGCCAATCGACTGGGCAGCAATAACACCAACCGACTCACCTCTTTGCACCATGCGTCCGGTAGCCAAGTTACGTCCATAACATTTCGAGCATACCCCCTGCAACGATTCACAAGTCAACACTGAACGAATTTCAACACGTTCGATTGGTGACTCATTAATCTCAGCAGCAATATCTTCGGTAATTTCGTCGCCCGAACGTACAATCAATTCACCGGTTAAAGGGTGGAAAATATCGTGAACAGAACAACGACCCAAGATACGATCTTCGAGAGGCGCAACTACTTCTTCATTTTTCTTAATTGAAGTGGCAATTAAGCCACGTAAAGTACCGCAGTCTTTTTCATTAATGATTACATCTTGTGCAACATCAACCAACCTACGGGTCAAATAACCAGCATCGGCAGTTTTTAATGCAGTATCGGCCAAACCTTTACGAGCACCGTGGGTTGAAATAAAGTACTCTAATACCGAAAGACCTTCTTTAAAGTTTGAAAGAATAGGGTTTTCGATAATTTGAGAAGCTGATGCACCAGATTTTTGAGGTTTTGCCATCAAACCCCTCATACCGCAAAGCTGACGAATTTGCTCCTTCGAACCACGAGCTCCTGAATCGAGCATCATGTAAACCGGATTAAATCCCTGCCTATCGGTACTCAGCGTTTTCATAACAACTTGGGTTAATTTAGCATTAACGTGCGTCCAAGTATCAATAACCTGGTTATAACGTTCGTTATTGGTAATGAATCCCATGTTGTAGTTCATCATAATTTCATCTACCTCTTCGTAACCTTCTTGAACCATAATGGTTTTTTCTTCAGGAATAATTACGTCGGAAAGATTGAACGACAAGCCACCACGATAGGCCATTTTATAACCCATATCTTTGATATCATCAAGGAAATCGGCAGTAACGGCATTATTGGTTTTTTTCAAAACAAAAGCGATAATATCCCTTAGTGCTCTTTTGGTTAATACCTGATTGATATAACCTGCCTGTGCGGGTACGGTTTGGTTGAACAGAACACGACCAACAGTGGTTTCAAGGGTATGGAAAATCGGATTACCAGCTTTGTCGATATCATCAACTTTACATTTCACATTGGCATGAAGTGCAACTTTCCGCTCGTTATAAGCAATAATTGCTTCTTCGGCTGAATAGAAATTTAATCCTTCACCCTTGTCACCCTCGCGGGCTTTGGTCATGTAATACAAACCAAGCACCATGTCTTGTGATGGAACGTTAATAGGCGCTCCATTGGAAGGGTTAAGTAAGTTATGCGATGAAAGCATCAACATTTGTGCTTCCAAAATAGCAGCATTACCCAACGGAAGGTGAACAGCCATCTGGTCACCATCGAAGTCGGCGTTAAAACCGGTACATACCAATGGGTGCAGGTGAATTGCTTTTCCTTCAATCAATTTGGGCTGAAATGCTTGTATAGATAAACGGTGCAAGGTAGGAGCCCTGTTCAATAACACGGGGTGACCTTTCATCACGTTTTCAAGAATATCCCAAACAACAGGATCTTTACGGTCGACAATTTTCTTCGCCGATTTTACAGTTTTAACAATACCCCTTTCAATTAATTTACGGATGATGAACGGTTTATAAAGTTCAGCAGCCATACCTTTAGGGATACCACATTCGTGTAGTTTAAGGTTTGGACCTACAACAATCACCGAACGGGCAGAATAGTCGACACGTTTACCCAACAAGTTTTGGCGGAAACGACCTTGTTTACCTTTTAAACTGTCGGACAATGATTTCAACGCGCGGTTATTTTCAGTTTTAACTGCGTTTGATTTTCTCGAGTTATCGAATAAAGAATCAACAGATTCTTGAAGCATACGTTTTTCGTTACGTAAAATAACTTCAGGAGCTTTGATTTCGATTAATCGCTTTAATCGGTTGTTACGAATAATTACCCTGCGGTAAAGGTCGTTCAAGTCGGAAGTTGCAAAACGTCCACCATCGAGTGGTACCAGAGGGCGCAAATCGGGAGGGATAACAGGAACCACTTTCACAATCATCCACTCGGGACGATTAAGCTGTGTACTGCCACGGAATGCTTCAACTACCTGCAAACGCTTAAGTGCTTCGTTTTTACGCTGTTGAGATGTTTCGACATTTGCTTTGTGACGTAAATCGTACGAAAGCTCATCTAAATCGACACGTGAAAGTAAACTGTGTAATGCTTCGGCACCCATTTCGGCAATAAATTTGTCGGGATGGTCATTGTCGAGCATTTGATTTTCTTTAGGTAGGGCATCTAAAATGTCGAGATACTCTTCTTCGGTCAGAAAATCGAGTTGTTTAATTCCATCTATTGATTTAATACCAGCGTTTACTACTACGTAACGTTCGTAATAAATAATAGTATCGAGTTTTTTTGTTGGCAGCCCCAACAGATAGCCTATTTTATTTGGTAAAGATTTAAAGTACCAAATATGGGCAACAGGTACCACAAGAGAAATGTGTCCCATTCGTTCACGACGGACTTTTTTCTCGGTTACCTCTACCCCACATCGGTCACAAACGATTCCACGATAGCGGATACGCTTGTACTTACCACAGTGGCATTCATAATCCTTAACCGGACCGAAAATTCTTTCACAGAATAATCCGTCGCGCTCTGGCTTGTATGTCCTGTAGTTGATGGTTTCAGGCTTTAAGACCTCACCATGTGAACGTTCAAGAATCTCCTCGGGTGAAGCCAAGCTGATAGAGATTTTGTTAAAGCTACTCTTTACTTTATTGTCTCTTCTAAAAGCCATTTATAGTATGTATTTACAATTACTAATTTAAAAAAACTAACCCGGATAAGTGTCCGGTACCTGTAATTTAGTCCATGTTTACACTCAGCCCTAAACCACGTAGTTCGTGCAACAACACGTTAAGTGATTCTGGAATTCCGGGTTGTGGCATTGGGTCACCTTTCACTATTGCCTCGTAAGCTTTTGCTCTTCCAATTACGTCGTCAGACTTAACGGTAAGTATTTCCTGCAAAATATGTGCGGCACCAAATGCTTCAAGTGCCCAAACTTCCATTTCACCAAAACGCTGACCTCCAAATTGTGCTTTACCACCCAATGGTTGTTGTGTAATTAATGAATATGGTCCGATTGAACGAGCGTGCATTTTATCTTCAACCATGTGTCCCAGTTTCAGCATATAAATTATGCCAACTGTTGCAGGTTGATCGAATGGTTCACCAGTCTCACCGTCGTGCAATAGGGTTTTCCCGTAACGTGGAACTCCTGCCTTATCAGTATACTCACAAATTTCTTCGAGTGTAGCGCCGTCAAAAATTGGAGTTGCAAACTTTAATCCCAACTCTTTCCCAGCCCAACCAAGTACTGTTTCGTAAATTTGTCCAAGGTTCATACGCGATGGTACTCCCAGTGGATTCAATACGATGTCTACCGGTGTTCCATCGTCAAGGAAAGGCATATCTTCATCCCGAACAATACGTGACACAATACCTTTATTTCCGTGACGGCCTGCCATTTTATCACCAATTTGCAATTTGCGTTTTTTAGCAATATAAACTTTGGCTAATTGAATAATACCGGTGGGTAATTCATCACCTATGGTAACATTATACCTTTCGCGACGAGCTACAGCTTCGTACTCTTTATGTTTGCTTATATAATTATTGATAAGATCGGCTATCATGCCATTTTTGTCGGCATCGGTTGTCCACTTATTAGGGTTAACAACCAAATAATCGATTTCTTGCAATTGCTTCAAAGTGAATTTAACACCTTTGTTAATCAATTCGCCGCCATAATAATCGCGTACACCCTGAGATGTTTTCCCGTTAACCAACTGGAATAAACGTTCTTCAATATCAGTAAGTAATGCCGCTATTTGACGTTCTAAATGCTCATCGATTTGCTCCAACATTGGTTTGGTATTGGAACGGCCTTTTTTATCTTTAACAACCCTCGAAAAGAGTTTTTTATCGATAATAACACCACTTAACGATTGAGAAGCTTTTAACGAAGCATCTTTAACATCACCTGCTTTATCACCAAATATAGCACGGAGCAGTTTTTCTTCGGGCGAAGGATCGGATTCACCTTTTGGTGTAATTTTACCAATCAGTATATCGCCAGGCTGAACAACTGCACCAATACGAATTAAACCGTTCTCGTCGAGGTTACGTGTTGCGTCTTCGCTCACGTTGGGTATGTCGGAAGTAAATTCTTCCATCCCACGTTTTGTTTCGCGAACTTCCAACGCATGCTCGTCGATATGTATCGAAGTAAAAACGTCTTCCCGAACAATTCGCTCAGAAATAACAATCGCATCTTCGTAGTTATAACCTTGCCAAGGCATGAAAGCTACTTTCAAGTTACGACCCAATGCCAATTCACCACCTTGTGTAGCGTAGCCTTCGGTCATAATTTCATGGTCTATTACTCTTTGACCTTTGCGAACTATTGGTCGTAAGGTAATGCTTGAGCCTTGATTAGTTTTGATATATTTTGGTAATCGGTACGATTTCAGGTCGGAGTCGAAACTCACATAACGCTGATTATCTGTACGATCGTATCGAACTACAATTTCTTGGGCATCAACATATTCAACAACGCCAGCGCCTGCGGCAGTAATGTGCACACGCGAATCCGTTACCACCCTGCCTTCGAGACCAGTTCCAACAATTGGAGCCTCGGGGTTAATAAGAGGTACAGCTTGGCGCATCATGTTCGATCCCATCAAAGCACGGTTGGCATCGTCATGTTCAAGAAAAGTAATTAAAGATGCTGCTATAGAAGCAATTTGGTTCGGGCCAACGTCCATGAGTTGAACCTCTTCGGGATCAACCAACGGATAATCGCCTTCGAGCCTTGCTTTAACTTTCGGGTTAACAAATTTACCTTCGTCGTCGATTATAGCATTAGCCTGTGCAATTACCAATCCTTCTTCTTCCTCAGCAGTTAAATAAATAATTCCTTCGTTAGTGAGATCAACTTTTGAGTTTGCTGCTTTTCGATAGGGCGTTGAAATAAAGCCCAGATCGGTAATTTTAGCATATACGCACAGGGAGGAAATCAACCCAATGTTTGGCCCTTCAGGGGTTTCGATTGGGCAAAGCCTTCCGTAGTGAGTAAAGTGCACGTCGCGCACCTCAAATCCAGCACGTTCACGCGATAAGCCACCTGGCCCGAGCGCCGACATACGACGTTTATGGGTCATCTCGGCCAAAGGATTGGTTTGATCCATAAACTGCGAAAGGGCGTTGGTACCAAAAAAAGAATTAATTACCGACGAAAGTGTCTTCGAGTTAATTAAATCGATAGGTGTAAACACCTCATTATCTCGAACGTTCATTCTTTCGCGAATGGTTCGAGCCATACGAGCTAGTCCAACACCAAACTGATTTGCCATTTGTTCGCCCACAGTACGCACCCTACGGTTTGATAAGTGATCGATATCATCGACATCGGTTTTGGAGTTAACCAACTGAATTAGATATTTTATAATCTCAATGATATCTTGCTTCGTGAGTACACGAGTTTCGATATCAACATTGAGGTTCAATTTTTTATTGATTCGGTAACGTCCAACATTTCCAAGGTCATATCGTTTATCTGAGAAAAACAGATTTTCGATAACCTCACGAGCAGTTGATTCATCGGGCGGCTCGGCGTTTCTAAGTTGCCTATAGATATGAAGAACGGCCTCTTTCTCGGAGTTACACGGGTCTTTTTGTAAGGTATTATATATTATTGCATAATCCTGCAAGTTGATATCTTCTTTGTGAAGCAAAATAGTTTTTGCATCCGAATCGATAATTAAATCGATATGATCGAGTTCAATCACTGTTTCGCGATCGATCACCACTTCGTTACGTTCAATAGATACAACTTCACCGGTATCTTCATCAACAAAGTCTTCGATCCAGGATTTAAGAACACGTGCGGCTAATTTTCTGCCAACATATTTTTTCAAACCTGTTTTAGAAACTTTAATTTCATCGGCCAGGTTAAAGATTTCGAGAATATCTTTATCGCCCTCGTAACCAATAGCGCGTAGCAATGTAGTTACGGGTAATTTCTTTTTACGATCGATATAAGCGTACATCACGTTATTAATGTCTGTAGCGAATTCGATCCATGAACCTCTAAAAGGAATAACACGAGCAGAGTAGAGTTTTGTACCGTTTGCGTGTACACTTTGTCCAAAGAAAACACCAGGAGAGCGGTGTAACTGCGAAACGATAACCCTTTCGGCTCCATTAATAACGAAAGTACCTCTTTCGGTCATGTAGGGTATTGTACCAAGATATACATCTTGTACAACAGTGTCGAAATCTTCGTGTTCGGGATCGGTACAGTAAAGCCTCATTTTAGCTTTTAACGGTACACTAAAAGTTAAACCCCGTTCAATGCACTCGTCGATTGAATATCGGGGCGGATCGATATAATAATCGATAAACTCGAGTACAAAATTGTTTCTTGTATCGGTTATTGGAAAATTATCAGCGAATACCTGATGAAGTCCTTCTTTTTTTCTAATTTCTGGGGTTGACCCAAGTTGAAAAAACTCAATGAACGACTTAATTTGGATTTCAAGAAAATCGGGATAGTCGAATATGTTTTTCGTTTCAGAAAAACTAATCCTTTGATTTACAGAGTTCAAAGACATTTATACGATAGTTTTATTGAACTTAAAATATAAAACACAAAAAGGCTTAATCCCGCCAAGGCGGGACTAAACCATTGTAACCCATTTAAGGGGCTGTAGACCTTATTTAAGTTCAACTTCAGCTCCAGCTTCAATAAGTTGCTGCTTAAGAGATTCAGCTTCTTCTTTAGAAACCTTTTCTTTTATAGCTTTAGGAGCTCCATCTACTACCTCTTTAGCCTCTTTAAGACCAAGGCCTGTTAATTCCTTAACCAATTTAACTACTGCTAATTTTGATGCACCAGCGGCTTTCAAAATAACGTCGAATTCAGTCTGAACAGCTTCTTCAGCAGCATCGCCACCAGCAGCAGGGCCAGCAACAGCTACTGCAGCAGCAGCAGGTTCAATTCCGTATTCATCTTTTAGAATTCCAGCTAATTCATTTACTTCTTTAACAGTAAGGTTAACTAATTCTTCAGCAAGTTTTTTTAAATCTGCCATTTTAACAACGATTTAAAATGTTATAAATTTATAATTATTCTTTCTCTGATAATGTTTTGAGCACCCCGACAATTATTTGACCGGAACTTTGAAGTGCCGATATAACATTTTTCGCGGGTGATTGAAGCAATGCAATAACATCTCCAATAACTTCCTCTTTAGACTTAACGTTGATGAGTGCTTCGAGTTGGTTTTCACCAATGTAAACACACTCTTCGACATAAGCCGCTTTGAAAACCGGTTTTTTTAATTTCCTATTTTTACTGCGGAATTCTTTTATCAATTTCGCGGGTAAATTTCCGGTATTAGAGAACATTAAAGAAGTATTGCCCTTCAGAGCATCATAAAGCTCAGGAGCATTCTTGTCGGATGCTTCGAGAGCTCTTTTTAAGAGCGTATTCTTTACTACAATCATTTTTATATCCTTTTGGAAGCAAGCACGTCGTAAGTTACTAGTTGATTGCGCATCCAAAGAATCAATATCGGTAAGATAAATGTGATTGTATAAATTTATTTCCTGTGCCAGGTTGTCTATAATAACTTGTTTGTCTGATCTCTTCATAATACAAATTTTATTCCTGTACAGATTTAGGGTCCACTTGAATCCCGCTGCTCATGGTGCTTGATAAGTAAATACTTTTAATGTAAGTACCTTTAGCAGCAGTTGGTTTCAATTTCACAATAGTGTTGATAAACTCTTTGGCATTATCCATAATTTTATCTGATTCGAAAGAAACCTTTCCAACAGCTGTATGAACAATTCCATATTTATCAACCTTAAAGTCGATTTTACCTTGCTTAATTTCAGTAACGGCTTTACCCACATCCATGGTAACAGTACCACTTTTAGGGTTAGGCATTAAACCACGTGGGCCTAAAATACGTCCCAAAGGACCTAATTTACCCATAACCGGTGGCATTGTGATAATCACGTCCACATCGGTCCATCCACCTTTGATTTTTTCGAGATAATCATCGAGTCCAACAAAGTCAGCACCAGCATCTTTAGCTTCCTGTTCTTTATCAGGAGTTACCAAAGCAAGAACTTTAACTTCTTTACCAGTACCATGAGGAAGAGTTACTACGCCCCTCACCATTTGATTTGCTTTACGAGGGTCAACACCAAGACGAATGTCGATATCGACAGATGCATCAAATTTGGTCGAGGTAATATCCTTAACCAATTGAGATGCTTCATCGAGGGTGTAAATTTTTCCCTTTTCAAGCTTTTCTAAAGCAAGTTTTCTATTTTTAGTAATTCTAGCCATTTTAATCAATATTATAATGTTTAATTAAATGGAGAATCACCACTGACAGTAATCCCCATACAACGGGCAGTACCAGCAACCATTCTCATTGCAGCTTCAATTTCGAAGCAGTTTAAATCAGACATTTTACCTTGAGCAATCTCCTTCACCTGATCCCAGGATATTGAGCCTACTTTTTTAATGTGAGGTTCGGCTGATCCACTTTTCACTTTAGCTGCCTCAAGAAGTTGTACGGCTACAGGGGGTTGTTTAATGATAAATTCAAAAGACTTATCAGCAAATACAGTAATGACAACAGGTAAAACTTTCCCTGCCAATTCTTGCGTCCTGGCATTGAACTGTTTGCAAAACTGCATTATATTTACCCCTTTGGAGCCCAATGCTGGTCCAACCGGTGGTGACGGGTTAGCCGCGCCACCTTTAATTTGGAGTTTAATTAATCCAGCAATTTCTTTAGCCATAACAAAAAATTAATTTGTTTTTTACTCCTTTTCGACTTGCATAAAACCAAGTTCTAAAGGTGTTTTACGACCGAATATTTTGACCATTACCTTCAACTTTTTCTTCTCTTCGTTAACTTCTTCGATAACTCCGTTAAATCCATTGAATGGTCCATCGATCACTTTAATAGTTTCGCCAATAACATAAGGAATGGTAAGTTCTTCTCCACTTTCTGACAGCTCATCCACTTTCCCTAAAATGCGATTAATTTCTGATTGACGCATTGGAACGGGATCCCCGCCCTTTGTGTTACCCAAAAATCCAATCACATTCGTAACATTTCTGAGAATGTGGGGCACTTCGCCAACTAAAGCGGCTTCAACCAATAAGTAACCGGGAAAAAAGTTACGTTCTTTGCTGATTTTTTTACCATTACGAATTTGGTAGACTTTTTCGGTAGGTATTAATACCTGTGAAACAAAGTCTTGGAGTCCTGCTGAGGCAATTTCACCTTCGATATATTCTTTGGCCTTTTTTTCTTTTCCCCCTATGGTTCTAAGAACATACCATTTTTTTTGGATTTCGCTCATTTATTCCTCCAGCAATTAATAAAATAGACTGTAAATAAAATCCATCAGGTTTTCAAAAAAGAGATCCATGACGAATATTACTAATGATATTATGATGGAAGCAATCATAACAACAATTGCACTATTTTGCAGATCTTTACGACTTGGCCAAGTTACCTTGTATACCAACTCATTGTAAGATTCTTTTACGTAATTTACGATTTTCATTCCTATTCTTATTAATAATGTGCGGATGGTAAGGTTCGAACTTACTTGTTCTCCCATCGTGAGTTCATCCGCAAATGCAGTCCCTACAAAATAGATAGGGACTGCTTAATATTATCAATGAGTAATTTACTACTCAAGAATTTCTGTTATCTGACCAGCACCTACGGTACGTCCACCTTCGCGCATTGCAAATTGAAGACCAACGTTAACGGCTACTGGGTAAATCAAATTCACCTCAATGGTAACGTTATCGCCTGGCATAACCATTTCACGTCCTTCTGGAAGGATGATTTCGCCTGTAACGTCTAATGTGCGGATGTAAAATTGAGGACGATATTTATTGTGGAAAGGAGTGTGACGACCGCCTTCTTCTTTCTTCAATACATAAATCTCAGCTTTAACTTTAGTGTGAGGTTTAATAGTACCTGGCTTGCAAAGAATTTGACCGCGTTTGATCTCTTTTTTGTCAACACCACGAAGTAATAAACCAACGTTATCACCGGCTTGTCCATCATCTAAAATTTTGCGGAACATTTCAACACCGGTACATACTGTTTTACGACCTTCGGCACCTAAACCGATTAACTGAAGTTCGTCGCCAGTGTGAACAACACCAGTTTCGATACGACCAGTTGCAACTGTACCACGACCAGTGATCGAGAATACGTCTTCAACAGGCATCAAGAATGGTTTATCGATAGCACGTGGAGGTAATTGGATCCAAGAATCACAAGCTGCCATTAATTCCATGATTTTATCTTCCCATTGCTCTTCACCGTTCATTGCGCCTAATGCTGAACCTTGTATTACAGGAGTTTCGTCGCCGTCGAATTTGTAAAAACTCAACAATTCACGTAATTCCATTTCAACCAATTCCAACAATTCAGGATCGTCAACCATGTCAACCTTGTTCATAAAAACAACGATGCTTGGAACGTTTACCTGACGAGCTAACAAGATGTGTTCACGGGTTTGAGGCATAGGACCGTCAGTTGCGGCACAAACCAAAATAGCACCGTCCATTTGGGCAGCACCAGTAACCATGTTCTTAACGTAGTCGGCGTGTCCAGGACAGTCAACGTGCGCATAGTGACGAGTGGCGGTTTGATACTCAACGTGAGAAGTATTAATGGTTATACCTCTTTCTTTTTCTTCAGGAGCATTGTCAATTGAATCAAATGACTTAATCTCACAGAAACCTTTTTTTGCTAATACCATTGTAATAGCAGCGGTAAGGGTAGTTTTACCATGGTCAACGTGGCCAATAGTACCTATATTGACGTGGTCTTTATCCCTAACGAATGTTTGTTTAGCCATAACTCTAAGATATTGAGATAACGTTAACTAATTTTTATTATCTTATTTTTATTTATTAAATTTCTTCTCTTTTTTATGAGCTGATAATGGGAATTGAACCCATGACCTCTTCCTTACCAAGGAAGTGCTCTACCCCTGAGCTACATCAGCAGTTAACCGGAGTTTCAACCGATCGATATTGAGCGGGAGACGGGATTCAAACCCGCGACCCTTAGCTTGGAAGGCTAATGCTCTATCGACTGAGCTACTCCCGCTTACAACCAAAAACTATAAAATAGTAATAAAAGCTTTTGGTTTGGTGGGAAGAGCAGGATTCGAACCTACGAAGGCTATGCCAACAGATTTACAGTCTGCCCCGTTTGACCGCTTCGGTATCTTCCCATTTTTATTATTCAAAAAATATAGAACTCGTTGTTTTTCACACTAATCGGACGATCTCGTTTCGTCAAAATCGTCCTGATTTTCTTTAGCTTTACAATACTAAAAATGCAAACCCTTAATATTAATTATTCGATCTAAAAAGGGTTTGCAAATGTATAACTATTTTTAAATAAATCACAAAAAACGCTTTATTTTTTAGATTTTATTTCTCTTTTAACTTCTCTTTGTATTTTGAAAGCTGTTTCTTTACTGCCTCGATAGCTAAATCTGCTGCTTCTTCGAATGAATCGGCTTGCTTTTTAGCAAGCAAATAATCAGCTGCAGGAATAGAAAGCTTCAATACAACTTCCTTGTTGTTGGCGGTTTCGGGTTTAATAACTTTTAAAATAATTTCGGCACTGATGATACCTTCATAAAAAGTATCAAGTTTACTAACTTTCTTATTCAAAAAGTCAACCAATGTTTGGTCGGCAGTAAAATGAATGTCATTGATTTTGATATTCATAAGATTTCCTCCTTTTTAACTAGCTCCTTGGATGAGCTTGTTTGTAAATCTGTTTTAATTTTTCAAAAGTTGTATGGGTATAAATCTGAGTTGCGGACAAATTTGAATGTCCCAGTAGTTCTTTCACCGCGTTTAAATCGGCACCATTATTTAACATGTGTGTGGCAAAACTATGTCGAAGTACATGTGGACTTTTTTTCGATTGTGTTGTTACCATTGCTAAATATTTATTCACCACACGGTATATTAATTTATCGTAAACTTGTTCGCCTTTTAAAGTTATAAAAAGAAACTTACAACAACTGCCATACTCGTTCCTAAATAACAAATACTCGTCAACAGCCCTGTTTATTTCTCTTGGATAGGGAACAACACGTTCTTTATCTCCTTTTCCCAATACTTTAATGGTGCACTCTTTTTGATCGATATTAAAAATAGCTAGATTTTTTAGTTCAGCTAAACGAACACCGGTTCCATAAAACAACGACAAAATTAACTTATCACGTTTTCCCTCAAAATCGTCGGGAAACATATTCATGTCGAGTAATTGATTCATGTTTTTTTCCTGCACAAAATTGGGGAGCTTTTTAGGTGTTTTAAGCACGCTAACCAACTGGGCAGGATTGTTCTCGGTAATACCTTCACGATTTAAATACTTGAAAAAGGATTTTAACGTCGTTACTTTACGATTTACGCTTCGTGCGCTTACACCGCTATCCATCAAACGAACAACCCACGAACGAATATGTTTTCGGGTAACTTCATTATAATTAAACTCACCGACCACCTCATTCATAAATTGGATGAACTGACCGAGGTCTGTTTTATAAGCTACCAGCGTATGAGCTGAGTAACGTTTTTCGAACTGAAGGTATTTATAAAATTCTTCGGCGAACGACATTTGAAACGGGTTTAGATATTAACAGAACAATATATAAATAAGTTCTGACAACCCCTAATACTAATCGTCCTCCCTTTGCAATTTTTGTATATAAACTGCTTTTTTGATTTGAGCCCGACGTATAACTGAAGGTTTAGCGAATGCCTGACGGCTACGTAACTCTTTTACTACACCTGTTTTTTCAAATTTGCGTTTAAACCTTTTTAGCGCACGCTCTACGTTCTCGCCCTCTTTTACTGGAATTACAATCATAGTTGCTGTTAATTATTTTGTTCTTTTTTATTTAAAACGGAGCGCAAATTTAGTAATGATTCGATGATATTCAAATATTTTTCATCCATTTTTTTTGTTTTTGTTGATAGCTTGATTTTTTTTAAAACCCTTACCCTTTATTATCGAATTAAAAACTATTAATTAATTCACGGTTAAATACTGTTTAAGCTGCGAATATACTTCAGCCGATACCACCTGATTCGATAACAATAGTGACACACTTTGGAATTGTCCGTGTACGGACCGATATTCAATTATTTTACGGGCATTTTCGTAATTACAATAAGGATGCTGTTTTAATTCGTCGGTATTGGCAAAATTGATGTTTATTTTTGAAACCAGCAATGTGTCAATTGTAATATATGGCAGAATTCTTTGATAAGTCTCTTCAGGAAAATTATACACCTGTTTCAATTGGTCAACAACGACAAAACCTCCCAGTTTATTTCTGAAATTGCAAATACGACTTGCAAATACAGGGCCTATTCCTGCTAGCGAGGTCAAGAGGGTCGAATCAGCACTGTTTATTTCAATTATTTCAAATTTTCTCTTGGTGTAATGAGGCTTTTCATCTGTTATAGTTACTTTTTCAACTGCTTTTTCGACTACTTTTTCATACGTTTTTTCTTTTCGTATGGGAGTGATATCAATGTATGGTTCCAACTTATGATACAAGGCCGAATCAACACTGTAAACTTTCAACAAATCGGCAGGTTTATAAAACATTCCCCCCTTCGATCGATAATTAATAAACGTAACTGCCATTTTATCGGAAAACCCCAATTTTAAAAGCTCCTCTTTGTTTATCTTGTTGGGATCAAATTTGAAGTAATTAATTGGAGTTGAACGAATTGTTGATTTCGCTAGGTTTTTTGAGGTGTTGATTTTGTCCAAATTACTTTCGTTTGATAAAACCCCCGACGTACCACTTTTTGCCAACTCTTCCTGTAGTCCCATTTGGGCTATTTTTCGTTGAATATCTTCGGCATACGATTCGTCGTTTTTAAACAAAACGGGAATGAAAAATCTAAAAACAATGATAAGAAATAAAATAGCCATGAGAACCACAACACCGTTTTGTTCGGCTTTGCTCATTACCATCATCTGGCTCAGGGTTTTTCGGAGCTTCATTTCATTTACGTTTTAGTGGGCTGTCAGTTTTCATCTACAACATTGAAGGCAAAAATCCCTTTAATGTGCAAAACTGAGCTATCTCAAATTTCGCAAAAAAACAAAAATCATAAATGGAAGTGCAAAAAAAATTAAGCATGTTTTTAACGAACAGGCTTATTTTTCATTTGAATGCTGATTTGTTTAAAAAAATCAACCTTTTTAATATTAAAACTTAATCAAGCCCAAACCATTCATAAAAACCAAAGCAATTGCTAAAGGGGCTAAGAATTTTATAATGAAATTAAATATTTTAAAATAGCCGATTTTATAGATACCATTTGACGATAACTCGGCTTTCAATTTGTTCTTGCCAAAAAACCACGCAACAAACAACACAATAAAGAATCCACCCAATGGCAGTAGGATGTTGGCCGACACATAATCCATGATATTAAACAAGTTGAAGCCTGCAATTGAAATACTGGGCACTTTGTATAACGACAAACTGCATAAAATGCTCAAAACAGCTATCCCTGCCGATGCAATGTAAATGGCCTTTTTTCTGGTCATTTTCAATTCTTCGCTGAAATAAGCCACTACCACTTCGAGTATCGAAATGGTTGAAGTAAGAGCGGCCACCGATAAAATAAAAAAGAACATCAGAGCAAAAATATACCCTCCTTTCATTTGGGCAAAAATATTTGGAAGAGTAAGAAAAACTAAATCGGGTCCCGAAGCGGGGTTAATCCCAAAGGCAAACACCGCAGGGAAAATGGCAACCCCAGCCAAAATGGCAACAATGGTATCGATTATTACTACAGCCGATGCCGATGTTGCTATGTTGTCTTTTCGATTAATATATGATCCATAAGTAATTAGCGTACCCATACCAATACTAAGCGAAAAAAAAGCTTGTCCCAAAGCTTGGATAATTGATGATGGCTTTATTTTTGAAAAATCGGGATAAAAAAGGAACTTCAGCCCTTCGGAAGCTCCGGGCAATGTAACTGCCCTTATGTTTAAAATTACGATAAGCACAATCAAAAGGGGCATTAAAATTTTAGTATATTTCTCAATGCCCTTTTGAACACCCGACATTACAACACTACCCGACAGCGCAATAAATACAATTGTCCACATAAGAGGTCGCCAACTGCTGTGTTGAAAACCAGTAAAAAGCGAAGTAATTTCAGTTGCGTTTTTCCCTGCAAACTGGTTCGAAATGGCCTTAAACAGGTATTCAAGTGTCCAACCGGCTATCACGCTATAAAAAGCATTAATCATAAATGCTGCTCCAATTCCCATTATTCCAATCCAGAACCATTTTGTTTTAGGTTTTAACATGCGAAACGCACCAAAAGGATTACGCTGAGTTGCACGCCCTATCGATAACTCTGATATCATTACAGGCAAACCAATGGCAATTATAAAGAATAGATAGATCAACAAAAATGCACCACCGCCGTTCTCACCAGCAATGTAGGGGAAACGCCATATATTCCCCAAGCCTACGGCCGAACCGGCAGTTGCAGCAATTACTCCAAATTTACTCCCAAACGAATCGCGGATCGGCTGACCGGGTAACTTTGACATATCTCGATTTTAAAATTTGGACTAAAAATAGTAAACTTCAAAAAAAAGCCACCTTTATTTTCACAAAAGTGTTACACAATAAAAAAAGCCAGGGTAAATCCCCGGCCTTTATACTATTATTATAAACACAAATTAATTGCGATTAATACAGTTTAAATCGTTAAAAGCAACTTTAAGCCTTTCAACTAAAGTTTCCTGCCCCTTGCGCAACCAAGTGCGTGGGTCGTAATACTTTTTGTTGGGCTTGTCGCTACCTTCGGGGTTCCCGATCTGGCCTTGCAAATAAGCACGATTTTTGGCTTCGAATATCCGAACACCATCCCATGTAGCCCATTGTGTATCGGTATCGATGTTCATTTTCACCACACCATATCCAATTGCTTCACGAATTTCTTCGAAACTTGAGCCGCTTCCTCCATGAAAAACAAAACTAACCGGTTTATCGTCGGAATAGCCATGTTTATTTTTAATGTATTCTTGTGAGTTTTTTAGAATTTTAGGCTCGAGTTTAACGTTTCCTGGCTTATAAACACCATGTACGTTACCAAATGCTGCTGCAATGGTAAAATTAGGCGACACCGCACTAAGTGCCTGGTAAAATCTATCAACCTCGTCGGGTTGGGTGTAAAGCAATGCATTATCAACAGCCGAATTATCAACTCCATCTTCTTCGCCACCGGTAATACCCAATTCAATTTCAAGGAATTGATCAATTTTATTCATGCGCTTAAAGTAGTCAACACAAATTTGAATATTTTCAGCCAACGGTTCCTCCGAGAGGTCGAGCATGTGTGAACTAAACAAGGGCTTACCAAATTTAGCAAAGTGTTGCTCACTGGCTTCAATTAATCCATCGATCCAAGGGAGCAGTTTTTTTGCAGCATGGTCGGTATGTAAAACCACATATACGCCATAGGCTTCGGCAAGTAAATGAACATGCTTAGCTGCTGCAATTGAACCCAGTACCTGAGCTTGCTGGCCTTCGAGCTTAAGCCCTTTACCGGCAACAAACTGTGCGCCACCATTCGAAAGCTGAATAATTACGGGTGAATTTACAAGTTTGGCTGCTTCCATTACACCATTTATTGAATCGCCGCCCACTACGTTTACAGCAGGAATTGCAAAACCATTTGCTTTGGCATAATCAAACACGTATTTTAAATCTTTGCCGGTTACTACGCCCGGCTTAATAACTTCAGAAATCTTTTTCATAATATACTTAATTGATTTTGTGATACTTATACTAAACTATTACTTAGCGGACTGTAAGGTTAACAAGTATATCATTAAACACCTAAAAAATGGTATTGTTTAAATGAATTCATAAAACCTTTTCGTGTTAAGGAAATTTTAATGTTGGCTAAAGGTAAACAACAAAATACTATTTTATAATTTTTTATAGTTAAAATTGCAAGTCACAGTTAATAACATCAACACTTTGCAAAAAACAGATGAATTTATACATTTGCCAATCAAAAATAAATAGACTGTCACATTAACATTGAATTTATAATTCCAAAAATATTTATTAACAATAAACCATAATCAAATGACTGTTAGTTATAAAGAGCTCGGACTGGTAAACAGCAAAGAGTTATTCGAAAAAGCAGTTGCAGGCGGATACGCAATTCCTGCATACAACTTCAACAACATGGAACAAATGCAAGCCATTTTACAGGCATGTGTTGATACCAAATCGCCTGTAATTCTTCAGGTATCATCGGGTGCACGTAATTATGCCAATGCTACTTTATTACGCAACATGGCTCGTGGCGCAGTTGAATACGTAAAAGAGCTGGGCTTCGAAATTCCAATTGTATTGCACCTTGACCACGGCGACACATTCGAATTATGCAAAGACTGTATCGACAATGGTTTTTCGTCGGTAATGATTGATGGTTCGCACCATTCATACGAAGAGAACGTTGCATTAACCAAAAAAGTAGTTGAATACGCACACGCTCGCGGCGTAAGTGTTGAAGGCGAATTGGGTGTTTTGGCTGGAGTTGAAGACGATGTTGTAGCCGAACATTCGACCTACACACAACCCGACGAAGTTGTTGATTTTGTTACCCGTACAGGTGTTGACTCGTTGGCCATTTCAATTGGAACATCACATGGTGCTAACAAATTCACTCCTGCACAATGCACCCGCGATGCCAATGGCGTTTTGGTTCCACCTCCATTGCGTTTCGACATTTTAGAAGAAATTGAAAAACGTATTCCCGGATTTCCTATTGTACTCCACGGTTCATCTTCTGTTCCACAAAAATATGCTGAAACAATTAATAAATACGGTGGCACTTTGAAAGATACAATTGGTATTCCCGAAGAGCAATTACGCAGGGCCGCCAAATCAGCCGTATGTAAAATAAATATCGACTCCGATGGCCGTTTAGCTATGACTGCTGCTATACGCGAAGTATTGGCCACTAAAACAGGCGAATTTGATCCCCGCAAATACCTGGGACCAGCACGTGATGAGCTGAAAAAACTTTACATGCACAAAAATATCAATGTTTTAGGTTCAGCTCAAAAAGCATAACCAACAAAAACACAATATTCAAAGAAACCGTTGTTTGCATAAAACGACGGTTTTTTTGTTAGATCACAGATCCTTTGGATTTCTAAGTGGTTGAACCTTTTTATTGTTGTATCGAATGCAAAGCAATAATAATCAACGCTTAGCCGCAATAATAAATGGTCAAAGTTTAATCGCAAATCACCTAGAATGGATAGCCAATCGCAATATTAATATTAAGATCGGAAGAATTATATCTGCGTTCAACAGGAATCCAGCGTTTACCCATTTCTAAGGAAGGATCTCTTAATTTTAAACCTACATCGGCACGCAAAATAAAATAACTAGTAACCATCCTTAGCCCAAATCCTGTTCCCAACGCAAATTCCTGATAAAAACTATCGAAGTTAAAAACAGCACCAGGGCGGTTATCTAATTCATTTATGGCCCAAATATTTCCACCGTCGAGAAATAATGCACCTTCAAACATCCAGAATAACTTAAACCGGTATTCGATGTTGGCTTCGAGTTTAATATCGGCCGACTGGTTCGGATATTCTCCGATTGCAGAAGCATAAGTGCCAGGTCCCAAAGACCGAACCTGCCAAGCCCTGATACCATTTGCGCCCCCTGTAAAGTAGCGTTTTTCAAAAGGCATAACGTTAAAATTACCATAAGGATAAGCAATGCCCACAAAAGCCCTAGTAGCAATTACATTGAATTTATCGTAGCGATAACCATAGCGATATTCAAAATCACCTTTAAGATACTGGGCAAATCGGGTGTCAAAATATTCAAAATGATAAAGTTGAGCAACAGCATTCTGATTTTCGAGATAAACCTTTTCACGATTCGTTAGGATGCTTAATCCCCATAATGCATTTCCGGCGGCTTCGATATTCATTTTAAAATATCGGTAATCGGGGCGCCTTAATGAGCTTTGGCTATTATAAATAAAGCTATAGCTACTGGCCGAAATAATATGGTCGGTGTAACTACTTTTTATATACAAATCCTTAATGCCATCCATAAAATCGGCATTAAGGTTGAATATTTTTACCGCATTTAAATCGAGTAAGCTGAACGAATGGGTGTTATAACGGTTCGATCGCCAAAAGTAGCCAAAAGTTGTGTTAATGATAGTTCGGGTATAATTGGGGCGCTTTTGATAGTTAAAAGCCGTTGAAATAAACGTGTATGGCGTTGAGAAAAATTGAATATTGTTTGATATAATAGGAAAAATAAACCCAGGAATGGTAAGTTTAGGGGTAACACCAAATTCGACCGTTATAAATTTACGGTTATCACTATCGATTATTTGTCTTTCGGTTCCTCCTTTTATATTAAAATCAAATATTTCGGCACCACCCAACAAATTACGATGCTGATAATTGATGTTGCCCGCCACGCCTAAATTAGCATCGGTATTAGTACCTTCAATTTCGAACGAATAATTTTGACGGGTTTGTAAAGGCAGGAAAATCATTTCACGCAAATAACCCGTTAAGCTATCCTTTTTATCGGGCAACTCAACAAACTGAACATTCACGTAGTTAAATTGCTTTAATTCATATAAATTACTGTACGTACGGTCTTCTAAACGTTTGGAGTAGAAATCGCCGGGAGTAATATCGAAGGTTTTTATCAACAAATCCTTTTTAATGGGAATGTTCCCGTTATGATAAAATTTATAGCCATCGATTAATGTTGAGTCGGTATACTGCTGCGTTCGAATAAGCTCCATCCCTTTTCGTTGCCTATCGATAAAAATCTCATAATCGCGTACCAGGTATTTTTTGTGGTTTTCTTGTTCAATGTCGATGGCAATATTTGCTTTCTCAACAATAATTTCCAAATCGACCATTTTTTCGGTCTTAGTTGTGTCCACTTTAAAATGAATAAACTCTTCGGCAAAGCGGAAATATCCTTGATTTCGCAGGCCTGTGGTAATCCTTTCGCGCTCCTTTTGTAAAACATCAACATCGAAAACATCACCTTCTTTTATCAATGATCGCCCCTTTCGGCTTAAAACAAAATCAATTAAAAGCGAATCGTTAAAAGTGTAGTTCATTTGCTGAACAACATAAGGATCGTCCGTCTCGATATTAAATTTTATTTTGGCTTTGTGGTTTTTATAAAGCACGGTATCGGTTACTTCGGCCCTATAATATCCCTTATTATTAAGGTATTGCTTTAATTGTTGTGCTGTTTTATTTTTTAATCCTTCGTCGTAAACCACGGGCGGCTCCCCTATTCTTTTCAACCAACCCCTTTCTTTGTCTTTACTCGAAAGATTATACATCCAGAGGTGAAACTTAAACAATCCCAGTATTTTAAGATTTTCTTTTTGTCTAATATAGGTTGCCAATTCGATTTTATCAATCGCCTTATTATCAATTTCAATATCGATATCGCTGAGCAAATACCTATCATCAGGGATATAACGGGTTGAGCGGCATCCTGACAAAACCATCACCATCGTAACGATGAGCAAAAATGATTTTCTGATGTATTTATTTCTTTTCTTCACTTGGTACAAAAATAACCAAACTTAACTTTTGAATATAGGCAGAACAAATATAATTTAGCTGCAAGAAAATACACGATGATTAGTAAAAATAAAACAAAGTTAATACAATCGCTGTCGCGAAAAAAGAATCGCGAACAGTCGGAGCTTTTTTGGGCCGAGGGAAAACGCTTAATCGACCAGCTTCGTCAATTCAACTTCAACTTTCATACAATTATTGCGCTACCGGGGCAAATTAACAGCTATTCGGATATTGATTGTGATAAGATTGAAGCTGATTTTGATGAAATAAAAAAAGTTAGCTTATTAAAGTCGCCACCCGAGGTACTTGCCATCTGCTATCAGAAACCAACTTTACTATCCACCGTTTTATGTGAGCGGGAACTGGTTATTGCACTCGACGATGTACAAGATCCTGGTAATCTGGGCACTATCATCCGACTCGCGTCGTGGTTTGGCATTAAGCATATTGTGTGTTCCGAGAACTCTGCCGATTGCTACAACCCAAAAGTAATACAGTCAACCATGGGCGCCATTGCTAACGTTTCGGTTCATTACACGAATCTTGTTTCGTTTTTAGAAAATGCCGGTCGCAAAAAACTATCTATTTACGGCACATTCCTCGATGGAGAGAATATATATGAGACTTCGCTAAATAAAAACGGAATCATTGTGATGGGGAACGAAGGAAAAGGCATTTCGGAGCCGGTTGCCCACTTAATTGATAAAAAGTTACTGATTCCATCGTTTGCCGAAAGTAATTCACAGGTCGAATCGCTCAATGTTTCGATGGCAACATCAATTATTTGTTCCGAATTTAAACGACGGAAGTAATTTATTATTTATTAGTGACAATTTAATATTTAGGTGAGGCGCTGAATAAGGCTGATTTACACAGCCATTTGACACAACAATAAATATTCCCAATTAATTACAATTCAGATTATTTGACCAAAGCGGCCACCATTTCGGCACAGCGCTCACCATCAACCGCCGACGATACTATTCCTCCAGCGTAGCCTGCACCCTCACCACAAGGAAACAGCCCTTTCATTTGAACATGTTCAAAAGTATCGGGATTACGGGGAACACGCACCGGCGATGATGTTCGCGACTCAACTCCCATGACTACAGCTTCGTTGGTAAGAAAACCTCGAGCTTTTGCATCGAAACGCCTAAAACCTTGCTGCAAACGCTCGCCAATAATTTGAGGCAGCCAACGGTGCAAATCGGAAGCTATTATGCCGGGATGGTAAGAAGTTTCGGGTAAGGAATCGGAGGCTTTACCACTTACAAAATCGGATAAGCGCTGCGCGGGCGCAAAATGAGAATTTCCAGCCATTTTGTAACTTAAATTTTCAATGTCTTCCTGAAATTTCAAACCGGTCATTTCGTTTAAATGGGCATATTCTTTCAAATCGTTGGTGTGAACCTCAACCACGATACCCGAATTGGCATATTTACCGCCCCTATTCGAGGGCGACATACCGTTGACCACCATTTCGTCGTTCGACGTTGAAGCCGGAACAATAATGCCACCGGGACACATACAGAACGAGTACACTCCCCTGCCCCCGACCTGTTCAACAAAACTATAAGTTGCGGCGGGCAGATAAATCCCCCTGTCTTTACGGTGATATTGTATTTGGTCAATCAGCATTTGGGGATGTTCGACCCTGACCCCTACTGCGAAATTTTTCGATTCGAGTTGTATGCCTTTATTATGCAATAGTTTATAGATATCGCGTGCCGAATGACCGGTAGCCAAAATTACAGCTTTTCCCTTTAATTTCAAGCCATTATTCGTTTCAACACCAGTAAGCCTTCCGTTTTCAATAATGAAATCTATTACACGGCTACTAAAATGAATTTCGCCCCCAGCGGCCAAAATGGATTCCCTGATGCGTTTAATTACCCTGGGCAAAACATTGGTTCCAATATGAGGATGGGCATCAATCAGTATCTCAGGTTGAGCACCATGAAAGAAAAACACTTTCAGTATTTTATTGATATCGCCTCGTTTTTTTGAACGCGTGTACAGTTTTCCATCTGAAAAAGTTCCGGCACCGCCTTCGCCGTAGCCATAATTTGAATCGGGATTTACGCCCTCGCCACGATGTATTGCAGCGATGTCGGCTTTACGTTCCGATACCTCTTTTCCACGTTCGATAATAAGCGGTTTTATGCCCAGCTCAATAAGCCGCAAGGCTGCGAACAAACCAGCGGGACCTGCTCCAACAATAATCACTTCGGTTTTATTGGTTACATTAGGATAATCGAAAACGATGGGTTCAACAACCGATGGTATTTCGTTGATGTAAACTTCGACACCCAAATTAATACGAACACTTCGTCCACGCGCGTCAATTGAGCGCCTAACGATATTCACATGAGTGATATCGGCAACACTAAGCCCTAACTGCTTCGCAATTTCGAGCTTATAGCCGGTTTCGGATGCAGCCACTTCGGGCAATACGCTGATGTTAATATTTTTAATCAAAGTGATGTTTTATTTTGAAAACAGCTTGGTAAGCATTAAGGTTCACTATTCAAAGTGAAAACTTAAAGTAAGCATGTGCGACGATAAACGTTTAAATGCCTGATTATAATATTTGGGCTGTGGTTCAACCGGTGGAGCTGTTAAAGAATTGTTGATACCAAAACTATATTTCAACTCGGTTGAAAGACGAAAAAATTGCAAATAAATATCCCAGCCCATGCCGGCTTCGGCATAAAAGGTGGCTTTCTTTAGGCGCAATAACTCCGCTTTTTCGGCTTTCGAAATATCAACCCTCATGGCTAAACCGGTGAGCATATAAGGACGTTGGTTAATAATACGTTTCGATTTGTATTTCAACATTAAAGGAAAATCCAAATAAGTTGAGCGAATTGTAAAGTTGTCGACATTGGAGGGTTCGTTTAAATCGTGTAAGGGCAAATTATAAGTCACCCTTCGAC